>JBKPAO010000112.1:0-41739 GCA_046726475.1 Gemmatimonadota bacterium | reverse complement strand
GGCAATAGGATCTATGTCGCTGACCCCCACCAGCTCGGCACGGCTCGCGTGCTTTTCGATGGCATCGAAGTGGTTAGCCGAAATCCGGCCGCACCCGACCAACGCGAACCTGATCCGCCGGTCCGTGACATAGGGCTTGGTGACGAACATCGGTCCAGGGGTCTCCACGATGGCGGGGAAGATAGCAGAAGCCGAGGCTGCAAGGGATTGCGTATCTTGGCAGGAGGCGGCGGCTCTGGCGAGATTCAGGGGCGACCGTTATCTTGTGAATTGTTTCACAAAGTGCCCGCCGCCCCAAGGAGATTCACCCGATGGCTACCGCGACCCCACCCGTTTCCGCCCACGCGGTGTACCCGGCTCAGGCTTTGGAAAAGCTGTTTGCGCCACCCGAAGCCGAGCAGCCAGCCGATAAGCTGCGCCGCCTGCTGCACGAGGCCAGAGACCGGAAGAGCTTCCTTCATACCGCCGGCGCCTACGACGCGTTTACCGCCGCGATTATGACCCGCCTGGGCTTCAAAGCCCTCTACGGGAGCGGCTGGCAGCTCGCAGCTACCAAGAGCATGTTCCCCGACATCGGCGTCTACGCTTCTCACGATATGGTGAAGCTGGTGCATGAGATGTGGATGGGAATCGAAGGGGCACGCAACACTCACTACTACGACACCGACGGCAAAGAGATCCTGGAAGCCCCACCCGCCTTCGTGGATATGGAAGCTGGGTTCGGCGGTCCGACCCAGACGTTCACGCTGGCAGTCGAGCTGATTCGGGCGCGGGCCGGCGGGGTGCACCTGGAGAACCAGGATCCCTCGAATCGGACCTGCGGACACATCGTGAATGTGGGAAAGCAAAAGCGTAACAAAGTGCTGGTCCCACGGAAGGACTGGCTGGCGAAGCTCAAGGCGATCAAGGCCGCGTCCCAGGCGACGGGGGTGGACGTGGTAATCATCGCGCGAACCGACTCCATCGATGGGGCGTTACCCGACCGCGAGCCGGGGGGCGTCAAGATGGCGGTCGAGGATGCCTGGGAAGCAGCCGAGCTTGGGGTCGATGTCATCTGGCCCGAGTTCAACAACACCGAGCTCGATCAGCCTCAGGAGTTCGCCGAGGGAGTTCGGAAGTACTATCCCGATCAGATGCTGGGGTTCAACCTGTCGCCTTCGCTGTATTTCGGAAAAGCGAAGAAGGCCGGTACACTCATTACCAATCAGCAGCTGGCGGACCTGGGATTCATCCTCCAGTTCTCGACGCTATTCAACTTCCGCACTGCCGGCATGGCGCTGGAAAAGGGATTGAGAAAGTTCCTGAAGAGCGGCATCGACGCGTTGGCGGATTTGCAGATCGAGGAAGACGAGCTTGCCGGTACCCCGCCCTCGACCAAGATGCACCAGAAGTTCGCCGGGATGAACCGGTGGCTGATCCTCGAGCAGGTGTTGAGCGGAGGGAAGTAGGCGGGGGCAGCGGGGACGCGAGAACGAAAACGTGAGCGGGACAAGGACGAGCGTAAGCGGGAACTCAGGAAGCAAAGACCCTCTGGTGTCATGGACGCCGGAGGGTCTCGTGCTCCGGAGGGTCTCGTGCTATGGAATTGACCCGCTCACTGCTTACGTTTGTCCTAGTCCCGCTTACGCTTGATTTGCCCCGCTTTCCCGCTGCCTCGCTTTCTACCCACTCGCCCTCCGAAGCCGCATCCGCTCCGCCGGTGCGTCAATGACCTCGAGTCCACCCTGCCGCAGGCGCGCCGCCCGAGAAGGCTCCAGTCGGACGATCACCTCGTAGCGATCGCCATCCTGCTCCCGGCTCAGCACCTCGCCCTCACGGTAGAGCTCCGCCAGCCGAGCTCCGTCTCCTACTTCCAGGCGGACCCGTACCGTTACCCGGCCGGCCCGTTCCAGCTCCCTGAGCCGCATCTTCAACCCATTCAGGCCATCGGTGCGGAGGGTGCTGCTGATAATGGCCGTGGGATAGAGCTCCCGTACCCTCTTGGTAAATCCGGTAGCATCGTTCACCAGATCGATCTTGTTGAACACTAGGATGACGGGACGGTCGGCGAGACCGAGCTCGGCGAGTACCTTCTCCACTACCCGGAGCTGCCCTTCCCAATCGGGGTGGCTCGAATCCACGACATGGAGCAGCACGTCGGCGGCACGCGCCTCTTCCAAGGTGGCTCGGAAACTTGCCACGAGATGGTGCGGCAGCTTTCGAATGAAGCCTACGGTATCTGTCACCCGGGCGCGCTGGCCCTCGCCCAGGTCGACTTCTCTGGTCAACGTGTCCAAAGTCGCGAACAACCGATCTTCCACGACGATCTCATGCTGGCCGGAGAGACCCCGGAGGATGCTGGACTTCCCCGCGTTGGTATATCCCACCAGGGCAACGCTCAGCATCGGGTCCCGGCCCGAGCGCAGATTCTCCCGGTGCTTCTCCACGTCTTTGAGCTTCGCCTTGAGACCCTGAATCTTCCGGCGAATAATCCGGCGGTCAGTCTCCAGCTGAGTTTCTCCTGGACCACGCAAGCCGATGCCGCCTCGAATCCGGGAGAGGTGGGTCCACATGCGGGTGAGCCGCGGAAGCAGATACTCGAGTTGAGCCAGCTCGACCTGGAGCTTGGCCTCGTGACTGCGGGCGCGGGTGGAGAAGATGTCCAGAATCACCTCGGCCCGATCCATCACCCGAACTTTGAGCTCGCGCTCGAGATTGGCCCCTTGCACCGGGGATAGCTCTTCATCGAAGATGACGAGCGACGCCTCAGAGGCGGAGACTTCACCGGCGACTTCTTCGACCTTGCCCTCGCCGATCAGGGTGGCGGGATTAGGAGCAATGATATGCTGAGAGATGCGGCCTACCACCTCGGCGCCTGCGGTATCCACCAGCCGGGTCAGCTCCTCGAGGTGCTCGGTAACGTGCCGCGCGTCGGGCGATCCCTTGCGTGGGGCGGCGACCAATACCACCCGCTCGATGGGGTCGCGAACTGGTATCAGCGATCTAATAGGGGACCGTTCCTTTCATGTGGAACCGGCAGTATCACTGGGACGGGTCAGCAGGGCGCGGCCCTCGTGAGTGAATGAAACCACGGTGTGAGCGCCGCCGGGGAGCTTGAGCGTAGCCTGGCCCTTCATCGTGTACGGCAAATCGCCGTAACCGAGCGCCGCTCGCACCGCGCTCGCCACGCCGAACCACCCGAACCGGAGTGGGAGTGTCAACTTGGTTGTGCCATTTTGAGTGACTGCAAAATCGTCCTCATACGTGATATCGCCGAGATGCGAGCCCTCCACATCGATGCCGACTTCAAGCTTGTCGGTATAAAGTGTGAAGTTATTGGGATTTTGCACCTTTACGATCAAATCTAGATTGCCGCCGGCGAGACCCACGCCCCGAACCACGGCGTGGTCGAGCTGAATGTTAGGCTCCTTGAAGTTATCTCCCAGCCCCGCACAGGCGATTCCGACGAGCGCCACCGTCCACGTTGGACGGTGCCTCATTGGGGCCCTCGGCCGGGGTCCAGTCTCCGAATATAGGCCTCCACATAGCGAAAAGTTTCCAGCACACGTCCCATCGAATGACGTTGGCTGGAGCGGCTTGCAAGGACAGTGCCCTGTGTCACACCTAAACGAACAACCCTACTCCTCGGCGCCTTGCTCCCCCGCTTGCTCCCGTTTTAGGCGGGCCCACCACTCCAGTCGCTCCGCGATCTTCTTTTCGTGGCCGAAGGAGCCCGGCAGGTAAAACATGGCGTCCCGCAGCTGATCCGGCAGGTATTCCTGCGGGATATATGCCTCGGGCGAGTTGTGAGCGTACTGGTAGCCCTGGTTGTACCCCAACTCCTTCATCAGTGGTGTCGGTGCGTTCCGGATGTGCAATGGGACGGGCGCAGCCGGAGTGTTCCGTGCGGCATCCATTGCGGCGCCAAGCGCGACTTTGGCGCTGTTGGACTTGGGTGCCGTGGCGAGATAGATCGTCATTTCAGCCAGAGGCAGATAGCCCTCGGGAGGTCCCAGCATGTGAAAGGCGTCCCGCGCCGCCACCGCCATGATCAGGGCATTGGGGTCGGCCAGCCCGATGTCCTCCGCGGCCATTGCAATCGCCCGGCGGAATAACGTCATGGGGTCTTCTCCCCCGTCCAGCATCCGAGCCATCCAATACAAGGCCCCTTGTGGATCGCTTCCTCGCAGCGACTTGTGATAGGCCGAGAGCAGGTTGAAGTGTTCTTCCCCAGCCTTGTCGTACCGCGCAAAGCGTCGTTGCATCGCGTCCTGCGCGACCTCGACGGTGATCCGGCCGCCCTGACCCACGTGCGCCGCCGCGGCCTCGAGCACGGTGAGCGCGCGTCGAGCATCACCATCGGCTTCGGCGGCCATCAGGGTCAAGGCTGCCGGATCTAGCTCGAGCTGGAGCGCGCCCACACCCCGCTCCTGGTCGGTCAGAGCGCGCTGTACCAAACGCTCGATGTCGTCGGAGCTCAGCGGATTGAGCACGAACACGCGGGTGCGGGAGAGCAGCGCGCCAATGACCTCAAAGCTCGGGTTCTCGGTGGTCGCGCCAATCAGGGTGATTGTGCCGTCCTCGGCCGGTGGCAGAAGGCTGTCCTGTTGCGCCTTGTTCAGTCGGTGGATTTCGTCAATGAAAAGGATGGTTTCGGGACCACCGGCGTCGAGCCGTGCGCGCGCTTCGCCCAGGATCTCGCGAATCCGTGGCACGCCCTCCGTCACGGCACTGAAAGGCACAAACACTCGCTCGGTTGAGCTGGCGACCAGATGGGCCAGGGTCGTCTTCCCGCTGCCGGGAGGGCCCCAGAAAATCATCGATCCTGGCATGCCGCGCTCGATGGCATCCCGAAGCGGCTTGCCAGCGCCTAGCAGATGTTCCTGGCCTACAAACTCATCCAATGTCGCCGGCCGCATTCTGGCCGCGAGCGGGCGGGTTTCCCTGCCCCCGGCAAAGAGGGAGACCTGCCTTGGAGGAGGCCGCTTACGTGGCACCGTGAGAGCCTCGCTTCAGACTGCCTCCTATCGCTGCGGCAACCATCCCGCCAGAAGCCGTTCGGTCACGAAGAATCCCACGGCGCCTCCAAAAAATGCCACAGCGGTGAGCCACCCCCGTTTCGCCTGAAATTCGGGCACCAGGTTCGATGCCGCCACATAGAGGGTCACGCCAGCCGACAGCGCGAGCCCATGTTGGGCCAGTGGCTGAACATGCTCGGTGAGCAGGACGCCGAGAATGGTGGCCCCACCGAGCACCGCCGCGCCGCCGACCGCCTGGCGACGGCTTTGACCTCCCGCCACGATGACGCTCGCGATGGTGACACCTTCGGGAAGCTTGTGCAGCAGGACAGCCAGAAAGAGCAAGATGCCGAGTTGGCTGGAGACCAGAAAGCCGCTGGCGATCGCGACACCATCGAAGAAGGTATGGAGGGTGAGCCCAAGCAATGCAGACCACCCGGCTGATGGGCTGAGATGATGGGTCTCTTCGCCAAAGTGAAAATGAGGCGTGAAGACATGTTGGGCGAAGTGGACGGCGAGGTATCCCACCAGGACGTACAGCGCAGCGCTGGAAGGGCGGTCCAGTACCTGAGGCAGCACTCCCAGGAGGGTGACGGCCAGCATGAATCCAGCCCCAAACCCGAGACAGGCGTCGATTGCTCGAAGGCCACGGCGTAAGTGGCGAACGACCGCCAGGGCGCCAACCACATTTCCCAACGCTGCGATCAGCGCGAAACCAAGCGGGGTCACGACAGGTCTCTCGCCAATGCGAGGAGCGCGTCACGAGTATTGAGCGAGGGCTCCTCGAGCACCCGGTCCAGCAGTGCCGACAGCGTCGTGCCGATCTTCGGCCCACTAATGCCCAAGGCCAGGAGATCGGTTCCGGTGATAGCGAGATCGGACCGGGTGAGCGGGTCTTTTCGTGCCCGCACCGTCGCCATGAGTTCGGCCCACGGCGCTTCCTGTCCCTGCCTCAACTTCCAGAGGTCAGTCAGGTCATCGGCCGCCGCGCCGACGAGCGATAGCCACTGTCGCACCGACACCGGATCAGATCCCGCGGGCGCTGCGGGAGACGATTCCATCGCGGCAGCCCGGTCGATCTGCGCGCTGGATGCTTTGAGCCGGCTGAGGACCGTGCTTGGCGTCTTCATGGCGAGAGCGGTCAACAAAACCGGGTCGCGCGCTTCTGCTGGGGGCTCGGGGACAGTGCCCGCGTGCAGGGAACCGGTCTCGAGCTCGGGCAACCACACCCGAGCCGCACCCACATCGATCCAGAGCGAGACCAGCCGCTTCACCGACATCGCGGTCTGGAGTCCCTTGAACCACTCATCGCGTACCCGCTCCGCCGAGAGCTGGGCCAGGCCCGGCACGGCGCTTCGGGCCGCATTCCAGGTTGAAGGCTCGATCTGAAAGCCGAACCGTGCGGCAAACCTGAGTCCCCGTAGGATGCGAAGGAAATCCTCCTGAAAACGCTGGTCCGGAGCTCCTACAGCTCGAACGACGCCGGCGCGCAGGTCTCGCGCCCCTTCGAACGGGTCGCGCCACTCGTGACGCAGTGGATGGTAGGCGATCGCGTTGATCGTGAAGTCCCGGCGGGCGAGGTCCTCCTCCAGCGAGGCCCCGTACTGGACCACTGCATGACGTCCATCGGTCACCACGTCACGTCGGAACGTCGTGACCTCGTGGAGAGTGCGGTGCTGGTCGAGCACTCCAACCGTGCCGTACTTGATCCCAACGGCGATGGTTCGAGGGAACAGACGTTGCACCTGCTCCGGCGTCGCGGAGGTAGCGATGTCGTAATCGGAGTGCGGATAGCCCAGTAAGGTGTCGCGCAAGGATCCTCCGACACACCAGGCCTCGAATCCCGCGTCCTCCAGAGTCCGCGCGATCTGGAGAATGGGAACGGGAACATCGAGTGGCGCCGAGGAGCTCACGCTAGCTCCCGTAGGGAACGCCGGCAGACAGGGCGATAGTCAGTTCCATCCTCGCCTGAGAGGGAGCCCTGGGACCCGCGGGAACCGCTCCCATCTGGACCAGCCGGCTCCCACCACCTTCAAAGGCATATACCGGTGTAACCACCCCGAGATGGCAGCGCGTGGCCAGGACTACCGGTTTGCGATCGGACAACCATCGTCGCATGGCCGGCACCGCACCGGGCGGGACGTTTCCGCTGCCGAACGCCTCCACCACCACACCATCGTACTGGGAACGGGCGAGGTCCAACAGACGACCGTCGTCACCTACCACGACCGGAATCAGGGCAACTCGAGCCCGGAGCCCTCCAGGCTGGAGCCGAGGGCGACCGGGGAGCCGGGTGAAACTGTTCTCCATCCGGGGTTGCGGATGGTACTCCAGATCGCCGTCGATCACGCTCCCCAGGGGAGCAGCGTGCGGGGCAGCGAAGGCGTCGAGGTCGGTCGCGTGGACCTTCACCGCGGTGCCGCCAGCGAAGATCCTTCCCTGAAAGACCACCAGGACGCCGCGCCCTCTGCTTCGTGGATCCGCCGCAACCTTGGCAGCGTGAAATAGGTTCGTAGGGCCGTCCCAGTTGGGATCGCCCGATGTTCGCATCGCTCCGGTAATGACAACCGGCACGCTGGGATCGAGCGTACGATCGAGAAGGTAGGCGGTCTCCTCTATGGTATCGGTACCGTGAGTGATCACGATCCCCTGCACTTCCCCGGATTCGGCAACTTGCCTGACTCGCTCCCGGAGCTCCCACAACCGCTCGGGCCCGAGATGACAGGCCGGGACCATGGCCCAGTTCTCGACGCGATAGGCTCCGATCGCGTTGAGCCCCGGGGTGAATCCGACCAACGAATCTCCGGCGTGGGCGGGGACGTTCCCGCCGGCAGCTGGGTCCCGCTGCATGGAGATGGTGCCGCCGGTGAAGAGGAGGTGGATCATGGGCAGCGGGACAGCAGGGAAGCGGGGAAGCGGGACAGTTGGTTTCGCCTGCGCAAGACGACCTCGTGGTCTACTGCAGTTTGACTTCCCCGCTTCCCCGCATTCCCGCTGCCCCGCTTCCTCAACCGCACAGCACACTGCCGCCGTTCACGTTCAACACTTCACCGGTCAGATGGCGCGCCAGATCGCTGCACAAGAAGAGGATCGGCCCGGCGACATCTTCGGCAGTAGCGATCCGTTGGAGTGGAATTCCCTGCCGGATCCGCTCCCGGTTTTCCGGGGAGAACGCGGGAGCACTCATCTCGGTGTCCACCCAGCCGGGAGCGACGCAATTCACCATGATGTCAGGAGCACACTCAACCGCGAGCGACTTGGTCAAGGAGATCAACGCGCCCTTCGTCGCTGCGTAATCGGCGTGAAACGCCTCGCCTCGCTGGCCGGCGGTGCTGGACACGATTACCACCCGACCTCCACGTCGCATGAGCCCTAGCACCGCCCGAGTGGTGAGGAATACGGAATCGAGATTCGCTGTTAAGGTGCTGCGCCAACGAGCCAGCGACAGGCTCGCGATGGAGCGCTCTTCCGCAGGCCACACCCCTGCATTCGCCACGAAGATATTCAGCTGCCCGAACTCGCGACGGATGCCGGCCAGCAATCGATCTACGACTTCAGGATCACCCAGATCGCCTCCGCCCACATAGGTGCGTCGCCCGAGTGCTTGAATCTCGTGGGCCGTCGCTTCCGCTTGGTCCGCGCGGGTATGGAAGGTGAGCGCCACATCGGCACCGGCTCGGGCCAGGAACAGCGCAGCGGCGCGTCCGATGCCTCGGCTGCCTCCGGTGACTAGCGCGACCTGACCAGTAAGGTCGATCACGAGCGGAGGAGCTCGCGTTCGACCAGCTCCACGATGAGATGCTCGAGGGCCATCTGGATGAGCTGCACCAAACTGGTCTTGTCGGAAGGAACCATCAGCGCCTCGTCCACCAAACCGGCCAGCGGTCCCCCGCCCTTTCCCAGAAACGCTACAGTAGGCACTCCGCGTTGCCGGGCCATCCTGGCGGCGGCCAGCAGGTTGCCACTCTGGCCACTGGTGCTGTGCAGCACCAAGAGATCGCCCGGTCCGCAGAGCGCCTCTACCTGGCGGGCAAAGACCTGTTCAAAGGAAAAATCGTTGCCGGCGGCGGTCAGGATGGAGCTGTCGGTCGTGAGGGCGATGGCAGCAAAGGCACGACGGTCGGCGGAATAACGGACTACATACTCAGCGGCTACATGCTGGGCATCAGCGGCGCTTCCGCCGTTGCCACAAAAGAAAAGCGTCCCACCATTTCGCAGCACCGCGGCGTAGCGGGAAGCCACCGTGACGACCTGCGCGCTCAATTGCTTTGACGCCGTCGCAGCACGCCCCAGGGTGTCCAGCCCTCGTTCGATGTGCTCCCGGCTCACCTGCCGCCCTCGAGAAACTCCTTGATTCGCCGCATCCAGCTCTGGCGAATTTTGAGCGGCGGTACCGGACTGAGCGGGGTGTCCGCCAGAATCGAGCCGGGGTTGCGGACCACGAGCAAGTCCACTTGCTCGTCTCCGTCCTGCGCCCGTAAAAATCGGGCGCCGGTCGCGATGGTGCGCTCGTCTCCATGATTGTCGGCCGCGAGAATGTCCGCGAGACCTTCGGCGACGAGCTGTCGGGCTCGCTGACCCCGCGCCTGAGCCATCAGCAGCGTGGTCGAATCCACTTGCATCTTTGCACCCAATGAACGCCAGTGCCGTACCGTCTCGACCGAGCAACAGCTGTAGCGCTCCGGGTGTGCCACCAGCGGGGTGAGCCCCAGGTCAACCACCTGAGCCACGGCGTTGTTTACGAGATCGTTGGAAACCAGACGGGGGAACTCGACGAGAATGTAGCGGCTTCCGGCCAGCGTCACGTTGCGCGCCAGCGCGACCGAACGGGGGAGCGGATGATCCAGCATCACCTCCGCGCCCTGGTAGAGGCTGGGAGTGGCGGGCGCCTGGGCCCGGAGCGCCTCGAACGCTCGTTGGTGCGCCGCGGGAGGACCGGCCCCCGCATGGGTAGCCCGCAGATGGGGCGTGAGGCAGACCGCAGTGACTCCCTCGCGACCCATCGTTCCCAGCACCTTGACCGACTGCTCCACCGATCGCGATCCGTCATCCACCGCGGGAAGAAGGTGGGAATGAAGATCGATCACGCGTCCGACCGGGTCGCGAGTAGCACCGATCCGGCGAATCGCTCGAGGTCCTGGGGAGCGTTTTCCGCCTGCGCCAGAAGCGCCAGTGTAATGAGGGCATCGGCCGCCAGCAAATCGAGTGCGACGGAGCGATCGCCGGGATGGGAGAGGACATGAGCCAGCGCCGTCTGTGCCGCGACGGCGAGAGTTTCGGCAAGCGTGCCACCGGTGGCGACCCGGGCATACTCGTGAACCCGTGACCGGAGTGCTGCAGGGCCCTGACGGGTACGCTGGTGCAGCCAGTCACGGTCCACGTCAGGTGCCACGGACTTCTGCCACCTGACGGTCGTCCAGCCAGCCGCTGACGAGGTCGGGCGTAGCGGCGCGAGCGGCTCCCAATCGAGCCGGATCTCCGGCTCCGGCAGACGCGAACGAAGGCCGTCCGCCTCCCTTCCCACCACTCAGGGCCGCGATCCGGTTGACCAGGTCAGCGGCCTTGCGGCCCGCGCTCACCAGGTCCTCAGTCAAAGTGACGTGGATCGACCCCCGACCGCCGGAACTAAACAGTACGAGGATCGCGCTCCGCCGGCCCTCCCGGAAGCTATCCGCCAGGCGACCGAGCTCAGCACGATCATCGGTGGTGATGTCGGCAATCGTCAGCTCAACCCCACCAACATTCGACACTTCGCCGCGGAGCGCTGATCCGCTGCCACTGCGGACCACCTCCGCCAGGCGAGCTTCCAGACGGTGGCGTTCCTCCAGCAACTGCTCTACCCGACGCAGGAGGTGCTCCGGCTGTGCCTTGAGCGCTTCGGATACCGCCGCGAGCTGTTGTTCCAGCTCCCGCACAGCGCGCAGCGCGCCGGCACCGGTGACCGCTTCGATGCGTCTGACTCCTGCGGCAACGCCGGTCTGCCCGGAGAAGCGGAAGGTGCCGATCTGACCCGTAGTCCGTACGTGAGTGCCACCGCAGAGCTCCAGAGACGGGCCCATCCCGACGACTCTCACGAGACTGCCATACTTCTCCGAAAAGAAGGCCATCGCTCCGAGGGCTAGCGCATCTTGATACGGCATCTCGCGCGTGGTGACTGGGTCGTTGGCAAGGATCAGGTCGTTCGCCTCGGACTCGATTGCCTGGAGTGTGGCTGCATCGATTGGCCCATGATGGGAGAAGTCGAAGCGAAGCCGCTCCGGCTCCACCAGGGAACCCTGCTGGCGTACGTGGGTACCGAGCCGTTTCCGCAGGACATAATGAATCAAGTGCGTCGCGCTGTGGTTTCGCTCGATGTCGTGGCGCCTCGGAGCGTCTACCGCCGCGTGGAGGGATGTCGGCTCGAACTCGTCCTCGAACGCTCCGCTGACGACCGTCCCTTTGGGATCTTTCCGCACCGAGTCGATGGCAAGCGACCAATCCTGACCTCCAACGGCACCGGTGTCGCTCACCTGGCCGCCCGACTCCACGTAAAACGGGTTTTCCCGGAGCACCAGTTCGAGCCGTGGCCCCTCTTGCCGGAAGGCGAGTACGTCAGTATCGGCTTCGGTCTTCTGATAGCCAACGAACTTCTGCTTGCCGCGCTTGACGCTGCGCCACTGCCCCGGCTTGGAAACATGCACCGCGGGCGCTCGGCCCTTGGGTGCGACTGTTCCCGCGCCCGGGGTGACTCGAGCATCTCGGGAGCGCTGGCGCTGCTCCTCCAGGGCGCGCTCGAACCCGGGGAGATCGACCTCTACCCCACGCTCGCCGGCAATGATCTGGGTTAAATCGATGGGAAACCCAAAGGTATCGTAGAGCTTGAACGCCTCGGCCCCGGCGATGGTCCTCGAGCCAGAGGCGAAGATTTCCTCGAGCCTCTTGAGACCGCCTTCGATTGTCTCCAGGAACCTCCGCTCCTCCGTCTCCGTGACCTCATGGAGGTACGATGCCTTGGCGGAGAGCTCCGGATAGACGCTCCCCATCTGTTCGACCACGATGGTGGTAAGTGGCGCGAGCGTGGGCTCTCGGCGTCCCAGCAGCCAGGCGTGACGCACTGCCCTGCGGAGAATCCGGCGCAGCACATACCCTCGACCTTCGTTGCTGGGATACACCCCGTCCGCCAGCAGAAAGCTGACCGCGCGGGAGTGATCGGCCAGTACGCGATACGAGGCCCGATTCTCCGCGCTTCGGTCGTACGAACGACCGACCAGCTCGCCCACCCGATCGATCAGGGGCAAAAAGAGATCGGTGTGGAAGTTGTCGTCCTCCCCCTGCATCACCGCAGCAATGCGCTCCAGGCCGGCGCCGGTATCGACCGACGGCTTCGGCAACGGAGTAAGCACCCCGTCCGCCGACCGGTCGAACTGCATGAAGACCAGATTCCAGATCTCCAGGAATCGACCTTCTTCGGCCAGTCGCTCAAACTCCTCCTGGGGGATGATCTCTTGCTTCCAGGCGTCCCCGCTTTCCCGCTTCCCCGCTGACTCCAGATCCACAAAAATTTCGCTGCACGGCCCGCACGGGCCGGTGTCGCCCATCTGCCAGAAGTTGTCCGCGTCGCCGAGCCCGTAGATCCGATGATCCGGAAGACCGGAGATTTCCCGCCAGAGCTCCCGGGCTTCGTGATCAGTGTGATGCACCGTCACCCGCAGCCGGTCGGGAGCGATGCCGAGATAGGAAGGACTAGTGACGAACTCCCAAGCATACGCAATCGCGTCACGCTTGAAGTAATCGCCAAACGAGAAGTTCCCCAGCATCTCGAAGAAGGTATGATGCCGCTTGGTGTGTCCGACTTGCTCGAGGTCGTTGTGCTTGCCACCGGCGCGCACGCACTTCTGGCAGGTGGTCGCTCGGACATAGTCCCGGTGTTCCTGTCCCAGAAACACGCGCTTGAACTGCACCATGCCCGCGTTGGTAAATAGGAGGGTGGGATCGTCAGCAGGTGCTAAAGACGAAGAAGGCACCTCGCGGTGCCCCCGGTCGACGAAGAAGTCGAGGAAGAGACGACGAATGGTTCCGGAGTTCATCCGGAAAAATATAGGCGGAGCGGCGAAGGGTCGCGACCTTCTAGACGACTTTGTCCACCAGCTCGGTGATGTCTCGACCGCTGAACCCGCGCCGGGCGAGATACGCGACGACCCGCCGGCGCTTGGTCTGCCGCGGCAGGGAGCCCAGTTGTGCCGCCCGCTTCTGCGCCAGCGTGAGTGGTACAACCGTCCGGTCGCTTCCTTCCGGCCAGTGTGCCGCCAGAGCGCGCTCGATCAGGGAGCGGTCGACCCCCATCGAGAGCAGATCCCGGGTCAGCCGGGTGGGGCCGCGCCCCCGAGCGGCTCGACTCTCGACGTAGCTACGCGCGAAGGATGCGTCGTCGAGCAGTCCCAGCTCGGACGCCCGCGCCACTGCCGCCTCGACGGCGGCGCGGGTATGTCCCTTCCGTTGTAGCCGTCGCGTGAGGTCGCCCTTGGCATACGAGCGAACCTCGAGAGCCCGCAGCACGGTTCGGTAGGCCGCCTCGATGTCCGCGGCGGTACTCAGGCGTTCGTGCAGGGCCGGATCGACCTCTCGACCTACCGCCAGACCTTCAGCGCTGGCTATCTCACGGGACACCGCTCCGAAACGATTCCCGTCGATCTCCAGCCGAACCGCCCCCGGCCGGCGGGGATCGATTTCCAGAGCGGTAATTCGAGAGGGAAGGGTCACCGGTCAGTCGTCCGCCTCGTCCCCACTGCCCACTCCGGCTCCCGCACCAACTCCGGCGGCGGGACGCATGCCGAGCAGCTCTTTGACCTTTCCTTCGACCTCGGTCAGGAGCACCGGATTGTCGCGCAGGAACAGCTTGGCGTTCTCCCTACCCTGGCCGATCCGCTGATCGCCATAGGAGTACCACGCACCGGACTTCTGGATGATGCCGGCTTCCGACGCCAGATCCACCAGCAGCGACGTGTGACTGATTCCCTCGTCGAACATCACGTCGAACTCAGCCTGGCGGAATGGAGGGGCGACCTTGTTCTTGACTACCTTGACCCGGACGTGATTGCCGATCACCGTTTCCCGTTCCTTGACGGGACCAATGCGTCGGATGTCCAGCCGCAGCGACGCGTAGAATTTGAGCGCCTTGCCGCCGGTGGTCGTCTCCGGGTTGCCGAACATGACCCCGATCTTTTCACGGAGCTGGTTGATGAACACCACCGCGCAATTCGACCGGTTGATGGCACCAGCCAGCTTCCTCAGCGCCTGGCTCATCAGCCGGGCTTGCAGGCCGACGTGACTGTCTCCCATCTCTCCTTCGATCTCGGCCTTGGGCACCAGGGCGGCGACCGAGTCAATCACAACGAGATCGACTGCGCCGGAGCGAACCAGAATCTCGACGATTTCGAGCGCCTGCTCGCCGGTGTCGGGTTGGGAGACCAGGAGATTTTCAATATCGACGCCGAGCTTCTTGGCGTACTCGATGTCGAGCGCGTGCTCCGCATCGACATAGGCGGCGACGCCACCCATCTTCTGGACGTTGGCCGCCAGGTGCAGCGTGAGGGTGGTTTTGCCGGACGATTCCGGGCCATAGATCTCGGTGATCCGCCCCCGAGGAATTCCGCCGACCCCGGTGGCAGCGTCGAGGTTGATGGCTCCGGTCGGAATGGCGGCTACCTTCACCCGGGGCGAGTCGCCGCCCATCCGCATGATGGCTCCCTTACCGAGCTGTTTCTCGATCTGGGAGATAGCCAGCCCCAGCGCCTTGCGACGGTCGGCTTCGAGCCGGGTTTCGTCCTGAGCAGCAGCCATTATATCCTCGGCAGTGAAAAAGTGACCTATTTTGCTACAGATTTTATTGCGGCTCCAAGCTAATACCGAAGGCAAGCCGAAGCAATAGCTTTTTGTGACCTAAATTAGGTCACTTTCTAACCCCAACGGCCCGCAAGTCTCCACGCGTCACCCACGTGCTCCACCACCGGTGCGGCGCCACCGGGGTTCTCGACCGCCACTAGGTCGAAACGATATTCGTCGTCCGGACGGCCGTATCTCAGCACCCACACGCTGGCGACCCGGGCAATGTCGCGCTGCTTCCGCCGGTTCACCGCCTCCAGACCAGTGCCGCACGTCCGGGTTCGACGGGTCTTCACCTCGACGAAGGCCACCGTCTTGCCCCGCCGCACGACCAGATCCACGTCGTGGCGGCCGAGCTTGAAGCGATGGGACTCGAGCGACCACCCACACGAGGTGAGAAAGGCGATTGCGATGCGTTCTCCCTCCAGGCCGAGGAGCTGACGCTGGTCTTCCCATTCCTTGACCGGGATAAACCGGCGATGTGAGGACATGGCCTACAGTAATCCGCCAGATGGCGGCGGGAAAATCTGACTGCTGCGAGACGGGGCGGATAATCGCGCAATGCTGAAAACCGGGCCTGCCGAGGTGCCTGCGCGCGCCCGGTCTGGCATATATTTGCAGGCCACTGAGCGCCGCACCTTGCCCAAGGATGTGTCGCACCCATTTGCTGGTCTCACGTTGAGGGAAACCGCATTACCAACATGCCCGGTTCAGAGGACCTGGCCTTCCTGAGGAGTCTATGAGAACTGGGGGGCTGGCGGCTGTCGACTACGCTGTCATCGCAGTCTACTTCGTCTTCGTGATCGCAGTCGGCTGGCTGGTCCGCCGCTCGGTGCACACCAGTAAGGATTTCTTCGAAGCCGGGCGGCGGACGCCGGCCTGGGTGGCGGGACTGGCCTTTGTATCGGCCAACCTCGGGGCACAGGAGGTGATCGGGATGGGAGCCTCCGGCGCCAAGTACGGGATTGCCACCGCCCATTTCTATTGGGTGGGCGCCATCCCAGCAATGGTATTTGTGGCGCTGTTCATGATGCCGTTCTACTATGGGTCGCGCGCCCGCAGCGTCCCCGAGTACCTGCGCCTTCGCTTCGACGAGAAGACTCGCGCGTTCAACGCCTGCTCCTTCGCCGTAATGACGGTTTTCTCTTCCGGCGTTTCCATGTACGCTATGGGAAAGCTCTTCAATCTGCTGCTCGGCTGGGACATGGACGCGAGCATGTTAGCGGCAGCCGGGGTGGTGCTGGCCTATACCACCCTGGGTGGTCTTACCAGTGCCATCTACAACGAAGTCCTGCAGTTCTGCCTCATCGTCGCTGGACTCCTCCCGCTTGTCATGCTGGGCTTGCACGACGTCGGTGGCTGGGCCGGTCTCTCTGCCCGGCTCTCGGAAGTCGCCGCGGCCCGCAGCTTCCCCCCAGGAGCGTATACCCATGCCTGGAGGTATCTCGGCGATCCCTCCCAAAATCCGGTGGGAGTGGAGTGGGTCGGCCTGCTGATGGGTCTCGGCTTCGTGCTCTCGTTCGGCTATTGGTGCACCGACTTCCTGGTGGTACAGCGCGCCATGGCTGCCGACTCGATCACTGCGGCCCGCCGCACACCACTCATTGCGGCGGTCCCGAAAATGCTTTTCCCCGCCTTGGTCATTCTTCCTGGTATGATCGCATTCGCACTGACCGCCTCGGGAAGCGCTTCTCTGATTCCACCCAAGCTGGGGAGCACCCTGCAGCCGCTCCTCGACGCCCACGGGCGCCAGGTGCTCGACTACGATCTGGCCACCCCATCGATGTTGCTGCACTACTTCCCGAACGGCATGCTGGGGCTTGGCCTCACTGCCTTGCTCGCGTCGTTCATGTCCGGTATGGCCGGGAACGTGACCGCATTCAACACCGTGTGGACCTACGATATCTACCAGAGCTATCTGCGCCCACGGGCATCCGACGCCCATTATCTCTGGGTTGGGCGAGCTGCCACAGTCGGTGGAGTACTGCTCTCCATCGGCGCGGCCTACGTCGCGCGGTCGTTCAACAACATCATGGATGTACTGCAGCTGGTGTTTGCCTTCGTCAACGCTCCGCTCTTCGCTACTTTTGCGTTGGGGATGTTCTGGCGTCGGACGACGGGGCATGGGGCCTTCCTGGGTCTCGTCGCAGGAACGCTTGCTGCCGCAGTCCATCACGGTTTGACACTGCCGGCCGGTGCCGGGGTGGGAGTAAAGGGCGGCTACTTCGGTCTGCTGCACACCTTCCCGAGCGAGCTGGCGCAGACCTTCTGGACCGCCATTGCAGCCTTCACCACCTGCGCGGTCGTCACGACCTTCGTCAGCTTGCTCACGCGGCCGCGACCGGAAGCTGAGCTGCGCGGCCTGGTGTATTCCCTCACCCCCCGAGCCGGCGCGACCGATGCACAGCTGGCCTGGTATGCCCGACCGGCGGTCCTTGCCACCTTCGTGCTGGTAGCCACGCTCGTTCTGAACATCATATTCTGGTAGATCTCGGAATTTTGCGACGGCGAATCTTCTGGAGGGCGTATGCCGCTCGACGTGCGACTACCGATTAGCGGTCTCTTCGTTCTGGTCGGCCTGCTACTAGTCGGCCACGGGGTCGCCGTCGATGGACTGAGTACCAGCGCTGGCCGGTTGAATGGAATCTGGGGCGGGGTGATGCTGATCTTTGGTGCGCTGATCGGGTACTATGGCGCACGGGGCGAGCGGCGCGTACGGCAGACCGCGCGCACTCCAGCCGGGTAAAAAGGCTGTGCCGATTTCATAGGATGCTACGACAGACCGGGTGACCGCGGTCAGGACTGGGGGATCCTGGTTGGTCAAAGGCTTGTACTTACCCGCTGCCCCGCTTCCCCGCTGCCCCGCTTCCCCGCCTCTCACCCGCAGTACTCATCCAGCTGGTCGAACCCGATCAGCACATCCCGGGGCTTGCTGCCGTCAGGCGGGCCAAGGATGCCCGCATAGTGCAGCTGGTCGATGATGCGAGCGGCTCGCCCGTAACCGATCCTAAGCCGCCGCTGCAACAGCGACGTAGAGCCGCCGAGGTTCTGGAGACACGCCTCTGCAGCCTCGCGGAATAGCGGGTCGCGTTCTCCCCCTTCGGAGTCACCGGCGAGCTCGCTCTCTCCCTCCTGAGCCCGAACCAGTTCCAGGATATCCGCCTCCTGGGCCTCGAGCGCTTCGTGCGCAGCCCGGCGGCCCGCCCGACGTGCCGAATACCAATCCATGACCCGCTCGGACTCGTCAGTGCTGATGTATGCCCCTTGCAGCCGCATGGGCTCGCTCTTGCCCGGCGGCAGGAACAGCATGTCGCCGTTCCCCAGTAGAGCCTCGGCGCCGTTCTGATCCAGAATCGTCCGACTGTCCACCTTGGACGCCACTCGGAATGCGATTCGGCTGGGAAAGTTTGCCTTGATCAGTCCGGTAATCACGTTCACCGATGGCCGTTGCGTGGCCAGAACCAGATGAATACCGATCGCTCGCGCTTTCTGGGCCAGGATCGCGAGCGGCGTCTCCACCTCGCCTTGCACCGTCATCATGAGATCGGCCAACTCGTCAATGATCATCACGACGAATGGGAGGACGCCCTCCTGGTACACGTCGTCAACGGGTGAGTCGGGCGGGGTATCGGGCGCCTCGGCGTTCACAGTCGTAAGTGTCGGCTTGGGACGGGGCGGATTCCTCAGCGGTTTCCCCTCTTCGACCTTGCGATTGAAGTCCGCGATGTTGCGCGCTCCATTGGCTTGGAGCAACTCGTACCGCCGCTGCATCTCGAGCACCGCCCACTTGAGCACGGTAGCGGCGTCGTGGTTGTTGGTCACCACCTTATGCCGCAGATGAGGAAGCGCGTTGTACATCGACAGCTCGACCATCTTGGGATCGATCATCAGAAACCGAAGCTGCTTCTGAGTGTACCGGTAGATGAGGCTCGTGATGATGGTGTTGATAGTCACCGACTTTCCGGTGCCCGTGGCGCCTGCGATGAGCAGGTGGGGCATTTTCGTGAGATCGGCGATGACTGGCTTGCCTTCGAGATCATGTCCCAGCGCAATCGGAAGGACTGCCCGTCGCCCCTGCCATTCATCGGAATCGATGAGCTCTCGGAGGGTGACGATGCGGGCAACGGGGTTGGGGATCTCGACTCCGACGGCACCTTTGCCTGGAATGGGCGCGACCCGAACCGAAGGAACCCGCATGGCAATTGCAAGATCGTCCGCCAGCGCCCCGATGCGACCCGCTTTCACCCCCGGGGCAGGAACCACCTCGAACTGCGTCACCACCGGACCGGTCGTGCGAGGACCCCGTCGTCCTTCCACCTTAAAGGTGCGCAGGGTGTCGATGAGAGATTCCCCGAGGCGATCGAGCTGCGCCTCACCCGCATCGATATCCTGATCCGACGGGGCGGTCAGGAGCTCGACGGGAGGGAGGTCGGATTCCTCATCGATAACCGCGGTACCTGCGTCAGCGTCGGAGCGCTTGGATTTCTTTGGTTTTCGGCTCTGCGATTCAGAGCGGGGCACGCCGGGAACAACGACCGGTGGGGACCACGGTTGATCTGCGGTCGCCTGGCTCTCGATTGCAGAAGGCTCACGTTTAATCCGACCTCTCTTGCCCTTACTACCCTCTCCCGCTTCGACGTCCGCTACCCTCGTTCCTTCCCCGCTTCCCCGCTTTCCGGCTTCCCCGCCCTTCTCCAGCCGTTGCAGCGGATGCCAGGCGAACGTGGCCAAGGTGAGCGCAGAGAGTGCCAAAAACCCGAGGAGCACAGCTCCGGCAACACCGACCTTGCCCGCAATCGTCTTTGCCAAGAAGCCAGGAACCACGCCCACGAGGCGTGCGGTAAACGTCCGCTGGCCCACATCCAGGTCGAAATCCGCGGGGCCCACGCGCGCGAGCACGCCAACCAGGAAGGGGATGAGGACACTCAACCCCACGATCAGGACTGCCGAGCGCTTCATGTCCAGACTTCCCAGCCGATCAAAACCCGCCAGGGCGAGCCCCACCCCTAACAGCGGAATGCCCAGAGCGCCTGCGCCGAGAATCTGCCAGAGTCCATGTCCCATATCCCGCCCCACAGGGCCGGTGATTGGGATGGGGAGCAGTGTCAGACCTACGAAAAGTCCCAGCACCAGGGCGGTGATCGCTCCCAACCGACGGCGGGCGTCGGTGCTCATACCGGCACCGAAACGAGCGTCACCCGCCGCTCGTGGAAGTGCGGCAGGACGGGATACGCATCCAGACGAGCGGCCTCCCGCAGATCGTCCCCGAAGCCGAGCTTGATCAGCTCTCTCCCGGCCCGGCTGTATGCCAGCGGCCGCGCCCAGTTCGTCCCGTACCGCCGGACCAGATCGAGGCAGGCGATCGCCGCGTCATTGAGACCCCGCCGAGGCTTGCGGTCTCCCAGAATGTCGGCGATCAGGCGTCCCGCGCAGTAGGCGTCATCCAGCGCAAATGCGCCTTCCCGGCCGGCACAGACAACGATCAGCCGTTTGTCCGTGCTCAACACCTCTCGAGCCTTCTCCGCCGCAGCCGACAGATTGACCGCGGCGCTGGGGTAGACCGATTGAGCACCCTGGCAGGCCAGCAGGGCCTTCGTTCCGTTGCTGGTCGTGACAATAATCGTCTTCCCCCGTAGCACCGGTTCCCTCATCTCCAGGGGGCTGTTCCCCAACTGAAATCCGGGAATCCTCACACAGTTCTGTTCACCCGCCAGGATGACGTCCGCACTGCCGATAGTTTGCGCCAGTCGCAGCGCCTCTTCGGTCGAGGCGACCGGGATGATTGCCTTCGCCCCGTGGCTCAGCGCCACGCACATGCTGGTCGTGGCACGAAGGATGTCGATGACGAAGACCGATCGTCCCTGGACTTCCCCTGGGGTCAAACCTGTGGGCGTAAAGCAGACGTCGATTCTCATTTTTCCGGCCGCAGGAGGTGAGACTCCCGTTCCAGGAACCGGGTGTCGACGTTACCGGCCACGAAGTCTGGATGACGGATGACCCGGGAGAGAAATGGAATCGTGGTGGTGATCCCCTCGAGAATGAAGCTGTCCAGCGCCTGGCCCATGCGGCTCAGCGCCTCCTCCCTCGAGTTGCCGTGCACGATCACCTTGGCGAGCAGTGAATCATAGTAGGGAGGAACTTTGTAGCCGGCGTACACGTGGGTGTCCAGCCTGACACCTGCCCCACCCGGCGGATGATAGGCGGTGATGAGGCCAGGGGAGGGCTGAAAATTCCGGTAAGGATCCTCGGCATTGATCCGGCACTCGATCGCGTGTCCCCGCAGTCTACGGCCGTCCCCCTGAAAGCTTACCGGCTCACCCGAGGCTACCCGGATCTGCTCCTTCACGATATCGAAGCTGGTCACCATTTCGGTGACCGGATGCTCGACCTGGATCCGGGTGTTCATTTCCATGAAATAGAACTTGCCGTCGGGATTGAGCAGGAACTCCAACGTCCCGGCGCCGGCGTATCCAATATTAGAGGCCAGCGCCACGGCCGCCTGCCCCATGCGGGAGCGAAGCTCTTCTGTCATGGCGGGACTGGGGCTCTCCTCGATCAGCTTCTGATGACGCCGCTGCACCGAACAGTCGCGCTCGCCCATATGTACCACTTTGCCGAACGAGTCTCCCATCACCTGAATTTCGACGTGACGCGGATGTTCTAGATACTTCTCCACGTATACCGCGCCGTTCCCGAACGCGGCCAACGCCTCGTTCTGTGCCAGCCCAAACAGCTCGGAGAACTGTTCGGGATCACGAGCGATGCGCATTCCCTTCCCGCCGCCTCCTGCGGTGGCCTTGATGATCACCGGAAAGCCAATCTCGTTGGCGAACGTGAGCGCATCTTCCACGGCTTCGATGGTGCCCGGCGAGCCGGGAACAGTGGGAACTCCGGCTTCGACAGCGAGCCGGCGTGCCGTGGCCTTGTCACCCATCTGCCGGATCTGATCCCCCGTCGGGCCGATGAAGGTGATATTCGACGCGCGGCAGGTATCGGCGAACTCCGCGTTCTCCGCCAGAAACCCATATCCTGGATGAATGGCGTCGGCTCCGGTGATCTCCGCCGCCGCGATCAGGTTGGGAATTTTGAGATAGGAGTTGCGGCTGGGCGGTGGTCCGATGCAGACGTCGTCGTCGGCAAAGCGCACATGGAGCGATTCGCGATCCGCTTCGCTGTAGACCGCAACCGTGGCGATCCCCAGCTCGCGGCAGGCTCGGATGACCCGAAGAGCGATCTCGCCCCGATTGGCGATCAAGATCTTCTTAAACATGCCGAGATCCGGAGACCGCCCGCGCCAGCATCTAGGGCGTCAGATCCAATGGCTGCGATTTCGTCGATTCGGGGGCGACCTCGTCGAACTTTCGATCCGATGCGGCCTCCACGCCAGATATACGGAGGGCGAACTCGTTGGGGTTCGTCGAATAGAACAGCGCGCTTTCATACGAAATCAATCCGTCCGTGAACCACTTCATCAACGACTGATCGAAGGTTTGCATCCCGTATGAGATTGTGCCCTGGGCAATCAGGTCCGGGATGTGAAGGGCTTTCTCGATGTCCCGAATGTTATCCGCGACCGCGGCGGTGTTGATGAGTACCTCCGCAGCGGGTATCCGTCCCCGGCCGTCGGCCCGCGGCACCAAGCGAAGGGAAATCACGGCCTGGAGCGCGGTGGACAGCAGCATCCGAACCTCCTGATGCTGGTGCGGCGGGTAGAAGGAGAGAATGCGGTTGACTGTTTGGGTGGCATCGGTAGTGTGGAGCGTGCTGAAGACCAGGTGCCCCGTGTCGGCGGCCTTGAGAGCGGTGTCGAGGGTCTCCACATCGCGGATCTCGCCCACCAGAATGACGTCCGGATCCTGCCGGAGAACATGGCGCAGCGCCATGCCAAAGGAGAGGGTGTCGTTGCCCACTTCCCGCTGAGAGATGTTGGACATCACATCGCGGTGCAGGAACTCGATGGGGTCTTCGATCGTGATGACGTTGACCCGGCGGTTCTGATTCACGTGGTTGATCATGGACGCGAGCGCCGTGGACTTGCCTGACCCGGTCACCCCGGTCACCAACACCAGACCTCTCGGCCGCAGCGAGATCTCTTCCAGCACCGCCGGCAGGTTGAGCTCTCGGACCGTTTTTACTTCGTACGGGATGGCCCGAAACGCAAAGGCGAGCGTACCCCGCTGCTGATAGATATTGGTCCGGAACCGCCCCACTCCGGGCACCCCGATAGCGAAGTCGGCCTCTTTCTTCTCGGCGAACTCCTTGACCTGCCGGGGCGTCATGATCTGCTCTGCCAGCAGCTTGAGATCCTCCGGCTTGACCGGCGACATCTCCAGCGCGTTCAGCTCCCCATTCAACCGGATCGTCGGCGGCCGCCCTACCTTGAGTAGCAGGTCGGACGCGCCCCGCTGCACCATCTGCGAGATCGCCTGCTTGAAATTGAAGGTGGATTGAGGAGACGCCGCCGCTTTCGGCTCAGGCATTGGGATCTACCCGGAACAGAACCTGGCCAAACTCCACCGGCTGCCCGTCTTCCACGGAGATTTCTCTGACGGTGCCGGTGATTTCTGCCTCGATCTCATTCATGATCTTCATCGCCTCGATAATGCAGACGGTCTGGCCCGGGCTGACCCGGCTCCCCACTCTGACGTACGACTCGGCTCCTGGTTCGGGTGCCTTGTAGAAGGTGCCCACCATCGGTGATCGAATTTCCTTCAACGGCGGGGCCGCGACCGGAGCACGTGCCGGCATGCCCCGGTCGGCTTCCGCTGGGGTACCGGATGGAGGAGCAGCCGGCTGCGCCGACATGGTCGTCGGCGTGGCCACCGGAGCTGCCGTGGTGCGGGTGATCACCACCCCGGTGCCGAACCATCCTTTCACCTCGATAGATCCGATCTCCGGAGTTTCGCGCAGGAGCTGCGCGAGCCGTTTCACGTCCTTCAGATCGATCGAGTGGATCCCCGGTACGTTCTGCAGAAGCTCGGCCAGCTCCTGCATCTCTTGGGGGCTCATACGCGGGTCAGGTACTTGTCTTCACGGCGGTCGACCCGGATCACCTGGCCCTCCTCGATGAAGAGTGGGACCTGCACCGTGGCCCCGGTCTCGAGCCTGGCCGGCTTGGTTCCACCAGTGGCGGTATCCCCCCGGATTCCCGGGGCGGTCTGGGTAACAGTCAGTTCGACGAACGATGGTAGCTCGACGGTGATGACCCGATCGTTGTGCACCAATCCTTCGCACTCCATTCCTTCCTTCAGATACTTGAGCTGGTCGGCTCCGATGAGCTCGTCGGTCAGCATGATGTCATCGAACGTCTGCTGGTCCATGAAATGATAGAAGTGCCCATCGACGTAGGAGAACTGAATCGGGCGCCGCTCCAGCCGGACGTCGTTCACTCGTTCCCCGGCGCTGTAGGTCCGGTCGATCACGGCCCCGGTCCGGATGTTCTTGAGCTTGGTGCGGACAAAGGCACCCCCCTTGCCGGGCTTGACGTGCTGGAAGTAGACCAGCTGAAACAGCTGGCCGTCGATGTCGAGCACGAGGCCATTTTTGAAATCCGCGGTCGTGGCCATTTCTCAGAAGTCGAGAGTCAAGGGTCGAGAGTCTCGGGTCTAAATATGAATGCAAGCAGCCTCGTGCCAGACTCTAGACTCTAGATCCTAGACCCCAGCCACTCGAGCTAGACCAGTTCCAGCAACTCCGTCCGGCCGTCCGACAGACGCTCTGCACCGTTGGGACCGAGATACACGTCATCTTCGAGCCGGATGCCACCCCAGCCCGGAAAATAGACGCCCGGCTCGACCGTCACCACGGCATGGAGCGGCAGCAGAGCGTCCGAGTTGGGTGCCACCCGAGGAGCTTCGTGAACCTCGAGCCCCAGGCCGTGTCCCAGGGAATGGCCGAACGCCTCGCCGAATCCGCGCGACACGATCACTTCGCGAGCCAGCGCGTCACCCTCACAGGAAGACATTCCGGCGCGCAACTGCTCGATCGCACGGCGCTGGGCAGTCTGCACCAGATCATGCATCGCCCGCTGGCGCTCGTCTGCCCGGGCTCCGACGACCGCGGTTCGCGTCAGGTCGGCGCAGTAGCCATCGACCTGGGCTCCGAAGTCGAGCAGGAGCAGCTCGCCAGCGTTGATAGTGCGTTGGCTGGTTCTCGCGTGGGGCAACGCCGACCTTGGCCCCGAAGCGACGATCGTAGGAAACGGATGCCACTCGCTTCCTTTCCGGCGCAACGCAGCCTCCAGCGTTGAGCCGACATCGAGCTCCGTTTGCCCGGCGCGCACCCGCGGCAACACCTCCGCCAGTGCGTCCTGTGCCAGCTGGGCCGCAGCACGGATCGCGGCGACCTCTTCAGGTGATTTCATCGCCCGGAGCCGTTCCACCAACTCGTTCGTTGGGACAACCCGGCTGGAGGTGAGCTTGCCCAGCCGCTCAGCATCACGCACCGAGAGGGTGTGCGCCTCAATGCCGAGAGCCATGGGCGGATGGGTCGCGAGCAGGCGACCCAAACGCTCCCATACGTTCCTCTGATCGATCTCTACCGTTGCGGCGTGGCCGACCTCGATGGGTGCCTGCGCCGCGTACCGGAAGTCAGAGATCAGAATCGCCCGATCGGTCCGGAGCAGGAGGAGTGCCGCGGAACCGGTGAAGCCACTCAGGTACCGAATGTTGGGCAGATGGGTCACCAAAAGCCCGTCCAGCCCTTCCGCCGCGAACAGCTGGCTTAGTGCGGCCTGGCGCTCGAGCCTCCGATCAGGTGCCACGGAGTTGGCCTACCAAGGCCTGCAAGGCCAGCACGTAGCTTTGCGCTCCGAAACCGGTGATCACGCCGAGGGCGAGGTCCGCGATCATCGAGTGCCTCCGCTCTGCCTCTCTCGCAAAGATGTTCGAGAGATGCAATTCGACGAAAGGAACCCTGACCGCCAGCAGTGCATCGCGCAGCGCCAGGCTCGAATGCGTCAGCGCGGCAGCGTTGATGAGCGCCCCCTCGACCCGCCCGGCGAGACGCTGGACAGCATCCACCAGCTCGCCTTCATGATTCGTCTGAAACCAGTCGACCTGCACATCCAGTGTCGTGGCCGTTTCCCGCACCATCGCCTCGATATCGGCCAGACTGGTCCTTCCGTACAGCTCCGGCTCTCGCTGCCCCAGCAGGTTCAGATTGGGGCCATTGAGCACTGCGATACGCATTCAGCGCTTGAGGTTCTGCAGCCACGACTGGAACTGGTCCAGATCGTCTTTTCCAGGCTCAGTGTTCCCTTGAGCAGCTTGGCTCGAGCCGCCAGCGGCACCGCCGAAGAACTCGTCGAACGAGAGACTGGCAGCGGCAGAGGGCTCAGCGGCAGGACCGGTAAGCGCCTCCTTCACAGGTTGACTCTGTGGGGCGGACGAGGAGGCGGGCTGGGCCGGAGGGCTCGTGCCTCCCGGTGGACGGGCGGCGAGGAGGCTGGCAAAGAAGGATGCCACCGATTGCCCATTGGTGTCGCGCGCAGCGTACGACGGCTTGGGGGGCTGCACCGGTTCCGCTTCTAGCGCCGCTGGTACGGGCGCGGGGGCGGCTAGCGGTGGCGGGCTCTCCTGCTCGGGCTCCGTGGTCGTTGGGGTGCTCATCCGGGCGGCAAGATCCATGAAATCTTCTGCCGCATTGGGAACCCGGAACTCTGAGGCCCCCGAGCTTTGAAGCTCCAGCTCTTCGGCAGCCTCCACTTCGAGCTGGCCGAGGGGTTCCGGTTCGGCAACGAAGTCCTGGGTCAGCTCCGGGTGAAGCCGGTAGGCGCTCTCTTTGGGAGGCTCGAACTCAGCACTAACGAGACCGGACAGTGGGGCCGGCTCCTCGGAAGGAGCTGGACCATTGTCCTTTGCCGCCGGCTCGGACGTGTCCAAAAATTCGATGGCCGAAGATGCGGCCGGTGCTGCCGGGATTGGGAGATCCTCGACTGGCTCCTTCAGGGATGAGGGAGGCTCCGCGAGCGTCGCGGTCAGATCAATGAGCGGCGGTTCCGCCGGTCGTTTGGAAGTCGGCTCCGGAACCGGCTCCGCTTCCAAAGAGGCGATCTCGGGAGGCAACTCGCTCGGGGCGTTGCCTTCGACTTCGGCGGGTTCGGGGTCGCTGGACGGCGCTGCGCTCGATTCGGGGACTGCCGAACTCGGCGGAGCTGGCTTCCGATCGGCTTGCTGCTTCGCGGTTTCCAGCCTGGCCAGTTGCTGGCGAGCTTCGTCGTTGCTGCGATCGACCGATAGCAGGCGGTTGAGCCACCGCTGGGCTTCCCCGAACCGCTCCAGTCGCTCATTGATGTCGGCCAGAGACTTGAGGGCGATTACGTTTTCGTCATCCAACCGCAGCACATGGGCGAAGGCCGACTCGGCAGCGGGAAGATCTCCCGCGTCCCAGTGGCAGCGTCCCAACACGATGCTGGCGGGTATGTAGTTGGGGTGGAGCTCGAGGCCGGCGCGCAGCAGTTCGAGAGCGCGACCGACGTCGCCATTCTTCCGATGGACCTCGGCTAATGGTGCAAACGTCAGTCCCTGAGGATTCTCAGCATACCGGCGCTCCAGCTTTTCTATTTCAGTTGTGGCCATCGGATCCCGGTAGTCGAGGTCGGCACTGCCGTGGAGACAACGATCGTACCTTCTGTGGGGAGTACGGTGAGAGTAGTGGGCGACCCCCCGGTGTGTCAACTGCTAAGCAGAATGGTGCCTTGAGGTTCTGCTACCGCCCGCTTAAGCTTCTGCCTCTTCGGCAACCCACGGTTGGAGTCTCAAATCAGCTATGATGCAAGCCTTCCGCAACGCGGCCAAACCGCTGATGGTCGTTGTCGCTATCACCTTCTTCGCCTGGCTCGTGCTCGATCTCAGCGGTATTACGGGAGGGACCGGTCTGCTGACCCAGACCTCCGTCGGCAAGGTGAACGGCCGGAGCATCGACGCCCGTACATATCAGAACATCGTTCAGCAGTCTATCGATGCCCGGCAGCGACAGAGCTCGGGTGCGATGGGCCTGGAAGACTATCAGCAGGTCCGGGATGAGGTGTGGGACCAGATCGTCCAGAGCAACGTCTTGAATGCCGAATATCGTCGGCGTGGCATCAGCGTCGGCGAAGATGAGATCGTGCAGGCCATCCGCACCTCACCACTTCCCGAGTTTCGCAACGTTCCCGAGTTCCAGACTGACAGCCAGTTTGACCTCGGCAAGTACCAACGATGGCTGACTTCGAGTGTCGCGCAGCAGTACTTGCCGAGCCTCGAGGCGCAGTATCGGGACGAGCTGCTGCGCAACAAGCTCTTTCGTCTCGTCGCCTCCGACATCTATCTCTCGGACCCTGCGCTCTGGCAGCGCTATCGGGACGAGCATGAGATGGTCAAGGTCGGGCTGACGGCGATCGTTCCTCGGAACGCGGTCCCCGACTCCGCCGTTCGCGTCAGCGACGCCGAGATTGCCGCCTATTACAAGGCGCACCGCAACGAGTTTCAGCGGCCCAAGACCGCCTTTCTCAGCTTCGTAGCCCTGCCGAGAATCACCACTGCCGCGGACACGGCCGCCGTGCGGGCGCGGGTTGACTCTGCCCGGAGTGAAATCCTGGCCGGAGCCCCCTTTGCAGAAGTCGCCCGCCGGGAATCTGCCGACAGTGCTTCCGCCACCAAAGGCGGCGATTTGGGCGAGTGGACCAAGGGATCGATGGACCCCGCTTTCGACTCCGCCGCGTTCTCGTTGCCGATGCATACCCTCTCGCAACCGGTCCGATCCCAATTCGGCTTTCACCTGATTGAGATCACGAGCCGGAAGGGCAATAAGGCCAAAGGCCGCCATATCCTGTTCCCGATTGAAGTGACGGGAGCCCACCGCGACCTCCTCGACGCGCAGGCGGACAGTCTGGAGCACCTGGGAGCGGAGCGGAGCGACCCGGCGGCGCTGGACACCGTAGCCCGGGCGCTCAAGCTACCGATCGGCCACGCTCAGCCGGTCCAGCAGGGTAGCAAGGTTCAGCTTGGCCAGCTCGTGGTTCCCGACGCCGGCGTATGGGCGTTCCAGGCGAAACCCGGAGCAACCAGTCCCGTCATCGAAACCTCGTTCGCCTACTACATCTTCCGACTGGATAGCTTGCAGGCGGCCGGAGTCCCCACCCTGGCACAGATTCGGAGCTCGGTCGAGGGTGCCGTTCGAGAGCAGAAGAAGTGGGACTCGGCGCGGCAGATCGCCAAGGCCTACCTGAAGCGCCTGGACGGGGGCGCTACCATGGCGCAGGCCGCGGCGGAGATGAAGTTGCCCAACCGAGAGTTTGGACCGTTCAGCCGGCTCAACCCACCCCTGACCAATCCAGTCGTAGTCGGCGCGGCCTTCGGCCTCAAGCAGGGCGAGCGAAGTGGAGTCCTGGATACCAAGGAGGGGATCTACGTGGTCCAAGCTCTGGATCACATCAAAGCCGATTCCACGAAGTTCGCCAAGGAGCTGGACGAGTATCGCGCCCGGATGATCAACGCTGCTAAACAGGAGCGGGTGAGGAATTACCTCGCCGCTCTCCGCAAGACCGCCAAGATCGTGGATAACAGAGAAAAGGTACTGCGTTCCGCCCAGCCGCCCGCCGGAGCCTAGGCCCGCACCAGCCTAGGCGGGCCTACTGGGACAGGCGCTTGGGCTCCCCCGACGCGGGGCTGGACGGCTGGGTGCTGTCGATGGGTCGGGGCGGAAGGTTGCCGCGCTGATCGTCCGGGGTCAGAATCGCGTCCTGCGTATCCGAAATACTCCGCTTGAACTCCCGGATTCCCTTCCCGATTGACGAGCCTACTTCCGGCAGTCGCTTGGCTCCGAAGAGCAGCAGCACGACTACCATAATCATCAGAATTTCCCACACCCCAAGGTTTCCCACTGGGACCCCCTAGAAAAGCGAACGTGCGATCAGGTATGCCACCAGGACCCCGACCAGGCTCAGAACCGAGACGTGCAGCCCGATCGGCCCTAACGTGAAGTCTACCACCAGGAGATCCATCGAGACAGGGCCAAAGGTCGGGGTCCAGGTGCTGGTCAGGAAGGTGCGAGCGGCACTGTCCGGAAGGCTCTGCCGGAGGAGCGATGTCATGGCTCCGCCCACAATGAACCCGACGATCAGGACGCCCAGATAGAAGCGGGGCCGGTGGGGACCACTGGGCATCAGCGTTTGCGATCGATGACGTAAGTAATGCTGGCCCGCAGCGCATCCCGAGCCGCCGAAGGTGTGAGAAGATCCAGCTCAGTATCCGCCTGCTGGGCCAGCCGGAGCGCTCGTTCTCTGGCATACTCCAACCCTCCGGCCTCCGCGACCGCGAGGATGACCTCAGCGATCTGAGCATCGCTGGGCTCCGGGGTATGCAGCAGGCGAGAGACGCTCCGGCGCTCCCGGTCTCCCATCCTCGGGAGGGCAGCGATCAACGGCAAGGTCACCTTGTGCTCTCGTAGGTCGGATCCGAACGGCTTCCCGGTGACCGTCGCGTCTTCGGTGTAATCCAGCAGGTCGTCGACGATCTGGAACGCCATACCGAGTGCCTTCCCGTAGCGTCTCAGCGCCCCGCGCTCCGCAGGCTCGGCCCTGAGAGCCCCGATCTCGCAAGCTCCCGATACCAGTGACGCAGTCTTGGCCCGAATGAGCAGGTAGTACTGCTCCTCGGAAAACTCCAGTGGATCGTGGGCCAGCAATTGCCGCATCTCGCCCACGGTCATCTCGTTGGTCACCCGGCTCAGCACTCGCAGCGGCTCCAGATCATCGAGTCGGACCAGCTCGATCACAGCGCGCGAGTACAAATAGTCACCCATGATGACCGAAATCTGGTGACTGAAGAGAGAGTTGACGGTGGGCATCCCACGGCGGAGGACCGAATGGTCGACCGAATCGTCATGCACCAGGGTGGCCAGATGAATCAGTTCGGTCACGGCGCCTAATATTGTAGCTCGGGGATCTCGACCCCCGGTTGCCTCCTCGGAGAGCAACAGCAGGGTGGGTCGGAACATCTTGCCCTGCATCTGAAAGAGGTGCGCATTCACTTCGGCGATCAGGCCGAAGTCGGCTTCCACGATGCGCCGAAGCTCATGCTGCACCTGGTCCAGGCGTGCACGAAGGGGGTGTTGTAGGTCGGCCAGGGTGCTCGGAGCAGTTTGGTGGCTCACGAGCGCCGTCCCGCCGTGAGCCGGTGGATCCGTTCGCTGAGGTCCATGAAGCGGATGTCGACCGCCATCGCGCGCTCGTAGCTCGCCATCGCGTCGGCTCGTTTTCCCAGAGCCTCGGAAGCGCGGCCAAGCCAATAGAGCAAGCCGATCTTGGACTCGTCCGATCCGTCGAGTTTGTCTACGGCCCGTCGCAAGACCGACTCACAGACTGCGTATTGCCCCTTTTCGAAGAAGGCCATGCCGAGCGCTTCCGAAGTACGGAGTCGCCCCTCGGACGCCCGGAGGGCCTTCTGGAATTCCGCGATGGCCTCGTCCAAGAGTCCCATCTCCTTGAAGGCGACTCCCAGATCGTAATGCGATTGGTAGTCATCCGAGTCGAGGTTCTCCTCGATGCCGCGCTTGAATTGCTCCAGGATTTCGTGGAATTCCCGCTGCTCGTCCTGGTCCTTCGGTTCGCGTCGGTTCACCCGCATGCGAGTGTCCCGCTGGCTTGATTCATCGCGCAGCATCGAGCCCAGGTCGATGAATCCTTCGTCGGACGCAGCCGCAGCCCTTTCTCGCTTGGCGGCGACTGGCGTGGGTGCCGGAGCCGAGGGAGCGGGCGCGGTCGCGACCGGCTTCGTGGGGGGTGGTGCAGCAGGGGGTCGCGGTTCCGCTGCAGCCGGTTTCGCGCTGGGGCTCGGCTCCGGAGCAGGCGGCGGCTCCAGCTTCCGCAGTCGCTCCGGGGCCGGGGCTTTGGGCTCTCCTCCCACTCGGGCGAGGGCGGCCGTTGCTTGCGCATTCCCGGGATCGTGCTCGATGACCCGGCCATACACCGCCGCGGCCTTGTCGAGGGCCCCGGATTTGGCGAGGGCGTCGCCGAGCCCGAGATAGGCTTGCAGCAGCGGCCCCCGATCCCCGGTACGATACGCCAGCTCCACCCGCTTTTGGTGGTGACCAATGCTGTCCGGCATCAAGCTGACCAGGCGGTCAGCCATCTCCGAAGCCCGGCCCCAGTCCTGTCGGTCCTCGAATCCGGCCAAGGCAAGCTCCAGCTCTTCCGAGACCCGCTCGGACTCACCCATTGCCAGCAGCTTCTCAGCCAACTCCAGATGGACGTCGGGGTTCTCCGGATCATCGAGAACGCGATTCTCCAGATCGGCGAGACTGTCACCGCTGCGGTCTACCGGGGTGACCAGCGGAAGGCCGTCGGCCAGAATCGGTGGGTCCAGTAGAGGTGGTGCCTGGCCGGAGTCGGTCACATCGGAATCCACGACGTTGAACCCGGTCTCGGTATCCGGTAGCGAGACGATGAGTTCGTCGGGCAAATCCAGCGAACTCGGCATCGGCTCGGCTGAAAAATCCAGCGCGCCGGGCCGATCCGGCGTGAGTCCGGTCAGGGAGGTTCCCTCTATACCCTCTATCGTCATCGGCTCGAAATCGAGACTCGAGGATTGGCCGCCACGCTGGATGTCCAGAGACCCTGAAAGATCGCTGGAAGACTCGAGCGGGTCGCCCAAGCGCTCGATGCCGAGCACCTGGTCTCCCGGGTCAGTGGCTTCAGGCTCGGAGATCCGAGGATCCATGATCAAGTCGGTCATCCGACTCGCACCATCCGTGGGCGGCTCGTTCACGAGCAGTCCTTCGGGCACGGCAGGCTCCGGCTCCGGTGAGGGCTCCGGCTCGGGTAACGGCTCCGGCTCCAGTAAGGGCTCAGGCGCCGGAGCCGGTGCCTCCTGCATGGCGCGTGCGGGCTCCTTATATGGCCGGACCGGCGCAGGCGCCCGGGAGGGGCTGGTCGGCACGTCGATGCCGGTGTCCAGGAAGATTAGGTCGCCCCGCTTGGGCGAGGGTGGCGGGGAGGGAGTCGTTGCTGCAGCACCATGCTCCGGCTCCAAGCCCTGAAGTCGCTCTCGAGTCTTTCTCGCCCCTGCCTTGTCACCGGTGGCCTCGAGGTCCTGCGCCATCTTCTCGAGCTGTTCTCTGGCTTCGTCTCCCCGGGAGGTGGCACGCAGCAAGTCGACCAGCATGCTGCGAATCTCCTGGCTGCCGGAGAACTGGTCGGCAAACAACTTCACCGCCTGAAAGGCCTGGTCCAGCTGGCCCAGCGCGTTCATGCGCTCCAGAAACTCGATCAGGTTTCGCTTGGCTTCACTGACGACATTCTTGCGGGCGTGCAGTTGGCACAGCTTGAGGTAGGTTTGGGTCCGTCCGGGATTGACCCGTAGGATTTTGCCGCACAGCGCAATGGCGTTGTTGAAGAAGCCCTGGTCCGCGTACAGGTCGACCGCCCGTTCATAGGAGCGGACCGCCTCAGTGGTGTCGTTGATTTTGAGGTAGAGATCTCCCACCCGGTTGTACAACGACAGGTCGGGACTCGGCTCGGCGCCGGACTCGGCCTGTTGAATAGCCTTGAGATAGACGTCTATGGCCTTTCGCCAATCCTCCTTCTGTTCGAGTTTCCGGGCCGTGTCCTTCAGCTTTTCCAGATTCATGCGGCTCGGCTGGCGAAGGGGTAATCAGAGTTAAGGCTTGGAGTGAGCGAAAGATACCGGGCGGCCAAAAACCGGGCAAGCAGCGTCTGATGCAGCTTCTTGCATGCTATCCGAAGGCGCGACCACCAACGGCAACTTCAGGTGGCTCCATCCTCACCAGCCTGCGATCCAGGATCGAACTCGCCATCGGCGACGGCCACTGCCAGCCGTTCCAAGTCCGGAGCGGGTGGACGGTCGTCTGACAACGGCCGAATGGGGGGGTCGAGGCTTCGGATCTTCCGGTAGAGCTCCCCGACCCCGCGTCCAGGCGTCAGCGGCTTGAGAAACTCGAGACCCTGCGCCGCACACAACAGCTCGGCGGCGACCACCCGCTGAGCGTTGGTCAAAATGCGCCCCGCCTTGAACGCGGCGGCCATGCCCATCGGCACGAAGTCCTCTTGGTTCGCGTCGGTCGGTATCGATCCGATACTGGCCGGCATCGCCAGAGCTCTGGATTCGGCAACGAGCGAGGCCGCTGCGATCTGGACCATCATCAGGCCAGAGCAAAGGCCGGGCTCTTTCGTCAGAAACGCCGGAAGACCCTGCGAGAGGTCAGGGTTGACCAACCGTTCGATGCGTCGCTCCGCAATGGCCTGAAGCGTGGTAAGAGTCAGAGCCAGAACGTCGAGGGCTTGCGCCACCGGTTGTCCGTGAAAGTTTCCTCCGGAGATGACGTCTCCGTTCTCAAAGACCAACGGGTTGTCGGTAGAGGCGTTCAGCTCCACCGCTACGGTCTGGCGAGCGAATTCGATCGCATCCGCCACCGCACCTAGTACCTGGGGAGCGCAGCGCAAGCTATAGGCGTCCTGCACTCGAGGATCATTTTCCCGGTGGGACTCCCGGATTGCACTGTCCTCCAATAATGCGCGCATGAGTCTCGCCGCCCGAATCTGGCCCGCATGAGGGCGCACGCTGTGGATCCGGGCATCGAGTGGTGCCGGAGTTCCTCGCAGAGCCTCGAGACTCATCGCTGCCGCGGCAATCGCCGTCCGCCACAGGAGCTGAGCGTCGTGGACCATGAGCGCCAGCATGGCGGTCTGGGCTTGTGTCCCATTGATGAAGGCGAGGCCCTCTTTGGGAGCAAAGCGGTACGCGGCGAGTCCGGCCTCGGCCAGCGCGGTCCGGGCAGAGCCGAGCCGTGCGTCACTCGAGAGCACCTGACCCTCACCCATCAAGGCGAGGCCGATGTGACTGAGGGGCGCGAGGTCACCGCTCGCGCCGACGCTGCCCTGCTCAGGAACGAGGGGAACAATTCCAGCATTGAGCATCGCGACGAGCGCATCGACCAGCTCAGGACGCACCCCGCTGGTGGCACGGAGAAGCACGTTCGCCCGGAGCAACATGACTGCCCGCACGACTGAGGGTGGCAGTGGTGAACCAACACCCGACGCATGGCTGCGGATCAGATTGGTCTGGAGCTGGTCGAGCTGGTCGGGTGGGATCCGGACGTTGGCGAGCTTTCCAAAGCCGGTGTTGATGCCGTAGATCGTCTGACCGGACTCGATCGCCCGCTCAACCACGCGGCGGCTTTCGAGCAGCGAGCGACGCGCCTCCGGCTTGAGTGTGACCCGAGCGCGAGGCTCACGGGCGACCCGAACCACGTCCTCGATGCGAAGGGTTTGTCCGTCGAGAACGAATGTTGGCGAGGGCATCGCCCGAAGTTGACGGAGTCCCCCCGGCGATTCAACCCCTCGGCGCCTGGTGCTGCTACTGCATGGCCGAGTGTGTGCCTACCAGCAGCTCGGGATTGCCGGGATCGGTCTGGAATGCCCAATCCATGATCAGAAAAGTTTGTCCCACGTGGGTCACCCGGAGCGCACCGTAGCGCAGAAACTGATCCCCCGCCTCCATCTCGAACACATACGCAAACCCCGGCGAGGCCTCGATCGGCGTGGTGGCGTACGCCGAGCATAGAGAGGGATCGGAGGCCGGCAGGCAGGGCGCGAGGTCAATGCTGGTAAGGTCCTCGACCGGAATATCGGAGTAAAACTCCACTCCGGTGCCCGCACGGACGGGGGTCAAGAACAGGGCTCCAGTGCCGTCTCGCTCCACCGAAAAATCGATGCTGGGATCGGAACCGGGCAGCACCAGCCCCAGCTCGTTCTCCTGGACCTGGACATCACCGTTTCCGTCCTTCCAGAAACGGAATCCGCTGCCGGCACTCTGCACCTGTCGGGCAAAGAGGACCACGTTGCGCGCATCCGGTCTCGGGGTGTCGTTCCGGACTTCGGAGCGGGGGCTCTCCGCCCCATCCTGTCCGACGGCGCTCACCGAGAAACATCGGGAGATGCCGTTGGTGAGCGCGCCGACCAGAAATTCCGGAGCGACCGTCGTGCCCTCGAGCTGCCAGGATGTTCCGCACTGCCCGGCACCGAGATCGAATGACGTGCTGTAAACCCGATAATCCTGAAAGTTTGCTGGATCGGCAGTATAGGCGTTGTCAGACCAGGTAAGAGCGACTGCTCCATCGAGCGTGGTGCTGGAGAGAAGGGCGGGAACGTCGGGTGGATTCCCCGGCCCCGTCCGGTCCGATGAGCAGGCAGCGATGTAAAGCAGGAAAATGGACATCCGCCAGCCCTGCATAAACTCTTCTCCTGGAAGGGATGCGTTGGTCTGGCGCAGATAGCGTGCCACGGAGGAGGGGAAGCGGAGCATCGGAAGGCGCGCTGAGCCAGTACGACGCGGTTCGGGTGGAGGACGAGAACCGAAGTCGTCGAACTGCTGTGCCTCCCCGCCTACCCGCTTCCCCACCTACTGCTCAAACGTCGTCTGGTTGTAGTCGAACTTGAGGTCGGGCAGGTCGGTGAGATAGATGGAAAAGTAGAAGGCGAAATTTCCGTTTGCATTCCGCACGAAGTTGAACCCCGCCCGCCATTCATGGAGCTCACGCTCTAGCCGCACCACCTGCGACTCGAATTTGGAGTCCGTGATATTGAATTGGGACGACCAGGAAAGTGACCAGAAGGGCGTCGGCGAGAAGCTGGTGCTAAACCCCAGATTCTGTTGCGACGGCGGGGCTTCCGCCCCAGGGATCGGACGGGTTCGGGACAGAGTGTAGTTGAAATTCGCCGAGAAGCTGCGCCCGCCTCGGGAGAAGGAAACCTGTCCGGTGTTGTAGAAACCGCTCGGCCGATTCCTTCGTCCCGCATCGACTACATAGGAGGTAGGCACCTGGTCTCCGCGGGAGGACCGGGGAGACTTGCCGCCGAGTCCGAAGATGGAGCCGATCGAGCGCAGGGTATTTCCGGAGATGGCAAAGCTCGCGCTCACATTGCTGAGGAAGGGAGCAAACTTCGCCTCGTCGGTCCCCACTGCTCCGCGCCAGAGATCGTGGGTAAGACTGAGTGTGAACTGAGGAAGCAAGTCGCTCAGAAACGAGTTGGTGATTACATCGGTAATCCATCCGGTGCGACCCGGCTTTTTGGCCTGCTCGAAGTCATAGCTGATCGGGCTCGTGTTGATACTCAGCACGCGAAACTTCCGGGCCTCGACGCTGCTGGAATCTCCCGGCCGCACCTTGGCTTTTGCTTCAAAAGTCTGCGAGAGTCCCAGGCTCATGGTCTGGGTCGCATCGCTCCGGAGCTGGAGTGGCTGCCCTGGCAGGGCCACCGCCTGAGCAAACTCCTCCGGCACATTCGCGGCGGGGGAGTAATTCCAGCTGAGCGTGGGCGAGAAACTGTGGCGAACGCGACTGGCCAGTCCCAAGCCCGGGTAGAAGGCGAAGAGTGTCGGGGACGCCGAAGCGGAAAACCGGAACCGTTTCCCCTGATGCACAAAGTTGCCGTTGGTGTTCCGGTTCCTGAGCAAGAACGGACCCGTGGTCGTGTTGGCGATCCCGACCGCCGGTTGCAGCTTCCACGATCCCCGGAAAAGGATGGGCAGATTGATACCCGTATCCCAGTCCAACTGGGTTGAGAAATTGCCGTTGAAAATCCGGGTCACCAGTGCCGAGTCGGTAGGATCCGGCGTAGTGGGATCGTCGACCCGGAACTGCACCGAATCCCGTCCAGTGGTGCGATCGTCTTCCACTCGAAGAGAGTTGTCCCAGTTGAAGCCCCCGATCCGGAACGGGGTCTGGAAGTCCAGGGTGGTCGCTCGGGTGCTTCCCAGCTGTTCCACGGTGTCCAGCCCTCCGCCGGGAAGCACCTGGACCAGCGAGTCCAGCCGGGTCTTGGAGCTGGTGTTATTGGTGAAACTGAGTCCCGGTGACCAGGTGATATTCGAACCGAGCGCGATCGAAGCCGGTGAGATCGTCAGAGCGGGCAGCAGCTGCTGCACGCTGCCATCCGACAGGCTTTGCCGGCGGTTGCCGCCGAGGGTCAGGGTGCCCCAAGCGTACCGTTTGGAAAAGTTTACGGAGCTGGTGATCTGTTGGGTATTCAGCAGCGGATCGACGGCGTTGCGCTGGATAACCGACGTGTTGCTGGCGTAATTCAGATCGAGATTAAGACTGGTGGAGATGTCAAACGTCTGGCGATGGCCCCAGCGAATGGTAGTCGACGAGCCTCCCCCGCTCTCCTCCTGCCTGCTGAATGCCACCGAGCCATCCACGAACCGGTTAATCCAGTGGTACTGGCCCGCCACACCAAACTGGACATATCGATTGGAATACCAGTCCAAGCGGGCAGCGAGATCGACGTAGTCGTTGATCGCCCAGTAGTAGCCCAGATTGGTGATCTGCCGGTTGTACGACCGATCAGGCCGGACTATATCGTTGAACCCGAATTGCGGGGTCAGGATGCCGGAGTGACGGCCCGGCCGCATATCCTGAAAGATGAACGGCAGCCATAGTATCGGGACATCTCGCACGTACAAGACGACCGGACGCGCTACCATGACGTTGTTGGAAACCCACTTTACCTCCCGTCCGGAAAAGTGATAGTGAGGGACGGGCAGGTCGCAGCTGGTGACCTCACTCTTTGCAGCGTAAATCCGACTGGAGCTCGAATCCTGCGAGACGTTCCCCCTCAGGAACCACACGGTTGACCCTTCAGAGAAGTTGGTCAGCGCGTCGCTGATGACTCCGCGGCGGGTACAGGTATCATATCGGATACCCTGCCCTACCATGACCTGGCCTCGATCGAACAGCCGAGGCTCGCCCGAGGCGTCGAGCAGACAGCTCGAGCGGCGATAGGTAATCGTGTTCGCTTCCAGGGAGGTCCCTCGGCGCTCGGTGAGGGCCTTTCCGTTGAGCAGCACTCGCTCCTCCTGGACGAACACTGTCGCGCTATCGGCGCTATACCGGGTGCTCTGATAGCCGGGTCGTGCCAGCAGCTCTGCGGTCACCGAGTCCGGACTGGCAAAGCTTCGGGACGGTGCGGTGGGCAGGCCCATCCGTCTCGCAGTCGCGGTATCCAGGCTCTGTCCGGGGCGCACCCGCGTCGAGTCGGACAGTCTGGTGCTGTCTGGAAGGGAATCCTGCCGAACCGGCGGCGGCCTCCGCTGCTGTTGGGGCACCTGGCCTTCGGCCCGGGTACCGAGCAGACAGAGTAGCACCAGCAACCCGATCGTCCCTCCTGTGACGGTCTCGCGGCTGGCCCGGGCGCGGCGGCGCTGCATGATCAGCGATCCCGCGAACCCCACCTCGTAGAGTACCAGCAGCGGCGCCGTCATCATCACCATCGAGAAGACGTCCGTGCCCGGCGACAGCACCGCCCCACCGATGAACGCCAGCACGATGGCGTAGCGGCGGAACCGATTGAGCTCCGCCGGCCCGACCACGCCCAACCAGGAAAGAATCAGGATCACGAGCGGGAGCTCGAAGGAGAGGCCGAGCGCGACCGTGACCTGGAGAACAAAGTCGAAGTAAGCGTCGTAGGTGATGAACGGAGCGATGGCTTCGGTCTGAAAACTGAAGAGCACCCGCAATGCCTGAGGCACGACGAACAGGTAGGCCAGCACTACCCCGGTGAGAAACAGCAGGAGTCCGGCGAACAACGAAGGGACCAGCGCCCGCTTTTCTCGCTGGTAGAGCGCCGGCGCCAGAAACGCCCAGGTCTGCCACAGAATGACCGGCGAGGCCAGGACCAGTCCTACCACAAGGCCGAGTTTGAGCACGATCATGACCGGCTCGGTTGGGCTGGTGACGACCAGCTTGCCACCGGTCAGATAGGGGGCGATCGGCTGTTTGAGGAGGCTGACGAGCTGAAACCGTTGGACTGCCCACAGGCCGATGCCACAACCTACGACCACGGCACCCAGCGACCGAAGAATGCGAAGGCGTAGTTCCTCGAGGTGATCGAGGAAGGGCATTTCCCCAGAAGCGCCGGTCATGAAGGGGAGACGCCCGGGCTTATCGCCCGAGCGCCTTCAGTCGGTCACGAGCCAGAGCCGCTTCGTCGGATTGGGGATATTTCTGGACCACCCGTTGATATGCATCTCTCGCCTTGCTGGTCTGCTTCCGGCGTTCGGCCAGGAGGCCCAGGTTGTAGAGCGCCGACCCCGCGCGGGACGAGTTGGGATAGCGCTGCACTACCTGTTCGTAGTAGGCCGAAGCCGAATCGGGGTTCTCTGCAGCGAAGCTTTGGCCAATGAAGTAGAGTGCGTCGCCTGCCCGCTCACTGGTAGGATAGACCCGCAGCATTTCCCGGAGGCCCAGCCGGGCCGTCGAGGTGCTGCCCCGCCGCAACTGCGCGAGCGACGCCTCGTACATCTGATCGGCCGACGCAGCGGAACTGGTCCCCGGCTTCGAGGTATCGCCGGGCGCGGTGGCGGCTATCTGCTCGCCGCGAGCTTCCAGTTGCGTCCGAAGCTCACTCAGCCGTTGCTGACTCTGTCCCGTCAATTCCTGCAGCTGCACGAGCTGCTGCTGGATGTTGTAGAGATCGCTGGCCAGATCGCCCCGCAGCTGACCTACCGCCTTGCGGCTGTTAGTGAGCGAGTCCAGGATCCGCTGCTGGGCCCGGATCACGTCGTTGAGCTGCGCGGCGCGGGCGGAGTCGCGACGGGCGGTCTCGGCCTTGAAGAGGGCGATGTCGTCTTGCACGCGCTGGACGTCTCCCTTGGAGACGCACGCCGCCAGGCTGGTTAGCAGCCACGCTCCCGTCCACGCCCCGAGCCGCACCGTATACCTCATTGTGGGGCGGTCAGGTTGTTGCCGCCCGCGGTGACCTCGAACTCGTCGCGGCGGTTCTGCGCGTAGGCAGTCTCGTCAGTACCTGGATTGAGCGGACGCTCCTCGCCATACGACACCACGTCGACCCGGGATGCATCGACACCCTTGTTCTCCAGGTACCGCTTGGCGGCCGCGGCGCGGCGGTTTCCGAGCGCCAGGTTGTACTCGTCCGAGCCCCGCTCGTCGGCATGACCTGCGATACGGATCTTGACGCCGGGATTGGCGGCCATGATCGCGGCCTTGCGGTCCAGAGTAGCCTGATCAGCTTGCCTTACCACCGCTTGGTCGTAGTCGAAGTTGATCATGGCGGCGAGATCAGCCGCCGCGACCCGGGCTCGCTCGGCTGCCTCTCTCGCCAACCGCTCTTTCTCCAGGCGCTCCCGCTCGGCGCTGTCGTCGACCGGAGCTGGTGTGGGTGCCGGTTCGGCCGCGGGCTCGGGTTGGGGCGCCGGCTCCTCGGGAGCCGCCTTCCCTCCGCAGGCAACGGCAAATGCAGCGGCGGATAAGAGCATCAGCAGAGAAGGTAGACGCATCATCACTCCGAAATTCATGGGTTGGAGGCGACGGTGGTCCGCCCGAGACGGCGCGACCACGAGGGAAGCCGGGCGGCGCCTGGCGTCGCCAGTTGCCGGACCCGGCCGGTTTCGACATCGACGATCCAGATCTGACGACGGCCGCTGCGATCGGAGATGAACGCGACATGCCGGCCATCTGGCGCCCAGGTTGGGTCTTCGTTCCGGCCGGATGACGTCAGCTGGCGTACCCGCCGGCCGGCGACGTCAACCAAGAAGATCTGGGGGCTGCCGGAAACCTCACGGTGGAATACGACGTTGGCCCCGTCGGGTGACCACTCGGGAGCATTCGAACTTCCAGTGGCACCGAAATCAAAGGGTGCCAACAGCTCCTGGTCGGTCCCGTCCGCTGCCATCACATACAACTGAGGCGGCCCTGCCCGTGTCGAAATGAACGCGATGCGCCGCCCATCTGGCGAAAACGTTGGGCTTAAGTTGTCGGCGAAGCGTCCTACGGTCAAGCGTTGCGCACAACAACGCTCCACGACATTCGCGGTGTAAATATCGGTTCCCCGCTCATCGGAGTGCGCGAACGCGAGGGTGCGGGT
>JBKPAO010000111.1:0-12358 GCA_046726475.1 Gemmatimonadota bacterium | reverse complement strand
CCCAAAGCCACGGATCGCTCTTCGAGGTGAGCGCCGCGACCTCCGATGTCATCCGCTTGATCATCCAGAACCAGCCGGCGAGCAGCAGCAGCACCGCCAGAGCTGCGAGACGGATCCATCGGTGAGCTACGGCGGCCCGGCCATCCAGCGGAAAGGGGACCCGGTAGCGGCGTCGGACCAGCGCGGCGATCGGCCAGGCGATGAGCGTGAGGACCAGGGCCGCGAGGCTGAACTGGACCAGAGGAGACAGCCAGGCCGCGGACCTCCACCATGGAGTCGGGAGAAACATCATGAAGGGGGAGATCTCATCTCCGCTCAGCATGCTGACCCGCCCATTCTCCACCTTTGCCGCCAGCAGATTCTTCCCGTCTTTCTCCTGCCAGACGAAGGGCCGGGTCTCACGCCAGTGCTTCGGCTCACCGTCAAGGCTGGTGAGGAACGCCAGGCTGATGGTGGTGTCTGAATTGACTACGATCTTGGCGGGACCGATTAGGTCGGTCACGCTGAAGAAGCTGGAGACCGACCGCCGGGAGTTGTCGTAGGTCCCGGCCGCGAGGCGCGCATGCGCACTCGCAGTTGCAGGCTCCACTCCGCCGCTCGGCACGGAGGCGGGGAAATAGCGATCGGCGAACTGCTCGAACACGGCGCTGCGGATCGGTCCCACCGCGCCTTCCTTGCCCGCGCTGTTCATCGAGATGAAGATGCCGACACCGTCATCGATGAAGAGGTGCAGATCGCTGTGGAAGTAGTAGGTGTCGCCCCCATGAGCGATCGCCCGGTGGCCGTTGCGGTTGCTCTCGTAGAAGCCGAGCACCATCCGGTTCACTGCCGGAAGGATGGTGAGCGGCGTCGTGTGCATGAGTTTCGCCGTCTCCGGGCGGAGAATGGTGGCGTCGTGGAAGCGACCGTTTTGCAGGTGGGCGATCATGAAGCGCGCCATGTCGCCTCCCGAGGCCGAGAGGCTGCCGGCCGGCGCACCCACCACCATCTCGAACGGTTTGGACTCGCCCGACGCGACCTCGTATCCCTCAGCCATGTCTTTCCGGAGCGAGGGTGGAAGTGGCTGGCGGAAGGTTGCGTGCTCCATGCCGAGCGGCTGAAAGATGTGGCGTTCGACGTACTGCTCGAACGGCTCGCCCGATACTCGCTCGACGATGTAGCCGGCCATGGCGGTGGCGTAATTGGAGTAAGCGGGCACCACTCCCGGGGGATACACCCGATGGGGCGTCCAGGACTTGAGCCACTGGCCGTTCGGCATGACCCGGGTGGTGTCATCGGAGAAGAGGTTCTTAGCGATCTCTTCGAATCCCGGCGTGTGGGTCATGCAGTTCCGGAGCGTAATCGGCTTGCCGAAGGCCGGGGGAATCTTGAAGTCGAGGTACTCGTTGACATCCTTGTCGAGATCGAGCTTGCCCTGCTCCACCAGCTGCATCACGGCGGTCCAGGTGAAGAGCTTGGAGACCGAGCCCGGCCGGAACAGCGTGAGGTCGGGATCGACCGGCCGCTTGTGTTTGACGTCGGCGTAGCCGTAGCCCTTCTTGAACAGCACATCACCGTCTTTGACTACAGCGACGACCGCACCGGCAACGTCGCCCCGCTGCAGCGCGTAGGGCAGAAAGCCGTCCAGCCACGCCTGGACGTCGGCCCGGGTGAGTTGCGGCGCTGCCGGGGTAGGCCCAAGCGGCCCGGCCCGTTCCGCGGGTGGTCCCGGCGGGGGCCGCTCCGGGCGCTGAGCCGCCGCGTCTTTCGGACCTCGCGTCAAGCCAGCGAGCGTGAGTCCCACCAGCAGGGCATACATTCCGGGATTCATGAAGCCGGCCCGCGCCGGTCTCTCACCATGAAAGCGTCTCATGCACTCACCTGTCTGGTTGGGGGGAGTCCTGCGAGGCACCGCGCTCCGAGGGCGGCATGCGCTTGCGGTTGCTGCCGACTTCCGCCGACGCGAGTTGCTCGAAGGTAAGATTCTGAATCCGGTACTTCCGCCAGTCCTTGTAATCGAAGTGCCACCACTCGGCTTCGTAGACGGTGAACCCCTCTGCCTCCATTGCATGGCGCAGCAGATCGCGGTGCCAACGTTGCAGGGACGTGCCACCGGGGTAGAGCGGGTACGAGCGGTCGCTGAGCTCGTCATACCCGCCGGTCATGCGGACGGGCTGTCCGGTCTTCAGATCGTAGAGCGTGATGTCGACCGCGCACCCGCGGTTGTGCCGCGATCCGTCTGAGGGATCCGCGACAAAGAGGTGCTTGTCGACCGGGGTGCCGTCCCAGAACATCTTGGTCACGTACCACGGCCGATAGGCATCGTGGACCAGAAGCCCGTACCCCAGCGACTGGAGCGCCCGCGCAGCGCGCGCGACCGCCTCAGCCGCCGGTCGCTGCATGAATGCGTGGGCCGAGTTGTAGAACGGTGTGCCCATGAAGTTGTTCGAGCTGGCGTAGCGGATGTCGTAGGCTATGCTCGAATCCAGACTCCTGAGCTCGACGAGATCGGAAGGCCGGAAGTCTCCGGTCTCTTCTGGAGGAGTGGCCGCGAGGGCTGCGGTTCGCAGCGCGGCCACCGGTTTCACCGGGGTGATTCGAAAGTTGACTCGATCGTCATCGCCCGGCAGGCTCCTTCGCTTAAAGGAGACGGTCGCCGCGATCGCTTCGGTCGCGCGTCCCGCCTGGTCACGGCGGAACACGATCTCCTGGCCATCGTAGAGTCCCCAGTCCGGGAAGCGATAGACATCGCCGGAGACCCGCCGCAGCGGATACTCGAAGAACCACTCGATGAGTGCGTTGAGCTTGCCGTCCTTTTCACGGATATAGAGGATGTCGTGGTCCCATCCGTATTCGCCGATGAGTCCGGCGTAGAGACCGGCGCCGGCCCGCGGCTTGGGTCCCGCCATTCGTACGGACTGAGAGCCCGGTGTCGGCAGACGGCGCAGGGTGTCGCCTTCAATGACAATCCTCCCCTTCCCCAGCACGACGACACGGCTGCCCAACCCGGGCTGGTCATCTCCGGCCAGCTGCATCCCCTTTGCGGCGGTGTCGGCACCGGTTGAGTCGATGAGCCGCAACTCGGAGCGCATGCCGCCCTGCACCGGGGTCAGGTAGAGCTTCCCGCCGTACTCCTCCAGGTCCACCCCGGCATCACCCTTCAGGTACCGGCCCATGAGGGCGAGGGCCTGCGACTTGGTCAGGGGAGACGTTGTGGGGATGACCGGGAGGGGTTGGCCGGCACGCGCCGCCAAGAGCATTCGGAGCGCTGTCTCGGCAATGTCATCGGTCACCGGGTTCATCACATCGAGCGTCGCCACGGCCACGACACCGAGTGAGTCGTCGGGGAGAGTCTGGAGGGTGGTGGCAAAGCCGTAGATCGCGCCACCGTGCCCAACAGTCCGATGGCCGTCGAGATTGCCCAGCCCAAAGCCGATGCCGAAGCCGCGGGTCGCACCCGCTTCGGCGTATTGCGGGGTCCACATCGTGTCGAGCGTCGTCTGGCGCAGCAACCTGCTCCCATTGGGGAGAGCGCCTCTGGCGAAGAGGACCGACATGAAGCGGCTCAGATCGAGGACCGTGGTATACAGGCTCCCGGCCGGTCCCACCCCGAGCTGAAACGTCGGTGCCTCGAAGCGTCTGCCGTCCAGCGTCCACATGTACCCCTTCGCAAGTTGATCCCGCATCACGGGGCGCGGCTGGAATGCGCTGGCCTCCATTCCCAGCGGTTCGAGCACGGCGTGCTGAAGGTAGGAGTAGAATGACTCTCCCTGGGTCCGCTCGAGCACATCTCCGAGCACCGCGATGCCGGCGTTGGAGTACTTGGTCCGCGCGCCGGGGCGATACACCAGGCTGGTCCGGTTGAGACTGGCCACGGTGGCCGCGAGCGTCGGCTCGGTGTCATCGAAGTAATGGCCGACTGGGGGCTCCCGGGTGAGCCCCGCGCGATGCGCGGTGAGCTCCCGGATGGTGATCTGGCCACCGAAAGGGTTTCGAGGATGGAAGTCGGGAAGGTACCGGGTGACCGGCGCATCCAGCGCCAGCTCGCCCCGTTCCACCAGCTGCATCACCGCGACATCGGTGAACAGTTTGGAGACCGAGCCGACGCGATACACGGTAGCCGCGGTTGCCGGGACTTCGGCGACGGAATCGGCCCAGCCAAACCCGCGAGCCCACACTACCCGGTTGCCGTCCACCAAGGCGATGGAGATCGCCGGGATCTTGTGCTCTGCCCGTTCTCGTTCGATGAACGGGGTGAGCGCGCGTGCGATCTCTGCGTAGCGACCCTGGGCGGCAATAGCGACCTGCGCCGCACCGGTGCGCGGAAGCAGGCCCAGGCCGAGGGGGCTGAAAGTGGCCGCGACCAGCACCAGTGTATACATTCTCGCATACACTCGCTGGAACCAGCATCCAGCCACTAACCGAGGATGGCGCATCGCTGCTACCAGCTCCCTCGCTCACCCGCCCGGTCGATGACCCGCTCCAGCCGCTCCGCGGCGTTCCGCCAGTTGGTCTGAACGGCGCGCTGCGCGGCATCGGGATTCCCCCGGTCGATCGCGGCGGCAATTGCCTCGTGCTCCGCGACGGAGGTCTTGAGATCGCTCACCAGCAGACTCAGATACAACCGCTCGTACCGCTCGGCTTGGGGTTTGATGGTGGTGTGGAGGGCCAGGAGGCGGCGTCCGGCGCCGGCCTCGACGTAGGTCCGGTGGAAGGTGCTGTCGAGATCGTGCAGCCGGTTGAAGTCGGGGCGACGCACGTCGGCCTCACGGCGGAAGTCGCCGTTGACGGCGCGCAACGCGCGCGCCAGGGTCCGCCGCTCTCCCGCCGGCAGCACCGCCGCCCACCGCCCGGCCAGCCCCTCCACCTCGGCCACAATGTGAAAGAGCTCGCGCGCGTCGTCGCTGGTGAGCGGCGCCACCGTAGGACGCGCCAACCGCCCGCCCGAGGGGTCGACGATGTAGCCCTCTTGCTGCAATCGCTGCAGGGCTCCGCGCACCGGGGTGCGGCTCACCCCCAGCCGGCCGGCGACGTCGCTCTCGACGATACGGCTCCCGGGTGCCAGCACTCCGTGCACGATGAGATGACGCAACCGCTCGTACACCACGAGGGGCCGTTCCCCCCGGATCATCTGCGGCGATCGGCGGAGCCGGGACTTGGCTGGAGCAGCAGGAGCCTTTGTTGCCATCAACGTCTCCGAGCATAGGTGGGCCCGGTCAAGCCGAGGAGAAGGACCAAAGCGAGCCGTCGCGGCAACGATACTACTCCCAGAGGCACATTGTCGAGCGGTAGGGAAGCGCCCGAGCCCCGGCGAGGACGTCTTGCGCAATCGGGGCGTAGCATCCATTGTTGTGTGTCAAACTGTATACAGTAAAAAAGCTATCAGTGCTCCAACTTTGCGCAAGGCACTGTTCACTCGCAGTTGACCTCCCGCGGAGGCAGCACATGCCGAAGCACCCTGCCACGCACAGCGCCCTCCTGCTCGGTGCGCTACTCCTCACTCCAGTTGGCCTGGCGCGGGCCCAGGATTCCGTCCTGGCCGGCGTGGTCCTGAGTGCCTCGACCTCCGCGCCGCTGGAAGGCGCGCGGGTGACGATCGCGGGGACCTCCCTGCTGCAGACCACCGATGCCAACGGCCGCTTTCGGTTTCAAATCGTCCCTGCCGGCCAGCTGAGTCTGGGGGTGGCCCGGGTCGGTTACCAGCCGACCACAGTGGCGGCCCAGGCCGGCCAGACCGACCTACGGATTCTCCTGCGCGAGGCCGCGGTCCGGCTCAACGAGATCGTCGTCACCGGGCAGCCGGAGGCGACTGAGCGGCGGGCGGTGGGCAACTCCATCGTGACCATCGATGCGCCCGAGGCCTTCGAGCTCTCCGGCGCCGGCGATGCCGCCAAGCTGATCAACGGCCGCGCTCCCGGTGTGACCATCCAGCCGAACTCGGGCAAGGTGGGGGCCGGTCCCAGTATTACGGTGCGCGGCCTGGGCTCACTCTCGCTCAACACCCAGCCGCTGGTCTACATCGACGGGGTCCGGGTCAACAATGAAGTGCTGAGCGGTCCACTGTCGGCGGGCGGGCTGGTGATTTCCCGGCTCAACGATATCGCGCCCGAGGATATCCAGAGCATCGAGATCATCAAGGGGCCAGCCGCCGGCACCATCTATGGGACCGAGGCATCCAACGGGGTGATTCAGATCATCACCAAGAAGGGCAGCCCCTCCGCACGACCCCAGGTCAGCGTCCTGGTCCAGCAGGGCACCAACTGGTTCCAGAACCCCGAGGGCCGGATCCCTGCCAACTTCGGACTCGACGCAACCGGCAATGTCGAGTCCCAGAACCTGGTCCAGCAGGAAAGCGACCGGGGGACCCCGATCTGGAAGAACGGCTATACCCAGAGCTACAACGTGTCAGCCAGCGGCGGTTCCAACGCGATCCAGTACTATCTCTCCGGCAGTCTCGATGACGACGACGGCATCGAGGAGACCAACCGGTCGCGCCGCTTCGCCGGGCATGCCAACCTGGCCTTTCCGATCAACCAACAGCTCGACATATCGAGCAGCCTCAATTATGTGAAGGGCAAGTACCACCTGGGGAGCGACTACAGCGACGGCGTGTTGTTCAATACCCTGTACGGCCTCCCGGTTCTGGCCGAGACCCCAACCCGAGGATTCCTGCTCGCGCCCCCGGAGGCCTACTACTCGGGCGTGTTCGACAATACCCAGGACCTCTCCCGCTTCACCGGCAGCGTCACCGTGAACCATCGTCCGGGGAAGTGGTTCAGTCATCGGCTGACGCTGGGACTGGATCAGACCGGAGAGGACAACCAGGCGCTGACCCAGTTCATGCCTCCCGACGTGGCCCAGTTCTACGATCCGGTCACCGCCCGGGGGAGGCTGGACCTAAACCGCCAGGACGTCGCGTTCTATACCGCCGATTATGCCGCGAACGCCCGGTTCCAGTTGTCGCCCAAGGTCAGCTCCACCAGCTCGATCGGCGGGCAATACTACCAGCGCCGAGTCGACTCGGTCGGGGTGGTGGGACTGCAGTTTCCGGCAACGGGATTCCAGACCGGTAACTCCACCGCCACCACCACCGGCCAGCAGGAATTCGTCACCAACAAGACCATCGGACTCTTCGCCCAGCAGCAGTTCGGGCTCAACGACCGGGTCTTCCTTACCGGTGCCGTCAGAATCGACAACAACAGCGCCTTCGGCGACAACTTCGACTTTGCCACCTACCCCAAGCTGAGCGGCACCTGGGTGGTGAGCGAGGAGCCGTTCTGGGGCGTGGGCTTCGTCAACGCGCTCAAGCTGCGCGCAGCCTACGGCGCATCCGGCCAACAGCCCCAGAGCTTCGCTGCGCTCCGGACCTATCACCCGAGCACCGGACCCAACGACAATCCAACGGTCACTCCTCAGTTCGTGGGCAATGCCGACCTCAAGCCGGAGCGGGGTGAGGAGATCGAGCTGGGCTTCGAGGCCGGGCTCTTCAACCGGGTCGGCATCGACTTCACGGTGTATTCCAAGCAGACCAAGGATGCGATCCTGCTCCGCGGCGTGCCGCCCTCAGGGGGGTTCCCCAACGAGCAGTTCGTCAATATCGGTCAGGTGAGCAACAAGGGGATCGAGCTGCAAGTGAACGCGCAGCCGATCGTCAAGCGCGATTTCAGCTGGGATCTCGGGGTGAGTGTGGCAACCGCCTCCAACTACATCAAGGATCTGGGCGGGATCCCCAGCATCAGCACCTTCCCGCCCCAGAGCCAAGTCGAGGGCTATCCGATCGGCTCCTACTTCATCAAGCGGGTGGTGAGTGCCGAGGCAGATCCCACCGGCGTGGTAACCAGTGCGCTGTGCGATGGCGGCCCGGGTCAGGCACCGGTCGACTGCGCGGTCGCTCCACTGGTGTTCGCGGGGACGCCGATACCCAAGGTGGCCGGCGCCTTCACCACCACGCTCACCCTGTTCCGCAACCTGCGGCTCTATGGTCTGGTGGACTTCAAGCGGGGGCACCACCGCTTCGATACCGATCGGTGGATTCGCTGCGATGTGTTCGCCAACTGCGAGGAGGCCGTCACTCCGGCGGGCCGGGATCCCAAGCTGCTGGCCGATATGCAGCTCGGCGCCGACCTCCAGACGATCAACTCGTTCATCGATGACGCCGGCTTCTTCAAGCTGCGAGAGGTCTCGGCCAGCTATACCCTGCCCGACCGGTGGGCCGGAGCCATTGGTGCCCAGCGAGCGACCATCACCGTAACTGGCCGCAACCTGCATACCTGGACGAGCTATAGAGGGCTCGACCCCGAGCGGCAGAGCTCCCAAGGTAATGCGGCGCCGCTTGACTTCTTCGATCAGGCGGTGACGCCCACGCTGGCGCAGTTCGTGACGACCATCAGCCTCAACTTTTAGCCGCGACGAGAGGGACGGGCTCATGAGCCGGAGATCCTCGCATTTGGTGCAGTGGCCTTTGGTCACCGTGAGCGCGGCATGGGCGGGCGTGCTCTGCCTCGCCCTCGCCGCCTGCAATGACGTCACCTCGCTGGAGCAGGAGTCGCCCAGCCGAATCAAGGCTAGCGATCTGGAGAAGCCGGAGAACGCGGAGCTCCTGGTCACGAGCGGGGTGGGAGACTTCGAGTGCGCCCTGGCCAGCTACATCGTCTCCGGGGCTCTGGTGGGCGATGAGATGGCCAATGCCAACCTCAGCAACCGGCTGTGGGATTACGACCGGCGAACGATCCTGCCCACCAACACCGTCTATTCCACCAACCGCTGCGATAGCGATACCGGCGATCCCACCGTCTATACCGTGCTCTCGACCGCGCGCTTCGATGCCGACCACGCGCTCCAGCTGCTGGACGGCTGGACCGACGAGCAGGTGCCCGGACGGCCATGCCCTGACCCGATAACGGGAGAACCAAAAACCTGCGCATCGAGGGTGCAGCTGATTGCCACTGCGGCGGCGTACGCTGGATACAGTCTGGTGCTGTTGGGTGAAGGGATGTGCTCGGCGGCGCTCGATGTCGGCCCGGAGCTGACGCCGGCGCAGATCCTGACCGAGGCTGAGGCCCGGTTCACTCGGGCGATCGACGCCGCCACTCAGGCTGGTGATACCGTGACTGTGAACCTTGCTCTCCTCGGTCGGGCCCGAGCACGTCTAGGGTTGGGCAACAAGGCAGGTGCGGGGGCGGACGCCGCGCTGGTACCCGTGGGGTTCCGGGTGGATGCGACCTACTCCGGAGTGAAGACCCAGCGGGAGAACCGGGTGTTCACCACCTTTTATCGCGATCTCTTAGCCACGATCGATCTGCCGTTCCGGGATGCCAACTTCGCCGGCACGCCCGATCCCCGAGCAGAAGTGATCGACCTCCAGACCGCGGGCGCCGATGGGGTCACCGAAGTCTTCGCCCCCACGAAATATCTCAGCATCGACGCACCGATCCCGGTGGCACGGTGGGAAGAGGCGCAGCTCATCCTGGCAGAGGCCGACGTGGCTGCGGGCGACGGGGGCGGCGCGGTGAACATCATCAACACGCTGCACACCAATGCCGGTCTTCCATCTTATGGCGGGGGGACCCCGGAAGAGATAATGACTCAGATCATCGAGGAGCGGAGCCATGAGCTGTTCCTGGAGGGCCAGCGGCTGGGAGACATCATCCGCTACGGCCTGCCGCTCTACCCCGCGCCGGGCACGCCATTCTCGATAGGGGCAGGCACATCAGGGGAGTACGGAACTCAGGTGTGCTTCCCCCTCCCCTCTGCCGAGCGCAACAACAATCCGAATATTCCGGACTGAGGTTGCCGGAGTCCGAGTAACGCCGCGGCTCCGGCCGATAGCGGCGCGCGTTTCCGGGCTCGCGCTGCTGGTGGTGGGGCTTGGGCCGCCACCAGTGGTCTCCCAGGAGAGTGCCCGGTCGTTCTCGGTCGAGCAGCTGCTCGGCTTTCCCTATCCCAGCGAGCTCACTGTCTCGCTGACCGGCTCTCGCCTCGCGTGGGTGTTCAACGAACGTGGGGTCCGGAATGTGTGGGTCGCAGAAGGTCCTGACTTCACCGCCCGGAAGCTCAGTAATTATCAGCTGGACGATGGGCAGGAGCTCACCGACCTAGCGATCTCGCGCGACGGCCAGACCGTGCTGTACGTTCGCGGCGGCGACCACGACGCCAACTGGGACGAGGATCGCCCTCCCGACCCCGCGTCGAGCCCGGTCCAGCCGCAGGTCGAGATCTGGGCTATTCCCTTTACGGGCGACACACCCAGGTTGCTGGCCGCTGGCGATGCACCCGAGCTCTCGCCCCGCGGCGACCGGGTCGCCTTCATCCGCCAGGGCGCCATCTGGGCCGTACCGCTCGATGGCTCGGTGCCCGCCAAGCAGCTGGTCTTCACTCGCGGCAAGAGCGGTTCGCTCGAATGGTCGCCGGATGGGAGCCGGCTAGCCTTTGTCTCCGACCGGGACGATCACAGCTTCATCGCGGTCTTCTCCGGCGACACCGTGCCGATTCGCTACCTGTCGCCCTCCACCTCCCGCGACTTGAGCCCGCGGTGGTCGCCCGACGGTACTCGCATTGCCTTCGTTCGCGTTCCCGGCGTGGGCGGCGCCCCCGAGGTCCCGTTGTTCGCCGATCACCCAACGCCCTGGGCCATCTGGACGGCGGACGCCCGGACCGGCGAGGCGCGCTCGGTGTGGCAAAGCCCCCGCACCGCGCTGGGCTCCTACCCGGAAACTGATGGCGAGGCCAACCTCCATTGGGTGGCGGGCGATCGCCTGGTGTTTCTCGCCGACCTCGACGGCTGGCCTCATCTCTATTCGGTCCCGGCCCGGGCTCGGGGCGCGCCGCTGCTCCTGACGCCAGGCCGCTTCATGGTCGAGTTCGTTAAGGTGAGCCCGGACCGCGCCTCCCTGGTGTACGCCGCGAATGCAGGGGCCGATCGGGCTGACCGGGACCGCCGCCACATCTTCCGGGCACCGGTCGACCGGGCGGAGCCAGTGGCGCTGACCTCGGGCGATGGCATCGAGTGGTCGCCCGCCGTGACCGGTGACGGCGCGGTGGCGTACATCGGCGCGGGCCTGCGGACGCCGCCCCTCCCCGCAGTTCTCGTCTCCGGCGCTCCGGCGCGCTTCATCGCCGCGTCGAGTATCCCGGCCGACTTTCCCGCAGCATCGTTCGTCACCCCACGCTCGATCTCGTTCCGGGCGGCGGACGGAACCGAGGTACACGGCCAACTCTTTGAGCCCACCGACGGCGCCGGCGGGGGCCGGCACCCGGCGCTCGTCTACGTGCACGGTGGCCCACCGAGACAGATGCTGCTGGGCTGGCACTACATGGACTACTACTCGAACGCGTTTGCGATAAATCAATACTTTGCCAATCGGGGCTACGTGGTCCTGGCACTCAACTACCGGCTCGGCATCGGGTACGGACACGATTTCAATCACCCCAAACATGCCGGCCCGGACGGGGCGGCCGAGTACCAGGATGTGAAGGCAGCCGGCGAATACCTCCGCCGGCTCCCGCAGGTGGATCCGCATCGGATTGGAATTTGGGGTGGCTCGTACGGTGGGTATCTCGGCGCGCTCGCTCTGGCCCGCAACTCGGACCTCTTTGCCGCCGCAGTCGATCTTCACGGCGTCCACGACTGGACGGCCGATCTGGCCACGGAGCTGGCGGCGGCCGCCGCGCGGTACGAACGGGGGGACGTCGCTCGGGCCAAGCTGACTGCCTGGCGATCGTCTCCGGTTGCATCCATCACTACCTGGAAGTCACCCGTGCTGCTGATCCATGGCGACGACGACCGCAACGTCCGCTTCCAACAAACGGTCGACCTGGCTCGCCGGCTCGATGCCGCGGGTGTGCCTTATGACGAGCTGGTGCTGCCCGACGAGATTCATGGCTTCCTGCGGCACGCCACCTGGCTCCACGTGGTGACCGCCCTGGTCGGGTATTTCGACCGGGTCTTCGAGCGACCGGAGGGTGGACAGACTGTGCCGCGGACCGGGGCGCCCTGATGTGGGACCCAGCTCGCCCAGGCCTACGCATGGCAAAGGCTCGCAAGCGCCTTGCACTTGGCATGGCGTTGCTCCCCCTTGCACCGGTCACCCGGGCAGAGCCGAACCCACACGACACCCGCTTGCTGGAGCAACCCGCCGTGTCCGGCGATCATCTGGTCTTCATCTATGCCGGTGATCTCTGGGGCGCGCGACTCGATGGAACCGAGGTGCATCGGCTCACGACCGCGGAGGGCGATGAGTCAAACCCGGCCTTCTCGCCCGACGGAAAGCTGATCGCGTTTAGCGCCAGTTACGACGGGAACGTCGATGTTTTTGTGATGCCCGCGGAAGGCGGCATCCCGACCCGGCTCACCTGGCACCCGGACGCCGATCTCGTCCAG
>JBKPAO010000110.1:0-13678 GCA_046726475.1 Gemmatimonadota bacterium | reverse complement strand
GATCTACCCGCGCTGACGCAGATGTACAACCGGTCGATCCGAGACTCCTTTCCGGAGGCGTCCCTGTCGGCACTCGCTGCCATTGCCGCCATTCAGGGGAAAGGCGCATCGGCCCGAGCCCGGGTAGAACGCGACTTTCTGAATCGGGTGCCCCGGCCCTCCAACTATCTGCTGCGTGCCTGGGCCGAGACCAACTGGCCGGAAGCCTCCAGCCGCTGGGGTCCAGCCTATCCCATCGCCACCGGACGTACCCTTCAGGACTACCGCGAGCTCGCGCGGCAGTACCTCCTGGCTCCCGACTCGATTGCGCGGCCGCACGTGTTCATCGAGACCGAACAGCAGGGTACCATGGAGGTGGAGCTGCTGGGCCCCGACGCGCCGCTCACCGTCGCCAACTTTCTTCGCCTGGTGGATCGGCGCTTCTTTGACGGTAACCAGTGGCACCGGGTGGTTCCCGATTTCGTGGTGCAGGATGGTGATCCTCGAGGGGACGGGTTTGGCGGGCCGGGAGGAGCGATACGAGACGAAATCAATCGGAACCGCTACGGCATCAAGCCGACTCTGGGCATGGCACTCTCAGGGCCCGACACCGGATCCAGTCAGTGGTTCATTAACCTCTCACCTCAACCGCATCTGGACGGGACTTACACCATCTTCGGAAGGGTCGTCGGCAATGAGGGAGAGCTCTCGCGGATCACCCAGGGTGATGTGATTCGGACGATCAGGAGATGACGGAGAAGGTGGGAATATGAAACCGCTCTCGCCGGGCCCCACAGTGAAGCATGAGCCAGTCAGCGAGCGATCTGCCAGATTCCGGATTTGGGTACGCCGATTCGGGAGATACCTCTCCGTCCTCTCCGTGCTGTCCGTCCTCTCTGCCCCCTTGAACGCCCAGTTCTTTGCGTTCGGCCAGAACAAGGTTCAATACCGGAGGCTGGACTGGCGCATCATTCGCGGACCCCACGTCGACCTCTACTACTATCCGGCAGAGGCCGAGCTGGCGTCGGCTGCCTTGGCGTATGCCGAGTCCAGCTACGACACCCTGGCGATACAGTTCGGTCACGATGTGGCCGCGCGGGTCCCACTGATCGTCTACGCCTCCCACACCGACTTCGAACAGACCAACGTGCTGCCGTTTACCCCGCCCGAGGGCCTGTTGGGAGCCACCGACTTTCTGAAGCGCCGGGTGGCGCTGCCCTTCCGGGGCAACTTTGCCGAGTTCCGCCACACCCTGCGGCACGAGATGGTCCACGTTTTTCAGCTCGACATCCAGGCGGAGAGCTATTACCAGGCGCCTCGTTCGGGCCGGTTCAACTTTCCGCTGTGGTGGAGCGAGGGGCTGGCGGAGCTCTGGTCCGGTGGGGAAGATGCCCGGGACAACATGGTTCTGCGTGAGCTGACCTTGAGCGGTAAGCTGCCGCCGCTACGTCAACTCACGCCGGTGACCGGAGCAATCGTGTATCCCCTCGGCGGGAAGATCCATCGCTGGCTGGCCGATACCTACGGTGACTGGCGCGTCGCCCAGGTGTACAAGGAGATCAACCGGCACGAAACCTTCGAGGACGCCATTCATTCGATCTATGGCCGGTCTCTCGATCAGCTGAGCGAAGAGTTTCAGCTCGCGATGAGGCGGAACTATTACCCGTCTGTCGATAGCTTGGCGCCGCTCGCGGTTCTGAGCAAGGAGATCTCAAAGCTGGCGGTTAAGCCGGCCTTTCTGCCGGATTCGACGAACGGTCGCTCAGGCCAGGTCGTGTACGTCTCTCCGGCAAGCGGATACCTGACCATCTACCGCCGGGAGCTCGACGGCGGCCACCCTCGAAAAGTCGTGACCGCAGGACGGACAGCTGACCTCGAGGCCTTCCACCCTTTTGAATCCAGGATGGATGCGTCCCGTCCCGGCTACTTGCTCTTCACGGCGCGATATGGTGATCGGGATGCCCTGGTCGTCTGGGACCTGAAGCACGGCAAGATTGCGGGCCGTTACCAGTTTGATCGGCTGGTCTCGATTCTCTCACCCATGTGGATGCCCGACAGACGCAGCATCGTCTTCAGCGGACTCTCGGAAAGCGGGGTGTCGGATCTTTACCGGGTCCAGTTGCCCAAAGGCACTCTCGAGCCACTCACTCGGGATCATTACCAGGACCTCGATCCCAGTCCCGCGCCGGACGGCGAGCGGTTGGTCTTTGCTTCCGACCGTACCGCAGGAGGGCTGGGAGGTGCAGTCAATCTTTTCATGCTTGACCTCGCGACCGGCAACATAGCCCAGCTTACCCAGGGTAACTGGGTGGACGAAGGGCCCACCTGGGGACCCGACGGACGAGTGTATTTCACCTCTGACCGGGACGGTGTGCTCAACGTCTTCTCCACCGACACCTTGGGACAAGGTAGGCGGGAGACCTCATCCTGGAGCGGCGCCTTTGATGCGGTACCACTCCCGGACAGCAGCGGCTTGCTGGTCGGCGGATTCCACGACCTGAGCTGGAATCTGTATCGCTATCCCATCGATGCGAAGGCGAGGCAAGACCCATTCGTCCTCGACTCCGGTCCACCGCCAGGTCGGTGGACCTGGGTCACGGGAACTGACAAGGCGCTGGGCGCCGCCTCCGGGGAACCATACCGGCGCAGGATGACGCTGGATGTCGCGGCCGGTGAGGCTGTTTTCGTGCCCGGCTACGGCAGCGCCCAGGGTATTGCCTTCCTCATGAGCGACCTGCTGGGCGACAACCTGCTATTCGGCTCGGTGGGATCGTTCCAAGGGCGCAGGCTGGGCAGCCTGCTCGCCAACATCAGCGCAAGTGCTGTCTACGTGAACCGGGAACGCAGGCTCAATTGGGGAGTCGGCGCCTTCCGCACTCGAAGCCGCAACTTCGAGGGAGATCTGGTCGTTGCCTACGAGGAAGTGGCAGCCGGGGTGCTCGGGCTGTTGCGCTATCCACTTTCCCGATTCAGCCGGGTGGAGGGGACAGTGGTGATGGAGCACTCGGATCGGATCGACTTTACTCTGCCGGTGGACGAACCCCGCCGCGTGGGGTGGATCGCCTCTCACTATCTGAGCTACGTGCACGACAACTCGCTGTGGATCCCCTCGGGGCCGATCGATGGCGCGCGACTCAGTTTGACTGCCGGCATCTCCAGCGACTTCACCAACAGCCGGTTCGACAGCTACCTGCTGAGTGGCGACTGGCGTCGCTATTTCCGTCTCGGGAGCAGGAGCACTTACGCGGTCCGCGCGCTCGGGTTCTACAGCGGGGGAGACCGGCCTCGTCGAATCAACATCGGCGGCACCCTGGGACTACGGGGGTATCCGGAGTTCGGATATATAGTTGGAACCCAGGCTTACATGCTGAACCAGGAGATCCGGTTTCCCCTCCTCACTCATCTGACTCTGGGTACTCCGCTCGGGGACATCGACTTTCCGGAGATTCAGGGCGGGATCTTCGCCGATTTCGGGAAGGCGTTCCTCTATCAAGAATTCGATCGCGCTCTGCTGGGAAGCTACGGCATCAGCTTTCGCCTCGCCCTCGGGCCCCTGGCAGTCCTCCGGTTGGATGTGGGTCATCGCTTCAGTAATGGGTCATACCGGGGCTACAGCCTCAACGCGGAGCAACGTCAGCCTAGCTTCGTGCACTTCTTCTTTGGTTATAACTACTGATGTGGCAACGTTTTCGGCTTGACCGCCGGATCATGCTGGTCTATCTTGGCCTTGCTGGATCGGGCTGTCGAAGCGCGCCCGGACCGGTACTGCCAGCCGGAGCGAAGCCTGTAGAACGAGCCCAGGTCCTCCAGTGGGTCGATTCGACGCGCTCACCTGGTCAACGGTTGTACCGGTTCAAGTGGCTGTTCCGCGATGAGAGGAGCAGTGCTGGGGGGAGGGGAAGCGCCCGAATCGCACCACCTGATTCGCTCCGTTTCGATGTTGCCGGACCGTTTGGGAGTGGTGCCGCCTCAGCGGTAGTAATCGGCGAGCATCCCGTCTGGATGAACCCACCCGACGCCATTTCCAAGTTGGTCCCCAATTACCCCTTGATGTGGGCGATGTTCGGCATCGCTCGGGAGCCGCCGGAGGGAGCGGACCTGCGCGGTCTGGCAGACGGACACGTTTCCGCATGGCAATACGCCGGCTCTACCGATACGATTCTCTACGCCCGCACCTCAGGTCAGGAGAATCGCCTGGTGGCCGAAGTGAGACAATCCGGATCGCTCCTCGGCCGCGCGGAAACCACCTTCAATCCCGATGGCAGCCCTTCGAGAGCGCGGCTCACCGTTCCCAGCGCGCCGGCGCAACTCGATCTCACGTTTCTGTCTACCGAGCGATCCTCCTTTGCGCCTGAGATCTGGCTTCCTCGTAAGCCTTAGTACCCTGACGCTCACCGGTTGCTATGGGTTCGCCGGCGGCGGTCTTCCACCTTCGGTTAAGACCGTGGCCGTCCTGCCGTTCGACAATCAGACTCCGGAGCCAACGCTCACCCAAGAAATTTCCCAGGCAGTGCGGGAAGCAGTCGAGCAACGGCTGGGACTGCGGCAATCCGCGGAGGCACGGGCCGATGCTGTGGTACGCGGCTCGATCACCCGCTACGAGCCCGATCTCCCGGTGGCATACACCGGGGGAGACAGCGCGGTAACCGTTACCCGCCGACAGGTCGAGATCACTCTGTCCGTGGAGATCCGCGACCAAAAACAGGGAAAGGCGCTCTGGGAGCGAAACGGATTGACGGTCCGTGGGGACTACGAGCCGGGCCGTGAGGCTGACGGGCGCCGGAAGGCCCTGGACGAACTGGTGGTCAACATCGTGGAGGGCGCCCAGTCTCAGTGGTGAGATCCTGGCGGATGTCTTCTGGACGGGATGCGCTCCCAGACCCGGCTGGCGTCAAACCTTCAGGACGAGGTGAATTCCCGCCGGCTGGGCGAGCAGGCCGATTCGCTACTCGCCGCCTGTTCGCCACGTTTCAAGATCCCTCGTGGAGGACATTCTCTTCCAGCATATCTTCGTGATGCGCCCAAGGACTGAAGAGCGGTTCTAGGCGTGCACGAGGCTTCCATCCCAGGCCTGTTCCTCTCGTTGGCTGCCGTACTCGTGGCGGCCAAGTTGCTCGGCGAGCTGGCGGAGCGCGTCGGTCAGCCCGCCGTGCTCGGCGAGTTGATCGCGGGCGTTCTCCTGGGCGGCAGCTTGCTGGGCGTGGTTCCAAACCAGGGCCCGGCCGCCGATATCTTTCATCTGCTCGCCGAACTGGGCGTTGTCCTTCTGCTCTTCGAGATCGGTCTGGAGACCGATCTGCGAGAATTGTTCAGGGTCGGGACCGCATCGCTGGCGGTCGCCACTGTTGGCGTCATTCTGCCGTTCGCCCTGGGGTTCGCCTACTGGGCGTTCGCGCCTCACGCGGGGAGTGGCGGCAGCACTGACCTTGCGACTGTGGCCATTTTCGTCGGGGCAACCCTCACCGCCACGTCGGTGGGAATCACCGCCAGAGTTTTGTCTGATCTTCAGCAGATGCATACGGCCGAGGCCAGGATAATCATCGGGGCGGCGGTCATCGACGATGTACTCGGGCTGGTGATCCTCAGTCTGGTTTCGGGGCTCGCGGCAGGTGCACCACCCGGCCCCTGGGGCGTGCTGAGGACGCTCGGGGTCGCCGTAGGATTTCTCGTGATTGCAGTGTTGGTTGGCCGCTACATAGCTCCTCGGCTGTTCGATCTCGTTGTCCGCATGCGGGTGCGGTATGTTCTCCTGGTATTCGCCATCGCGTTTGTTCTCGCGCTCTCCGGGATGGCGGCAATGGCGGGCTCGGCTCTGATCATTGGGTCGTTTGCGGCTGGCCTGATCCTCTCAGGTATTAATCAGTTCGACACGATCGAGCGCGAGGTCAGGCCGGTGGCGTCGATCTTCGCGCCGGTCTTCTTCGTAAGTGTCGGCTCCTCGCTGAACCTGAGGCTCCTCGATCCGACGCAGGCGGGATCCGCCGGGCTCCTGGGGGTGGCCGCGACCCTGACCCTGCTCGCGATCATCGGAAAGCTGGCAGCCGGATGGGCCGCACCCTGGATACCGTTCCGGCGGCTGGTCGTCGGGGTCGGGATGGTGCCCCGAGGAGAGGTAGGACTCATCTTTGCGGATATCGGCCGTCGAGCAGGCATCCTGAACGAGGCGGTATTCGGTGCCATTCTTCTCATGATCATGGCGACAACCTTTGTGGCGCCTCCCGGTCTCAAGCGCTTGTTCGGATCGCCCGCCCGGGGGGGAACCCGCCCGTGATCGAGACCGCCTCGAAGGTGCGCCGACTGCCTGAAGCAATCTCCTGGCGGGGGCGGCAGAAGGCGCCCGTAGTGTTCACCAACGGTGTGTTCGATCTGGTGCACCCTGGTCATGTGGAGCTGCTCGAGGCGGCCAGACGAGAGGGCGAGGCCCTCGTCGTCGCGGTAAACAGCGATATATCCGTCCGGAAGCTGGGCAAAAGTCCCGAACGCCCGATCAACGGAGAAGCCGCCCGCGTCCGGGTGGTGGCTGCCTTCGCCGCTGTGGATTGTGTGGTGCTGTTCGATGGTGAAACGCCACTGGACGTGATTCAGAGCCTCGCGCCCGATGTCCTGGTAAAGGGCGCCGACTACGGCCGGGATGCGATCGTGGGTGCCGACTGGGTAGAAGCTCGAGGCGGCCGCGTTGTCCGCATTCCCCTGGTAGCTGGCTTCTCAACCACCTCAATCATGGAACGCCTCCGTGCTTCGTCCTGATGGCCGTCTGAACGATCAGCTCCGGCCCTTGGCGCTGGAGCGCCGCGCCAACCCGTACGCCGAAGGAAGTTGCCTCATTCGAATGGGCGGGACCCTGGTCCACTGTACCGCGAGCGTCGAGCCCGGAGTGCCGCCGTTCAAGAAGGGCACCGGTGAAGGTTGGGTAACTGCTGAGTACGCCATGCTGCCCCGCGCCACGCTGGAGCGGACCTCCCGGGAGCGGAACGGCCCAGGGGGGCGCACTCAGGAGATCCAGCGCTTGATCGGCCGGTCGCTGCGGGCGGCGATGGCCACGATGACCTTCGGTGAGTTCACTATCAGGATCGACTGCGACGTGCTCCAGGCCGACGGCGGTACCCGTACCGCCGCGATTACCGGCGGCTGCGTCGCCTTGGCCGATGCATGCACCTGGCTGGCCCAGCGCACCGGTCAGACTTCGCCGTTCGGCCGGCTGGTGTCTGCAGTCTCCGTCGGGGTAATTGGGGACGAGATCAGGCTCGACCTCGCATACGCCGAAGACAAAGATGCCGGAGTAGATGCGAACATCGTGATGGTCGAGCCCTCCGACTTCGTGGAAGTGCAGGGAACCGGCGAGCACGCGACCTTTTCTCGGTCTCAGCTCGACGCCATGCTCGATCTGGCTGGACGTGGCATCGGCGAGCTGTTCGGGGCCCAGCACAAGGTGCTCGGCTGGTGAGGATTCTGGCGGCCACCCGCAGCACAGGAAAGCAATTAGAAATCCGCCGGGTACTGATCCCTGCCGGCCTCGAGGTCGTGTTCCCCGATGACGTCGGTCTCTGGGAGACGTCGGCAGAGGATGTGCTCGAGCTGGGCGAGAGCTTCGAAGCCAACGCGCGGCGCAAGGCAGAGCACTTTGCTCGGCTCAGTGGCTTACCCACCTTCGCCGATGACTCCGGTCTCGAGGTCTTGGCTCTGGGCGGAGCGCCCGGCGTAAGGTCCAAACGGTGGGCGGGAACTTCCGGAACGCTGGCCGAAGTAGATGCAGCCAATAACGCCGAGCTGCTCAAGAGACTGGCCGGTGCCACTGAGCGGAAGCGCGCTGCGCGCTACCGCTGTGTGCTGGTGTTCCTGGCCCGGTCAGGCGCGGTACCGACGGTAAGCCAGGGTGACTGTAATGGTCGAATTCTGGAAGCACCGCGGGGGAGCTTCGGGTTCGGCTACGATCCGCTGTTCTTCAGCACAGAGCTGGGCAAAACGTTCGGCGAGGCAACTGCCGAGGAGAAGGATTCCGTGAGTCATCGAGGCCGGGCGCTTCGGGCCCTGATCAGGAGCTTGGGTGCCCGTCCCGGGGGATCCTGACTAAATCGTTGCTTGCCGTGCTACCTGGAGCCCCCGGCTGGCACTATGTTTTTGACTGCATTGACGGGGTGTGGCGCAGTCCGGTAGCGCGCCTGCTTTGGGAGCAGGAGGTCCCGGGTTCAAATCCCGGCGCCCCGATTCAAGTAAGTGAAACCCCGCCAAGCATTAATGCTGCAGGTTCTCTCGTTGTTCTCCATCGGCTTTAGAGCGATTGTAGCAGAAAACGTAACAAGAGGCTACGGCTGGCGGAGGCGCATCACCTGAGTGGCCGTCACTCGAACAATTCTCTTCGCCCCTCCGCCTGTGTGTAGGTCGGATTCTTGATCTTATACCAGGGGGTCTCAGGGCCGTAGGAATCAGCCTTCCGCTTAGCCATTATACCCTCCAGATCCAAGTGGCAAGCTGCCTAGAAGAGCTCGCGGCCCTCAGCCTCGAAGCAGGGGACCCGACTCGACGCACCAACACCAGCGGGAACATTCGCTGGAGACGTTGTTTCCGTTTGGTGAGTGGCAGGCTCCGCAAATCCCGTCCGTTGAGCCAGAGCACATCGAAAGCGGCATAGGCCAGCGTCCCCCCCCGCATCAGCTCCCAGAAGTTGATCCGCCCCTCGTCATCGATTGCCACTATCTCACCGTCCAGGATCAGTTCGCGGCGGGGGACCTCAGCCCTGACCTGCTCGGCGAGCTCTTGGAAACGATACACTCGATTCCCGCGCTTTGAGTACAGGGTGCAGGCGTGGCGGGTGAGATACAGCATCCCGCGGAAGCCGTCCTACTTGGGCTCGAGAGTCAGGCAGGATCGTTGAACGGCTGGGGCCGAGCCGTAGGGACGATCGGCTCGACGCGCGGCAGCCTGACGAATGGGCATGTCGGAATTGTAAATCTACTCGTCTTTCGCGCTATTGACGGGGTATGTACTGGCCGGTAAGGTAGCCGCACCAAACTGCAACATCTCTGCTACGAAAAAGGCACACCCGGTGAAAACCGGGGCCGCAAAGCCACGGGTCCTCGCCTCCTCCGCGACGCTCTAGCACGCCACGAAGGACCCTAAGACCGCCAGGCCGCCGAACTGGGTAGCTCAGCGCCTACTTCTTGGGTCAGTCGAGACTTTTTCGCTGTCCTCCGACCTGCGCTGATTCGCGAAAAGTGGTGATCTCAAAGGGAAAGGAGCGAGCCATGTTCAGGACCCACCTTCTCATCGCCGCCATCAGTTTCCCACTCTTGGTCTCGGGCTGCGGCGACGACACCGCGCCGCCAACCGGCGCGAGGACGGAATCACCGCGACCCAGCGCCCGTGTGTCGACCACCGCAGTCGACCGGTTTCGATTCCAGCTCCGACGGGTAGGCGCGGAGGCCTTATTCGAGCGGATCGACCCAACGGGGTGTGTGGTGACCGACGTGGATGTTCTCGGCGCGGAGGACGCGGTAAAGCAGGGACCCGGCAAGCCGACCACCGGACCGTTCGCCGTAGCCTTCATCTTCGAGGTCGACGTCTGCGCGCAGCAGGTTTTGCGGGACATCTTTGGCTTTACCGACGACGTGGTTTTTCAAGCCAATCGCAACAAGCTTACTCAGGCTAGCTTGCAGGCGACGATTACAGCGGTCGACAATCTAAGCGGTGCCGAGGTGCCGATAGAGGTGGACGTCGCCTGGAGCGGGACGGGCGTGCTGGTCTCGCAGTCAGACCGTTTTCGAATCAAGACGCCCAGCACCCTGATGAGCCAGTGGTTTAAGGGGACCTTCCGTGACGCGGCGGCCTCGGGCAGCGTGGTAGTCGACGGGGAGAATCTCGCAACCGATGCCGCGCTCCTCGCGGACATTTTTCGCCTAAGGACCGGGAACTTCGAAATCGTGCGGACGAAGTCAGAGCCGCCTGACAGCTCATCCTAAGCCGAGCCGGGATCTACAGCCAACCAGCTTTCACTGTAGAGGCCTGATAGTCCCTCAAGGCTGCCTCGCAGTTGCGCGTGTTTGGGCCACTCTCTTCCGAGTGGCCCTTTTTTTTATAGGCTGTCAGCTCTTCTGGTCGAGGACAACCGTCGAGCCCTTCTGCACGACAACAAAACGGGACTTCGGGGTGCTCGCATCGCTCTAGCAACTTTCAGCTCGTCTAGGTGGTACAGCAGCACAAAGGCAGGGTAGCTCTCGAGGACCTGTCGTGAGATCCTGAGAGTGGGTGATGTGCCGAGGGAGAGCGCTGGCAGCCTCCCTCGGCGGATCGGTGAGTCAGATAATCAAGTGATCAAGGGTGCCGACGTCGACGTCGGAGAGGTGCGGGGTCAGAGGAGCCGGGAAGACAGGAATCGGGCGTGCCTGCGCTCCCAGGTCCGGAGCGATTCAAATGAGAGCTTCTCTAGCTCCAGCGACACCGCCCGCGCCGCGGCCAACGACACCGCCTCGCGCTCCTCGCGGCTGGCCTCAGCCGCCGCCACCCGAGCTTGGACGTCCGACAGGTTGAGCCAGATAGTGAGACGATTGTTCACCCGGTCCTGCATCATCAGACGCATCTTGTGAACCAGGGCACGGCTCCGGAGGATGCCGTGGCGGTGCACCGCCCACAAAATCAGCCCCTGAAGCCATATGAGGAAGGTGAGCGCCATCCCCTGTTCGCCGCGCGTGAGCTCGCTAACCGTGATCAGGATGGCCATCAACACGCCGACAGTCGTCATGAATAGCTCGAAGTACTCACTAAGAGTAGCCCGAACTATATGAACGGGGGAGAGACGTTTCATCTGAATCCTCAGGATCGGGACTGCCCGGACGAATTGATGGGGGTGCTGCTAGTATCTTATGTCGCGGCAAGAAAAGCCAGTCCCCTGCCGGGAATACCCGGCGGACCGACCGGCCAGCGCCTACTGCACCCCCCGCCCATTTACTAAGTTTCCTGACGTCGGCGCCCGTAGCTCAGTTGGATAGAGCAACAGCCTTCTAAGCTGTGGGTCGCAGGTTCGAATCCTGCCGGGCGCATCGCAGACTCCCCCGCCGGTATGATCAGTTCCTGTCTTTAGTCGGCCGCCGGCGAAGTCGCCCGGCTGGTAATCTCACCGCGATTAGTGGACACCGCCGGATAGCCGATGAATATTGGGCCGACCTCAAACTGGAGGGTTGGTCACGTGCCGTTCGAGCCGAGATCCGGGCCTTCCGAAAAGTCCCGTGGGGTTGCCCTCGCGCTGGCGGCAGTCCTGGGGCCATTCGGTGCCCATCGCTTCTACGTTGGCAAGACGGGCACGGGCTTGCTCATGCTTTGCACCCTCGGCGGTGCCGGCCTCTGGTACTTGTATGACCTCATCCTCGTCGCCGGCGGATCGTTCCGGGACGTTGAAGGAAGACTCGTCTCATTGTGGGATCCTGAGCAGCCCACGTCGCCGCAAGGTGAGCTCTTCCAGGAAGTTCTTGAGGAGGTGGCTCACTTGCGAGTAGAGGTCCAGGAGCTGGCCGAGCGGGTGGATTTTACGGAACGTCTGCTGGCCCGATCCGATGAGGAGAAGCGGACCGGATCAACACTGAGGGGCTGATCCTCTAGGTATGACGGTCGTGAGCGCGCTCGAGTGAGCGTACCTGGTCGTGGGCTTCTTTGATCCGCATGAACTGACGCTCGACAATGCTTCTGAGCTCGCTCGACAGTGGAGAGCCGAGTGCCGTCTCGTAAGTCTTGAGGGCTAGGTCGTCTCCTCGTTCACATTCAGAAATGATCGCTCCCTGATCCTTCCCCGTCACAGAAGCCTTGACGTCCATCAGGCCGCGGGGCAGGGCAGCCGCAGCAGGGCCCGATTCGGCCGGCTCCTGGCCATACCGCCTTAGCTCCTCCTGCAACTCCGCGGCGAACTCGGCCCGTTGCTGGGAATAGCCTTCGAACAGTCGCTGGAGATTGGGATCTCCTACCGTGCTCGCGGCGGACCGGAACCCCTTTTCCGTGTCGAAGCTGATTCGAACCAGCTGATTGAGCGTGGACGCGGTCGCGTCCACGCTCTCCAAGCGCTCGGTGGGCTTTGCGCTCACCGAGAAGCCTCCTCCTCGGCGTCCTCGCCCTCTTCCGCCTCGACGTTGATGACGGTCTCCGCCAGGGCGCTCAACTTCTCGTCGGTCGTCTCTTCCTCTTCCAGGTTCTGGCCCAGTAGGTCGTGGACCTGGTCGTAGCCCAGCGTTTCGGCATAGGTGCAGACGCAGCCGTAGCTCGCGATTTCGTAGTGCTCCACCTTCTGGGCCGCGGCGATCAGAGCGGCATCCATCACCGAAGGCAGGGCATCCTCTTCCATGGTCTTCTTGCCCTCCTCGAGGAGCCCGGCCATGCCCTCGCACTTCTTTCCTTTGGCGGGCACGCCTAACAGCTTGAAGACCTGTTCCAGGCGCTCGACCTGTCCTTCCGTCTGCTCCAAGTGCTCCTCGAAGGCGGATTGGAGCTCGGGGTGGGAGGCAGCCTTGATCATCTTCGGCAGAGCTCTGAGAATCTGACCTTCGGCGTTGTAGATATCCTGTAGCTCGTGGACGAGCAGATCGTCCAGCGATTTGAGCTTCGGCATCGTGGTCTCCTTCGTGTTACTGGGTGGGCTCGTCTCCCAAGCTCGTGGTGGACCGCCGGAGTGGGTGGTGGGCTTGGGCAGTGGCCAGCAAGCTACGACTCGCGCTTGAGCGGGTACCGTGTCCGGCATCACCCGGATTGCAGTCCTCATCTGCTCTTCGTCATTGCGTCCTGGAGTCGAGGCCATTACAGTAGCCCTCCGTCGATCCGGTCTGCCGAGATTGGGGACCGGACCCCTGAAGACAGGAACCTCCGGAAGGCACGTTGGGAAGTGGAACCAGCGGTCAATAGACTAGGAGCACGGCCATACAGTTTGGGGGGCCTAATCGGACCCAGAACCAGGGGTTTCGGGAACCGAAACGGCGGTTTTGGGTTGAGGTTGAGGGTAAAAGGGGCTCAGTCGGGTAGGCGTAAGTTTCCACTGTTGACTTTTTCACTCTCCTTCGGAATACTATCGGGCTACTTGCCGCTTGGCACTCCGGCCGGATCTTGGGACCGGCAACGCGGGCGAAACTGTTCGTTTTCCGATGCTTACCCTTGACCTTCAGCCAGACCGTAGCTAATATTGGGGGCTCCGGGCGAATTTGACCGCCCGAGTCGATCCAAAGCTCTTTGACAAGTGATGTGAACTCGAAGTGATGGAGTGCGGACCCTCAGATCTGGGCGGCAACAGAGGCCGTTCAGGTAGGGTTTACTCTGATCATAGTGATTCGGACGATAGAACCAAGTCGTTCGTGAAGAGCTGTTCGAACTCATTGGAGAGTTTGATCCTGGCTCAGGACGAACGCTGGCGGCGTGCCTAACACATGCAAGTCGAACGGGACCGGGGGCAACTTCGGTTCAGTGGCGGACGGGTGCGTAACACGTGAGGAACATGACCTTCGGCGGGGGATAGCCGGCCCAACGGCCGGGTAATACCGCGTACGACCATTGGAGGACATCCTCTGATGGTGAAAGCAGCAATGCGCCGATGGAGTGCCTCGCGGCCTATCAGCTAGTTGGTGGGGTAACGGCCCACCAAGGCGACGACGGGTAGCTGGTCTGAGAGGATGGCCAGCCACATTGGGACTGAGACACGGCCCAGACTCCTACGGGAGGCAGCAGTGGGGAATAT
>JBKPAO010000109.1:0-8900 GCA_046726475.1 Gemmatimonadota bacterium | reverse complement strand
CCAGCAGAGCTGCGGAGAGTTCAGAGTCAGTATCGTGCCGACTTCATCCGCGGAGTCGAGCGGATTGGCGGTTTCGGCGGGAAGTCAGACGTGCTGGCCCAAGGCGAGGTGTTCGCCGGAAACCCCGCCTACTACAAGGTGCGGCTCAAGCGCGTGGCGCAGGCGACGCCAGGGCAGCTACTGAAATCGGCGCGCCAGTGGTTGAGTGACGGGGTCTACAGCCTCGAGGTGCATCCCTACCCTGACTTCCGGACGGCTACCGCCTCGGCCGACCGCTCCAAACTGCCGGAGCCAGGAACTCCGCCGGACACGAAATTCCCTCAGCTCGAGCGCAGCGTCCTATCAAACGGTCTCAAGATCGTGCTCGCTCGGCGGCCTTCCATCCCCCAAGTCCGCTTCGATCTGTTGCTCGATGCCGGGTTCGCCGCTGACCAATCCGGGATTCCGGGGACCGCAAGTCTGGCGCTCGCCATGTTGGACGAGGGCACTACCAGACGGAACGCCCTCCAGATCAGCGATCAGCTGGCTCAGCTCGGTGCGAATCTGAGCACCGGTTCCAGGCTCGACATCTCCAGTGTTTCGCTCGAGGCACTCAAGGAGAGTTTGGATCCATCCCTGGCGATCTACGCCGATGTCATCCTGCACCCCTCCTTCCCCCAAACCGACTTCGAACGGCTCAAGAAGCAGCGACTGGCTCAGATTCAGCAGGAGAAGGCCGACCCGGTCGGCTTGGCGCTCAGAATCTTCCCCGGACTGCTCTACGGGGAAGGTCACGCCTACTCCAATCCCTGGACCGGCTCCGGGACCGAAACCTCCACTGCCCGAATTAAGCGGGATGATCTCGTCCGTTTTCACCAGGCATGGTTCAAGCCGAACCATGCCACCATGATCGTGGTGGGCTCGACGACGATGGCGGAGATCAAACCCAAGCTGGAGCGGCTCTTCTCCGGGTGGCGGCCCGGTGAGGTGCCGGCCAAATCCATTGGAACCGTGAGCCAGCAACCACGTCGCGTGGTGTACCTGATGGATCGCCCCGGCTCGTTGCAATCAGTCATCATCGCCGGCAACGTGGCTCCGCCCAAGGCCAACCCGAAGGAAGTCACGATCCAGACGATGAACAGCGTGCTGGGCAGTGACTTCAGCTCCCGCGTGAACATGAACTTGCGCGAAGACAAGCACTGGGCTTACGGCGCATATACCTTCTTCCGCGATGCCCGAGGGCAGCGGCCTTTCGTGGCGTATGCACCGGTAGAGACCGAAAAAACCAAGGAAGCGGTGGTGGAGCTCGATAAGGAGCTCCGGGGCATCATTAAAGATCGTCCCATCACCCCGGAGGAGCTGTCGCGCGCTCAGGCATCACTCACCCTGACGCTCCCAGGATCGTGGGAGACCATGGCTGCGCTCTCGGGTGCCATTGCAGACATCGTGGGCTTTGGACTGGACGATCGCTACTATGATACCTTTGCCGACAAGGTCCGGGCTCAGACGGTTCAGAGTCTGACCGAGGTGGCGGGTGAGGTAGTCCATCCCGACCAGCTTATCTGGGTGATCGTAGGTGATCGATCGAAGATCGAACCGGGCTTGAGAGAGCTGAAGCTGGGCGAGATCCGTTTAATCGACAGCGATGGAAGACCGGTGACCTAGCGCCGGCACCGATTTTTATCTGGGAGACCACATGCCAACGAGCAATGCAGAGGCGGTATGGGAGGGAGTACTGCGAACCGGCAAGGGACATTTCAAGGCAGGCTCCGGAGCCTTCGAGGGAGACTACTCGTTCGCGACGCGATTCGAGAATGCCCGGGGCACGAATCCTGAAGAGCTGATCGCAGCGGCGCACGCAGCGTGCCTGAGCATGGCCCTCTCAGCCGAGCTCGAGAAGAACCGGACCCCGGCCACTCGGATCAGGACCAACGCAGCGTGTACCGTCGAGAAAGTGGGGGACGGCTTCAAGATTACGCGAATGCGGCTGGAGGTGAGAGGAAAGGTACCCGGCGTTGATCAAGCCGGTTTTGCCAAGGCAGCAGAGGCGGCCAAGAATGGCTGCCCGGTTTCCACAGCGCTGCGGGGCAACGTGCAGTTCGATCTCGACGCGAAACTGGAATAATCGGCGGGGAGCATCCAAGCCGGCCGCCCCTATACCAAGGCTGCCCCAAGGCGTTCACTCGGAGGTGACCGTATAGCGAATCAGCACTCCTTCGACGAACTCGGCGGTGACCTGGCCTAGAGGCGACGAGTATTTCCGTTGGATCACTTTGAGAGTTCCCTCTTTGCGCTCTGCATTGGCCAGCGGAGAGCCGAGTACCGCGTCCGCTTCCTGGAGCAGCATCCCCTTGTGGAGAGCACCCGGTCCTTTGGGCGGGGTGGTTGCGGGAACTGCCACTGGAGCACGACCGCCTTCGAGGTCGCCGAACGCCACGTACTGGGCGAGAGCCGACATGATGCCGGCAGGAGTCAGGCCCTCGGGCGGAACTCGGTCGGTATAGCGGATATTGAAGCGTGAACCACCCTCGATGCGCCGCTGACGAATGTTTTCCTTTCGCTGCTCCTCGGCTTCCGCAAAAGCAGAGCGATTGCGGGCATCCTCCCGCTCGCGCTCCGCTTTCAGGTCGTCCAGCTCCTCTCTCATGGCTCGTTTCTTCGCGGGGTCGGTCTCCCGCTGGATCTCGGCCTCCAGGTTCGTTTCGCGTTTGGTCTTCGGGGATTGAGCGGTCGACCCCGTCGATGAGGTCTCATCACCGAAAGTGCCATAGCCGCCACCACCAAGCTGAAATTCTATCAGCCGCGCCTTTACCTTAATCTTGGTAACTATCACCGGCTCGCCGGCTCTGATCGCGGTACCGTACTGCTTGAGCCGCGAAGCGTACCGGGTGTAATCCAGCGGCCGGGCGCTCCCGGGATACACATCGACTCCATCTTCCGTGCCTGGCATCGCCAGCTTGGGTGCCACCGTGCGCCCTTCGAAGTACTCTTTAAGGGCTGCCCCAGATTGGGCCGAGAGGGCCGAGGTAACCAGGGTAACCAACATCGGCACGATGGTGATCCGTTGGGACACTGAATCTCCTGAGTGGGAACGATTCCAAAATAGCCTGGAGGTGAATTGGTAGGGATGTGCAGGAGAATGGGACTAATAGTCAGTATTGGGCAGTCTACTGTGTTCTGTATACAGAATTCTAAATGAAAGAGGCGATGTGATAACTCGTACTCCTCTCCGCGACGAGGTGTACCGGGAAATTGTCGAACTCATTCACCGCGGCGAGCTTCCACCAGGTACCCGGGTCAAGGACACCTCGGTTGCTACCCAACTGGGCGTCAGCCGTACTCCGGTTCGTGAGGCACTTCTTCGGCTGGCTCGGGAAGGAATACTCGATGCCGACATGGGCCGAGGATTCCGCGTCTGCCGCCTGGATCCCAAGGAAATGAGGGAGACGGGCGCGATTTTGGGTGCCCTCGAAAGCCTTGCCCTCCAGACCTGCGGAGACATTTCGGCGGACCGCTTGGCCCGACTCAGTGAGATCGATCGCGAGCTGGCCGGGACCCGGAGCGATGTGGACCGCAGTGTTGCGCTGGACGAGGAATGGCACCGGACGTTGCTCGAAGACTGTCCCAATCGCCGGCTTCGCGACATCATCTCGACTCTCTGGCAGGTGCCTCGGCGATATATGCGAGCCTATCTACGCGATGCCCACCGGGTAACCCTATCGACTCAGCATCATGCCCGCATCATCGAAGCATTGCGGCGGAAGGATCATCAAGCTGCGGCCCAGCGGTTTAGCCACCACTGGGAGCGAGGAATCGAGGAGCTTGGCTCGTGGCTGGAACGCTGACAACCGATCGCTCGTCCGAGCTGCTGCGCTGGCGGGCCGACACCCCTGCTTGTGACCGTCTGATCCATTTGAATAACGCCGGTGCTGCGCTGGTCCCCAGGCCGGTGCGGGATGCGGTAGAGGCTCATCTCCAATTGGAGGAGCGGGTCGGAGGCTACGAGGCGTCTGACGCTCAGAAAGCCGCCATTCGGGCAAGTTATCAGGCAGTTGCCGAGGTGATTGGGACCCACAGTCGGAACATCGCGCTGATGCAGAGCTCTACGGTGGCCTTCGCCCAGGCGATAAGCGCCTTTGATCTAAAGCCCGGTGATCTGCTGCTGACCAGCCGATCCGATTACGCCTCGAACCAAATCATGTATCTCTCGTTGGCGCACCGACGCGGCGTCGAGATCGTCCGGGCTCCCGATGCCCCAGAAGGTGGAATCGATCCCGAAGAGGTCCGCTCAATCGTGGTCCGCCGGCGGCCCAAGCTGGTGGCGCTCACCTGGGTTCCGACCAATTCTGGCCTGGTCCAGCCGGCGGAGGCGGTCGGAGAGATCTGCCGGCAGGCCGAGGTGCCCTATTTGGTGGATGCCTGCCAGGCTGTCGGCCAGATGCCGATCGACGTCGAGCGGCTGGGCTGCGACTTCCTGGCAGCGACCGCCCGCAAGTTTCTCCGAGGACCTCGGGGGATGGGGTTTCTCTTTATCTCCGATCGCTTGCTGGAGTCTGGCAGCCATCCGCTGCTGGTCGACATGCACGGCGCCAGCTGGACCGATGCCGACACCTTTTCTCTCACCCCGGACGCTCGCCGGTTCGAGTACTGGGAGTTTTCTCCTGCGCTCGTGCTTGGGCTGGGCGCCGCGGCTCGCTATGCGGTCGGGGTCGGGCTGGAGGTCGCGCGGGATCGCGCGCGCGACTTGGCGAGACACGCCCGCGATCGATTGTCTGAATTACCGGGCGTCAGGGTGCTCGATCGCGGCCCGGAGCTCTGCGCGATTGCGACGGCGGCGGTGCGCGGCCGAAAGGCGGAGGATCTGAAGCTGGCGCTCCGCGCCCGGAGGATCAACACCAGCTCGCCTGAACGGGAAGACGCGGTCATCGACATGGACGAGAAAGCCGCGACTTCGGCGCTGCGGGTTTCGCCGCACTACTACAACACTAGAGAGGAGATCGATACGGCGGTAGAAACGCTGGGAGAAATCCTGGCATCAGGGTGACACGCGTCGTACGCCCTCGCCCGTTTGGGCCTGCCTCAGCACTGGCTCCAGCACCCGCCACACAGTCTCCGCCATTTTCCGCTGCCCCTTCGCTGTTGGATGAATGCCGTCTGGCTGGTTCAGGGCGCGAACCCCACCGACCCCTTCGAGCAGGAACGGCACCAGCACCGCACCATTGGATTTGGCGAGCTGGGGATAGAGCGATTCGATCTGTTGGCTGTAGGTCCTGCCATAGTTTGGGGGAACTCGGATGCCGACGAGGACGAGCCTCGGAGGCGGGCGGAGCTGCTTGGCCCGGTCCAGGAGGCCCTGGATGTTGGCGCGGAGGGAGTCAGCGGGAAGTCCCCGGAGACCGTCGTTTGCCCCGGTCTCCAGCACCAGCACCGAAACCGGCTGCCGAAAGAGCCAGTCCGCCCGTCGAACCGCCCCGGCCGACGTCTCCCCACTCAGGCCGGCGTTGATGACTCGGTAGTCGAGACCGGCAGAGTCGATCTTCTGCTGAATGAGCGCCGGATAGGCCTGTTCCGGATCAATGCCATAACCCGCGGTCAGACTGGTGCCCAGAAACAACACAGTGGGTCGCTGGGAGGAAGGCATGGCGGCTGATACGTTCGAGACTGGTTGTTCCTTGGGTTGTTCGCAACCGAGGAGTGCGATCAACAAGGCGGGAACAGAAAGGTATCTGGGTATCATTGAGAATGTCTGGCGTAATACTTCACTGCGACGCTGTCAGTCGGACCTATCGATCTGGAGGTCGAGATCTCACGGTCTTGAAGGATATCAGCTTCAGTCTCGAGCCTGGCGGCTTCGTCGCGATTCTCGGTCCGTCGGGCAGTGGCAAGACAACGCTCCTGGGGCTGCTCGCCGGCCTTGACCGCCCCACCAGCGGCACCATTCATCTCGACGGCCAGAACATCGGGGAGTTGACCGAGGATGCTCGCGCGCGACTCCGGGTGCAGAAAATCGGTTTTGTCTTTCAATCCTTTCAGCTGATTCCAACTCTCACGGCTCAGGAGAACGTGCAGGTTCCTCTGGAGCTGCGGGGTGATCCGGCCGCGGCCGCCAGCTCGCGAGAGCTGCTGGAGCGGGTGGGCCTGTCGGGGCGAGAGCACCATTACCCATCACAGTTGTCCGGGGGCGAACAGCAACGGGTGGCCTTAGCGCGAGCGTTCGGCATTCGTCCGAAGTTGCTCTTTGCCGACGAACCCACCGGAAACCTGGACGCGGCGACCGGAGCAACGATCATCGATCTTATGGTCGAGTTAAACCAGGACTACGAGACCACGCTGGTGCTGGTTACCCACGACCTCGATCTCGCCGGCCGCGCCCGCCGTACCATTCGCCTGACCGATGGCACCATCGTGGCCGACACCGCCGCGTGAGCCCCCTCTGGTTTGTGGTCAGGATGGCCGCGCGCGAGCTCCGAGCAGCGCCCCGCCGGCTGTTGCTGTTGACGGGGACAGTCGCAATTGGAGTCTCCGCCCTCGTTGCCATCAATTCCTTCAGCGATAACCTGCGCGACTCGGTCAGGCAGCAGTCGCGTGCCCTGCTGGGAGCCGACCTCTCGCTGGTGAGCCGGCAGCCGTTCTCCCGCAAGGTGGAGGATTTGCTCGACACGCTCTCTCAAAAAGGTGAGGTGGCCCGGGTCACCAGCTTCGGCGGCATGGCATACGTAACTCGCACTGAGGGAAGCCGGTTGGTCCAGGTCGCCGCGGTGTCCGGGCGTTATCCGTTTTACGGGCAAATTCGCACCGCGCCGGCCGCGGCCTGGACCGAGCTCCACGGAGGGCCCCACGTAATTGTCGATCCTTCGCTGCTCAGTGCGTTCAATGCCCGACTGGGCGACACCCTGGCGCTGGGAGATGCCCGCTTTGTGATCTCCGGAACCATTCAGAGCGCGCCGAGCGAAGTGGGCTTTCGCTTCGCCCTCGGCCCCAGGATTTACATCCCTGCCGCGTTTCTGGAAGGAACCCATCTGCTGGGTTTCGGGGCCCGGGCTCAGTACGAAGCGTTCCTGCGGCTCAGGCCGGAGGCCTCGGCCCAGCAGTTGGCCGATCGTTATCGTGCATCGCTCCGGCCGGAGCGGGTAACGCTTCGCACGGTGGCCGACGACCAACGCAACCTTACCGATGTACTCTCCCGGCTGACCGGCTACCTCGGTTTGGTGGCACTGACGGCGCTATTGCTCTCGGGTATTGGAGTAGCGAGCGCTGTCGTCGTCTTGATTCGCCAGCGATCCGAGTCGATTGCCGTACTCCGCTGCCTCGGGACGACCGCCCGACAGATCGTGGCGATCTATCTCCTGGAAGCGACGATGATGGCCTTGGCAGGAAGCATAGCGGGCGCGGTAATTGGAGTGGCCATTCAGCGGTTTCTGCCGGCCCTGCTCGGCGGGCTGCTCCCGGTGGACGTGGCTCCCCGACTCTCCTGGAACGCAGTCCTGCTGGGAATTGCGACCGGGCTGTGGGTCGCTGGAGTATTCGCGATCCTGCCCATTCTAATTGTCCGGCGAATCTCGCCGCTGGAGGCGCTGCGCCGGCGATACGAGCCGGTACGGGCCCGACGAGATCCGCTCTGGCTTCTTGCTTTCTTTGGCCTGGCCGCGAGTGTGGTCGTCCTCGCAGTGCACCAGGTGGGTAGCTGGAGGCAAGGTGCGGCGTTCTCAGCCGGGATCGCTGTCACCTTGTTGCTCCTCTATGCCGTTGCGTTGGCCCTGACCCAAGTGGTGCGGCATCGCGTTCCCGGCGACTGGCCCTACGTCTGGAGACAGGGTCTGGCCAACCTTCACCGTCCGGCGAACCAGACCGTGGTCCTGGTGCTGGCGATCGGGTTTGGGGCCTTCCTACTGGGAACGCTTTACCTGGTTCAGCACAACCTGCTTCGCCAGTTGCGGCTCACCGGAGGGCCGAACCGGCCTAACTTGGTCCTCTTCGACATCCAGGCCGATCAGCTTCCGGGTATCGAGCGCGAGCTACGCCTCCGCGGGTTGCCGCACGACAGCCCTACCCCGATCGTCACGATGCGCATCCTCTCCATCAAGGGCCGGACGATCAGCCAACTCCTCGCTTCCAGCGGAGATAGTACTGGTGAACGTTCCAATGCCTGGGCTCTCCGTCGAGAATACCGCTCGACCTATCGGGACACGCTGGTGGGGACCGAACGCCTGGTGGCAGGAGCGTGGCGGAACATTAACGCCGAAGGCCCGGCTCGTATCTCGGTCGAGCAGGAGCTCGCCGGAGAGTTGGGGATCCGGGTTGGCGATGAAGTCGTGTGGGATGTTCAAGGGGTCGCGGTTCCCTCGCGCGTCGCCAGCCTGCGCGCGGTAGATTGGGCTCGGTTCGAGCCCAACTTCTTCATCGTCTTCGCCCCGGGCTCACTGGAGCGCGCGCCGCAAACCTTTGTGACCCTCACCCGGATTCCTGCAGCAGCCGAACGAGGCCGCTTTCAGCGGGAGTTGGCTGAACGATTCCCTAACGTGTCGATCTTGGACCTCTCACTGGTCCAGGAGGCCCTCGAACGCCTGGTGGATCGGGTGACCCTAGCCATACGGTTCATGGCGTTGTTCAGCCTCGCCGTCGGGGTGCTGGTACTGACCGGAGCACTCGCGTCGAGCCGGCTGCAGCGGCTCCGCGAGACGGCGCTACTCCGAACCCTCGGGGCAAGCCGGGGGCAGATCTTCCGAATCGTCCTGGCAGAGTACTGTTCCCTGGGGATGCTCGCGTCGGCCGCCGCGCTGCTGCTGGCTACTCTCGCTGCGTGGGCCCTTTCCCGTTTCGTTTTCCACGGGAACTTTTCCATCCCGCTTCCGGGAATATCCGTGCTGGTCATAGGCGTCGTTCTGCTGACCGCCATCGTCGGCCTTGCGAACAGCCGGGAG
>JBKPAO010000108.1:0-11339 GCA_046726475.1 Gemmatimonadota bacterium | reverse complement strand
TGGAGCGGCGGAGCGGAGTGCTGCGATGCTGCAAGAGCTTATTTCAACACGACGCCCTCATAGGTCACCGCCCGGGGCACGAGCAGCCCCACTGTCAGAGCGGTGATCAGCACGTCGCTCCAGCGACTCCGCACCTTGATTCGGAGATCCGCGATGCCGCTCCCGCCGGCAAGCTGCGCCGCGAGCGCCTTGCGGAGTGACGGGTCCTTAATACGGGCAGCGCCCCAGAAGGCGTAGAGCGCCCGAGATGTGACGCTGAAGCGGCTCCCCTCCTGTGTCTGCCCGGCGGGGGTAGCCATGGTGGCCGGAACCCCGAGAGTAGTGGCATCAAAGGTCTCGGCGCAGCCCGCTATCGAACCGAGAGCGATGAGTGCGGGCAGAAGAAAGCAGTAGCGAGCCGCGCGAAGACGCCCCGCGCTCACAGCCCGGGAATCCGAAACGCGTAGTGCGCACCCAGGCCGAACACGCTCGGGTCGCCCCCGTCGACGAACACCCGATCGTACGCTGCGTGCAGACCAAACCCGTTGAGAAGATTGAGCTCGACACCGCCGCCGAGGCCGAAGTTCGTCTCGGTGTTCGAGACCCCGCCACTCGACACTTTGACGATGTCGACTCGGGGAGCGAGCCATGGCCGGATGGCGAGGGCAGGATTGGGAATGGTGAGCGCGAAGCCGAGTCCCACTGGAAACCGGAGCTCGGTCTCGTCGCCGGGGAGGAGGCCCAGGTCGGGCTTGGCGTACCCGATGCCGCCCTGAAGCGTGACCGACAGAGGCACCAGCGGTCCGCCGAAGATCTTGAGGTTGAGTGTGGCTCCGACCGACACATCACTCGAGCCGGGACCATCGGGATTGAAGCTCGACAGGATCGCGGTGGCGCCGAAGGCGCCGAAGCCGGCGCGGCCGGTCAAGGCGAAAGCGGTGCCCTTGCCCGCGCTGCTATCGGGAAAGCCTACATCACCGTAGAGCGCAATTCCGCTCGCGGTGCCGCTGTTGTATACCGGGATGCCCCGGACTTGGGCCGCCACAGACCGGGCAGCGCCGGCAATGCCGATCACCAGAGCCGCCAGCGCGAGCGCCCACTGCGCCCGTGATCTCATAGTTCCCCTCCGTTAATCGCACCGGGCGTCCGCCGAAAGGGCGTGCGAGGCGCCGGAAGGTACTGCAAGCCTTCGAGCCAAGTCAACCGAAGGCGGCGGCACGTCGCCGCAGGTCGCGAGTTGCCGCAACTGAAACAAAACGCCCGCCCGCATCGAGTGCGGACGGGCGCGCGGTACGGCAGACGAGCTCTTAGTGAAGGTAGGTCAGGGCAAGGCCTACACCCTCCAAATCACCAAGTCCACCGCTGACTCTCGCGGCCCAATCCTCGCTGAAACGAAGATCCACTCCCAATCCCAGCGCAAATCCGACATCGCTCCCGCCACTGGCGCCGAGCACTGGAACGAGGACCGGGTGAGCGTAGGGAGTGAACGTGGTCTTCGAGCCTTCCAGCTCGAACCGCCGGCCGACAGTGAGACCTACCGGTAAATAGATCAGGTCATCGCCGTCACCGATATTGATGCCCGCTCCGACCGTCAGCGCTCCATCGAGGGGGAAGCTCTCGCTGTAGCTCAGGACTTTCGTCCGGAAATCTCCACCGAGCAAGATACGGGTGTCACCTTCACCCTCAGGATCCGCGATGCCTGCACGCAGACCGAAGTCATTGGTGCCGCGACCATAGCTGTAAAACCCTTCGAGCGCGAAGCTCACATCTTCGCCCGGATCCGAGAACGCGGCGCCGAACTCATGGTTCGTGAATGCGCGATACGGTGCTTTAAACATTGGCGTCCCTGTCTCCTGGGCTGCCGCCCCGCGTGCCGAGAACGCGATGACCGCTGCCACCAAGAGCCCACCAGAGAGGCTACGACGCATGAGAGTCTCCTTGAACGTGTTCGGTGACCACGCGCACCCGATTGTCCACTACTTGGAGAAATCCGCCACGTATGGAGAAGTGACTGACGGCCTCTGCCCGCCGAACTGTCAGAGTACCCTCGCCCAGCAGCGTCATGAACGGTGCGTGGTTCGGCAGGATGCCGACCTGTCCATCATAGGCAGGCGCAACGACTGCATCCGCCTCACCATCGAACATAGAGGCCTCGGGAGAGATCACCGTGACTTGCATCACCCGCTCGCGAGCTGCTTGGCGCGTGCAATCACGTCGTCGATTCCACCCTGCATGTAGAACGCTTGCTCCGGCAAACTATCGAACTCACCTGCGACTACTCGCTCGAAGCTGGAGATGGTGTCTTCCAACTTCACGTACTTCCCGGGGAACCCGGTGAACTGCTCGGCCACGAAGAACGGCTGAGAAAGGAAGCGCGCGATGCGGCGGGCGCGGGCGACGATGAGCTTGTCCTCTTCGCTCAGCTCGTCCATTCCCAGGATCGCGATGATGTCCTGCAACGCCTTGTAGCGCTGCAGAATCCGCTGCACGCCGATGGCCACGTCGTAATGCCGCTGTCCCACGTACTGCGGATCCAGAATTCGGCTGGAGCTGTCCAGCGGGTCCACCGCAGGATAGATGCCCAGCTCCGCAATCGCTCGGGAGAGCACCACCGTTGCATCGAGGTGAGCGAACGCCGTGGCCGGCGCCGGATCGGTGAGATCGTCGGCCGGAACATAAATCGCCTGCACCGAGGTGATGGAGCCGCTCTTGGTAGAGGTGATTCGCTCCTGCAAGTCGCCCATCTCGGTCGCCAGCGTCGGCTGGTATCCCACCGCGCTCGGCATCCGTCCGAGCAGCGCGGAGACCTCCGAGCCCGCCTGAGTGAACCGGAAGATGTTGTCGATGAACAGCAGCACGTCCTGTCCCTGGATGTCCCGGAAATACTCGGCCACAGTGAGTCCGGTCAGACCGACCCGGAGACGGGCGCCAGGCGGCTCGTTCATCTGGCCGTAGATCAGTGCCACGTTCTCCAGGATCTTGGCCTCTTTGAACTCCAAATACAGGTCGTTCCCTTCGCGGGTCCGTTCGCCGACCCCGCAAAACACCGAGCGGCCACCGTGGCCCTTCGCGACGTTGTTGATCAGCTCCTGAATCACCACCGTCTTTCCTACCCCGGCGCCACCGAAGAGACCGATCTTCCCGCCCTTCACGAACGGGGCGATCAGGTCGATGACCTTGATCCCGGTCTCGAAGATCTCGGTCTTCGGCTCGAGGTCGGTGAACTTGGGAGTCTCGCGGTGAATCGGCCAGCGCTCGGTGTCCTTGGGGAGCGGAGGGCCGCCATCCACCGGCTCGCCCAGCACGTTGAGGATGCGGCCGAGCGGCGCTTCGCCCACCGGCGCAGTGATCGGACCGTTGGTATCCAGCACCTGCATCCCGCGGGTCACTCCGTCGGTGCTGCTCATTGCCACTGCGCGCACCTGGTTCTGACCGATATGCTGCTGCACCTCGGCGGTCAGTCGGACCGGCACCGGGCCGCTGCTGTCCTCGATCACCAGCGCGTTGTAGATCTCGGGCAGATGCTCAGGCTCGAATTCGACATCGAGCACCGGCCCGATGACCTGCACCACTCGTCCGATGTTCTTCTCGGTTGTCTTTCCGGTGCCGATTCGCTCGGTTGCGATCGCTGTTGCCATGGATGCCTACACTCCGAATTGTTTGATTCAGTTCCTAGTGGCTGGACGGAACGTGAGGAACGACGGAACGATTGTTCTTCAGCGCTCCTTATGGTGCCACGTACCTCACGTTCCCCACGTTCCCCACGTTCTACCGTTCTACCCCTGCAACGCCGCCGCGCCGCCGACGATCTCCGCAATCTCCTGCGTGATCTGCGCCTGCCGTTGCCGGTTGTAGGTCCGCTTGAGCAGCTCCAGAATCTCGCCGGCATTATCCGTCGCGTTCTTCATCGCGGTGCGCCGGGCACCGTGCTCCGCCGCCGCTGTTTCAACCAATCCCCGGTAAACCATGTTCCTCACATACAGAGGAAGCAGCTGCTCCAGAATGGCCTGCGCATTGGGCGCCAAAATGTAATTGGCAACTGTGCCGCTGACTGGCTCAGCCTCATGTCCGGCTGCCCCGCTGCCCCGCTGCCCCACTGCCCCGCCGACGTCCCCGCTTCTCCGCTTCCCCGCCTCTTCGACCGGTAAAATTCTCACCGTCGTCGGCGGGGTCTGCAGCGCACTGATGAACCGCGCCTGAATCAGGTCCACGCTCGCGAGCTGCCCCGCCGCGAACGCGGCGATGAGCGGCTCAACTACTTCCGCGGCGTGGTCGGCGGTTGGGCGGTCGCCCACGTCGATCCGCTCGAGCGCGAGCTTTCGGCCGAGGTACTTGAAGAACCCGATCCCCTTCTTGCCCACCCCATAGAGATCGACGGTGTAGCCTTCCGACTCCAGCGTCTCGATCCGCCGGCGAGCTTCCTTGATCAGATTGGAGTTGAATCCCCCAGCCAGGCCCCGGTTCGAGGTCAGCAGAATCACGGCGGCGCGGTTGGGACCGCCCTTCCCCGGCGGCGCGGGCTGGCGCAATAACGGAAACTGATCGGCCAGATCGGGGATGAACAGATCGGCGATCACCTCACGCAGCGCCTCGGCGTAGGGACGCGCGGCGATCACGCGATCCTGCGCGCGCTTCAGTTTCGACGTGGCCACCAGCTCCATCGTCTTGGTGATCTTCCGGGTGTTCTGGACGGAGCGAATCCGCCCCTTCAGCTGCCGGCTTTTAGCCATTATCGGGAACGAACATCGGCTTGAACGCTTCGATGGCGGCCTTGAGCCGTTTGGTCAGGTCGTCGTCCAGAGCTTTCTTGGTGCGGATGTCGTTCAGCACGGCGGCGTGCGAGGCCTCGAGATAGCCCAGGAAGTCGCGCTCCCACTGCCGGATGTGGGGGACCTCCACGTCGTCGAGATAGCCGTTGGTCACCGCGTAGATGATGACGACCTGCTTCTCAACTGGCACCGGCCGGTATTGCGGCTGCTTGAGCACCTCGACCAGCCGGGCACCCCGGGCCAGCTGCCGCTGGGTCGCCGCGTCGAGGTCGGAACCGAACTGGGCAAACGCCTCCAGCTCGCGATACTGCGCCAAACTCAACCGAAGCGGACCCGCCACCTGCTTCATCGCCTTGATCTGCGCGTTGCCACCCACCCGGCTAACGCTGATACCGGCATCGACCGCGGGGCGCACGTTGGAGTAGAAGAGGTCGGTGGTGAGGAAGATCTGTCCGTCGGTGATCGAGATGACGTTGGTGGGGATGTAGGCCGACACGTCGCCCGCCTGGGTCTCGATGATGGGAAGCGCCGTCAGCGAACCGCTCGGCTTCTTGATCCGGGGGTCCAGACGGGTCACGTCCGGGGTGTCGGCGATCTTCGCGGCCCGCTCGAGCAGACGGCTGTGGAGGTAGAACACGTCGCCCGGATACGCCTCCCGCCCCGGAGGCCGGCGCAGAATCAGTGAGAGCTGGCGATAGGCCGCCGCCTGCTTGGAGAGGTCGTCATAGACGCAGAGCGTCGCCTTTCCTTCCTCGTACATGAAGTACTCGGCGATGGCACATCCGGCGTACGGCGCGATGTACTGGAGAGGTGCCGGCTCCGACGCTGAGGCCACCACCACGATGCTGTATTCCATCGCGCCGGCGTCCTTGAGCTTATCCACCACGCTCGCGACGGTCGAGCGTTTCTGCCCGATCGCCACGTAGACGCAGACAACGCCGCTTCCCTTCTGATTGATGATAGTATCGACCGCGATCGCGGTCTTCCCGGTACCGCGGTCGCCGATGATCAGCTCACGCTGCCCACGGCCGATCGGGATCATCGCGTCGATCGCCTTGATCCCGGTCTGGAGCGGTTCCTTCACCGGCTGCCGTACGATGATACCCGGCGCCACCATCTCCACCTGCCTGCGGCTCGTGGTGTGAATCGCCCCGCGCCCGTCGACCGGTTCACCCAGCGCGTTCACCACTCGCCCCAACATGCCCGGACCCACCGGCACGTCGAGCAGGCGGCCGGTGCGGCGGACCTCGTCGCCTTCCTTGAGCTTCAAGTAATCGCCCATGATGGCGGCGCCGACGTTGTCTTCCTCGAGATTGAGCACCAGGCCGGCGACCGTATCTCCGGTCTCCTGCGCGGTGAACTCGAGCATCTCGCTCGCGATGGCGGATTTGAGTCCGTAGATGCGGGCAATACCGTCCCGCACCTCCAGCACGGTGCCGACCTCGCTGACGTCTTCGGTCGCGAGATCGGCGGACTCGATCTCCCGCAGGAGGATTTCTTTGAGCTCGCCGGGACGGAGAATCGATTCAGTAGCCATGGGTCTCGAAAAACGGGGCTAAGGGAGGTTTCCAATGTAGCTTGTGAAAATAGTCACAAGACGGGAAGCGGGGAAGGTGGACGTGGGGAACGTGAGGAACGTGGGGAACGGCGTTTGGGAAACCTGGCTCTGAAAACGCGGAATCTGGCCGGAGGCGGGCACTGGTGCTCTGGAGGCCGCGTGGGGCGCAGGTGGCCGAGGTTAGATCTCTTCGGCGCTCAGCGCCCCCCGGCGGCCGGAGGAGTCACCAGCGCCCGCCGACCATTACATCGTTCTTAACCCCTACTCCTTGTATTCCCTCGCGCAAACGCCGCGAGCACCCCTCGTGGTCCCAAGCTACTGAGTCCACTGATCGGGACATTCGCTATTCGGCGCGCCGTGCTGACAAGGTGACTTGGCGACGTGAAGTGAAGGAGCCGGACGACCGTGGGAACCGAATAGCCGGGATTGGCCAGCAGCTGTGCGGCGCAGGCGACTCGGGTTAGATCGATCACCCGCTTGAGATTGGGTGCGCCACCGGCGCCGAACTGCCGGGAGAGATGCTCTCGGCTGATGTGAAGTCGCCGAGCCAACACGCCGGTCCGGACCGGCCGTTCGACCTCGCCCACCAACAGATCCCACGCCGACCTCTGCAGCTTCTCGGTCAGCCGGAGCACCCGTGGTGCATCGGCCAGCGCACGCCGCCGCTCCGATGTCATCGACGATCGGATCACCAGCTCGCCGACGATCGAATCGTCCACACCCTCCACTGCGACCGACGATCCGCTGTCGCGGCAGGCCAGCAGCAGCTCCCCATCGTCGGGACGGAATGGACCGTAGACCACCAACGGTACCCGGGGAAGCCGAGTTCGCAGCGTCGTCAGCTCGGACAGCAGAGCCGACTGCGGCGCCAGCACCACCGCGTCGATCAGCCGCTTGTCCAGCATCTGGCGCAACGCCTCGGCGCTCCGGCAAGACACCACGTTGGGTCCGCCTTTAGGCAGGCTCCGCCGGAGCGCGGTGATGGCACCCTTACTCTCGAGCAGCGCGGCGATGGTAGACATATTAACTGGCGGTCGGGCGGTAAGGCGGTAAGGCGGTAAGCTCTCCAGAACTGCCTTGGATCTCTTCTCTGAGCTCAGCAGTTTCGTCCTTCGGCCTGTATTCACGCTCCTCTACCGCCTTACCGCCTTTCCTCCTTTCCGACGGCCCAGCTCTCCCCGCCCCCACTGCCACCAGCGTCCGCACCATCTCCCCGGCTCGCTTGAGCACCCCGCGCGCGTTGTCGTAGCTCAGCACGTCGAGCGCCTCGGGCAACGGTCTCCACTGGCAGGCGGTGATGCCCTCGTCCAGCTGAGGACACGCTTCCCCGTCGCCACTCTCGAACAGAAAAAAGTGACAGTACTTGTGGATGTGGCGGCCCCGAAACCGAAAGTGCCAGTCGATCACCCGGATCGGTCCCTGGAGCACGAGATTCGCCAGCCCCGTCTCCTCCGCGGTCTCCCGGAGAGCGGCTTCGGCCGGAGACTCGTCGCCTTCCAGGTGGCCCTTGGGGAAGCCCCAGTTGTTATACGAGTCGCGGATCAGCAGATAGCGTGCGGCCTCGCCGGGGACCCGCCGGAACACGATGCCCCCGGCGCTCACTTCCAGCTCCGCGCGACGCTTGCTCATCAGAAAACGGAGATCTTGAGGTACTTCTTCGGGTTGGCCTGGATGTCGGTGATGAGCTGGCGGAACTGAATCACCGTTCGCGTGGTCTCGTGATACAGCGTCGAGTCGCTAGCCAGCATTCCGATGGTCCCGTTTCCCGCCTGGAGCTTGGTCATTAGTGAATCGGCCGCTTGGACCGTGGATCGGGCCGCGGCCATGACCGACCGCAGATCCGCGGCGGCAGCCCGGATGTCGGCGCTGGACTTGCGCCCGTTATCCAGGATGTCCTTGAGCTGATTATCGCTGGTGGCGGTGTCGAGCCGCGCCACCGCCTGCTGGAATGTGCGGGCCACTCCGGTGAACGCGTCGGAGGTGCGGGTCACATTCTGACTCACCCGATCCAAGCGGCCGGTCTGGGCATCCGCGAATTTGACCAACCTGGCGGAAATCGTTGCCAGATCCTTCACGCTTTGCTGCAGGTTCTTTAGAGCGGTGCTATCGAACGCCTGTCCGATCCGCTGGGTGACATCGGCGACGTCACCGGCGATCCGGCTCGCCTGCGCGGTCAGCTGGCCGATGTCCGGGAGCGTGGCACCGGGCCACGCCTCTCCGCCGGCCTGATCCGACTCCACCAGGGCGTTCCGAAGGTTCGGGTCGACCGGCAGCGGCTCGAAGGGAACGATGTTCGCGGTCCACTCGCCGAACAAGCTGGCGGACGCGGATATCACCGCCGGCTTCTGCGGCAGCTCGACCGCCCGGTCCAGGCTGAATTCGGTCTCCACCCATTCGTTTTCGACCAGTCGAATCGCCTCCACCCGTCCGACCCGGACACCCCTCAGCGTTACCGGCCCTCCCACGCCGAGACCGCCCACAGTACGGAAGCGGGCCGTGTAGACCGTCTTCTTCTGGTTGATATCAGTCTCGCTCAGCCAGAGGGCGCCACCGATGACCAGTGCGAGCGCCGCGAGAACTGCCAGGCCAACCGCGAATTCGTTGCTCCGTTTCACCCGACCGACCTCCGCATCGTGGGACGCACCAGCTCCGGGCCGGGCCGTCCCTCGATGAACTGACGCACCACCGGATCGGTGGAGGACCGCATCTCCTCGACGGTGCCGGTCTGGCGGATCGTGCCCTGGTGGAGCATGGCCACCCGATCGCCGACGGTGAAGGCGCTTCGCATGTCGTGAGTGACCACCAGGCCGGTGACGCCCAGGTCACGAGTTCGCTTGATGAGTTGATCCATCACCGCGGCGGTGATGGGGTCCAATCCGGTGGTCGGCTCGTCGTACAGAATGTAGCGAGGCTTGAGGGCGATCGCCCGGGCGATGCCGACCCGCTTCCGCATTCCACCCGACAGCTCCGCCGGCATCTTGTCCCCGGTGCCAACCAGGTCGACGACAGCGAGACTCTCGTCCACTCGCTCGCGGATCACGTCCTCCGCGTAGCCCCGCTTGATGAGGCCGAGCCGGATGTTCTCGGCGACGGTCATGGAGTCGAACAGGGCGGCGAACTGGAACACGTAGCCGATCCGGCCCCGCAGCGCGGTAAGCCGGTCGCGATCCATCTCCTGCACATGCTCGTCATCCACCAGGACCCGCCCCGCATCCGGCTCCAACAGCCCGACAATAAGCTTCAAGGTGACGCTCTTCCCCGCCCCGGAGGAGCCGATGATGACGGTGTTCTGCCCGTCGGGGACATCGAGCGAGAGCCCGCTCAGGATGGCGCGCGGGCCGAAGGACTTGGTGAGGTTCTCGAGGATGATCATAAGGCGGTAAGGCGGTAAGGCGGAAAGGCGGTATGGCCCTCGGGGGTAGTCATCGCAAGCGGCCCTGAGCGCAGCGAATGGGTCGCGCGGCGATCCGGTTGTGAACACGGCGGGATTGCCACAGACGCTTCGCGTCCTCGCAATGACTGCACTTGCGCCGCGTCTACCGCCTTACCGCCATTCCGCCTTTCCGCCCTCACAAAAGCACCAACGCCCAGAACGCGTCCAAAACCAGAATCGCCTCGCAGCCGAGCACCACCGCGCGCGTGGTCGACTGGCCGACGCCTTCGGCCCCGCCCTCGGTGGCAAGCCCACGCAGGCAGCCCATGAGTGCCACCGCTCCCCCGAAGCTCGCGCTCTTCACCAACCCGAACCAGATGTCCTTGAACCGGTAGAACATCTTGAGTCCCTTGAAGAACTCCGGGGTCGAGAGATCCAGCAAGTTGATCGAGGTGATCCAGCCGGAGGCGACCCCGACTCCCATGGCGAAGGCGGTGACCACCGGAAACATGAGCGTCGCCGCGAGCACCCGGGGAACGACCAGGTATGCAAACCGGTCGTACGCCAGCGTCTCGAGTGCATCGACCTGCTCGGTCACCTTCATCGTCCCCAGCTCGGCGGCGATGCTGGCGCCCACCCGTCCCGCGAGCGCCATCCCGGTCAGCACCGGGCCCAGCTCCATGATGACGGTCTTCCCCACCAGTGCGCCGACGAAGTACAGCGGCACCGTGCCGGTGAAGATGTAAGACGAGAGCAACGAGAGGACGATCCCGGTGAACACCGCGATGAAGAGCGCGATCGGCACCGAGTCCACTCCCAGCCGGCGCATCTGGGCCGCGAGGAGGGGAAGCCACGTCCCCACATCGGCGAGCGCGCGCCCGGCCTCCATGCTGCGGCGGCCCACATGCGCGACGAAGCCTTGGGGGGCGGAAATGCGAGTTGTTATGGAGGGAGACACGGACTGAAGTTAAGCGGGGAAGCGGGGAAGCGGGGAGGAATGAGCGGGGAAGCGGGGAAGCGTGGGAGCAAAGGCACACCAGTGGAGGCCCGGGGTGTGAAACCTTCCCCGCTTCCCCGCTTCCCTCACGCTGCAAAGCTCGCCAAGGCCCGCCCAACTTCCCCCTCTCGCAATCTCTTCAGCGCTCGATCCCGAAGCTGCCGGACCCGCTCCCGGGTCACCCCCAGCATGCCGCCGATCTCTTCCAAGGTGTGTTCCCGCCCGCCGTCCAGCCCGAAGTAGAGCCGCAGAACCTTGGCGTCTCTCGGCGCGAGCGACCGGAGCGCCGTGTCGATCTGCTCGGCGAGGAACCGCTCCATGGCCTGCTCTTCGGGGTCGCCCTGCTCGTCGGCGATGAAGCGCTCGATCATGGAGCGCTCGCCCTCCGGGTCGAGCGGCGCGTCGAGCCGGACCTCGGTCGTGTTGAGGGCGGCAAGTGAGCGCACCACGTCGACCGCGAGCCCCGTCTGCTCGGCGATCTCCTCCGGCGTCGGCTCCCGGCGGAGGTCCTGTCGCAGCGTTTCCGCGGTCCGGGTGATCCGGGAGAGATCGGCGGTGCGATTGAGCGGGACCCGCACCGTTCTTCCCTGCCGCGCCAGGGCGGCGAGGATCGACTGGCGGATCCACCATACGGCGTAGGAGATGAATTTCACCCCCTGGTCG
>JBKPAO010000107.1:0-10115 GCA_046726475.1 Gemmatimonadota bacterium | reverse complement strand
GGTGTTGTTGTCGTCGCTGCATCCAGTCGCGCTGAGGGTAGCGAACGCGACCGCGGACGCGACCGTCAAACCACGGATGAGCCGGATGTTATTACGCTGCATGGTGTATTCCTCGAAGAAGCGCGTGAGTGATCACAGGCTGATGCTGCCCCAGATGCCCAGCTTCCCCGGGGCGCCGTTCTCGATCATGGAGCTGGGCAGCTCGATCACGATCGAGTTCACGTTGAATCCGTTGACGTAGTTCACGCCTGGGTTCCGGAAGAAAAACGGCGCCGTTGGATTGGGGCTGAGCGCGCACGAGCCCGAGAGGCTTCCGCCAACCGGGCGCCGATCGGGCAGGATGCAGAACGCGGCCTCCAGATCGATGAAGAACGGGTCGTCGCGCGGGCCGGCGAAGACCTGGATCCCGTTCGCGTCGCCCAGACTCGTGTTGAGCGCGCCGGAGACCGCGGGTGTGACGTCGGCCACCACATTCTCCATCGCGCCCTGCACCGGCGGTGTGATCGGGCCGCGGACCTGGACCTGCTGATCGGCTCCTTCGCCGGTGAAGGTCACCTGGATGACCTTGTCCTCCTTGGCGTCGCCGTTGTTATCGATCTTGAACTGGTAGAGGAGGTTGTGGTCGAACGATGCCTGGGCGGGATCCTGCGCTTCGGCTGGAGTGAGAAAGGCCCGGGTGTCCATGGCGAGCACGATCCGGCCCGCGACGGCTCCCGGAAAAGCGTAGACGTCGGTGAGGTCACTCTTCGGGTTCAGCTCGACGAAGGGCGTGTCCTGGTGATCCGAGCCGATGACCAGACCGGCGGCTCCGGCGCTGGCGAGTGCCACGAACCCGAGGGCGAAGGCCCACCGGCGGAAGGTCGTTCTGTGGTGCATGGCCGTACATCTCCTTAACCGAGGTGATAGCATCGCGACGGCGCATGATGTCGTCGGGAGATGTACGCGGGAGTCGAACGATCGGATGTATGGCGAGCAGAAGCCCGCAACGAAGACCGTGAGGGCTATCAGTATTACTGCGGAAGGATTGGTAGCGAATCCGGGCTTCGGGGAGACATACCGCGGGATGCATACCGCTGGGATGAGGACTTACGTCGAAGGGATGCTAGGGACCTCGATGAAGCCCTCGGCTCCCGCATGCAGGATATATCCGGACCCAGGGACCGAGACCCGCAGATCGGAGAAGGTGGCGACACCCTCCACGGCATTTACTGTGAGCGTTCCCGACAGATTCGGCCCCGTGGGAGGTCCGACCAGCCGGAGGGGAGACGGCGTCATCGGCAGTGCCGACCACGGTGCCGGCCGCGTCCTCGATGGCGACTTGAATCGGCGGCGTCAGGATCTGGTCGGATATGGTGGTGGAGGGCTGTACTGCAAAGGCGAGGTGGTCGGGGCGCGGGCCCAGATTCCGTCACCCCCACAAGACCAGACCGCTATGGTACCGGCAAGAGCGATGGCCCCCCGCCGCATGACACCTCAATGCTCCACAAACTTCTTCAATCCCTCAAGCATCATCTTCCAGTTCTTCTCCGAGTGGGAACGCGCCTCCTCGGTGGGATTGTTGTCCTGGGTGAGTGAGACCCGGGTCCGATTGCCATCGGGCGAGAGCTGAATGCTCACGGTGTGATAGTTCTCGGGCTTATCGGGTAGCCCGGCGAGCGGACTGAAGTGTGTGTACTGCAGTGCCTGGTTCGGTTTGAATTGCCGAATCACCCCTTTGTCTTCGTATGCCTTTCCTTGCCACTCTCCCTTCCAGGTTATCGGGCTCCCCTCCTTCCAGTCGGAGGTCACGTTGGTGCCGAACATGTACTGCTTGATTGCCGCAGGAGTGACCAGCGCCTGCCATACCTGGGGTGGAGGTGCTTCGATAGTAATGGAAGACCTGGCGATGAGATTAGCGGTATTGGCGGCCATAATGACTCCTATTGAATCAAGATCGGCGGGGCGGCGCCGATAGCTCTGCCGGCAGACTTGCGCCGGGAGAAGATCGCTTCATCGACCTGAAGCGCGAGGACGCGCATTCGGGCCCTAAACCGGGGCTCGCAGTCGGCCTCGATCAGGGAAAATCGCCAGCCTCGCGTTACGTACACGTGCACCAGCTCGGCCACGGCCGTGTCCAACTCCAGCTCGCCCTCGAGATACACCTCGATGATGTGGGAGAGCCGATCCGACTTCAACATCTCTCACCACCCTTCTGTCAGCGAGTTCGCTCCCGCTTGAAGTAGAAGTGGACTCGCAGGCCTTCGTTTGCCACCCCGGCCAGCTCCCATCCGTCGCTGCCGAGCGCGTCCAGGTCGGCCTCACCGGGCAGCACCTCGGTCTCGAGATTGCGCACCACCGCCTTGTACTCCCAGCGCGGCGCCACCGGCACCCAGGGCGGTGAAACATGCCCGCTGTGGGGGCCGGCCGGCCGGGGTGGGAACGGAACTTCGACTCTGGCACTCATGGTTTCTCCAAGGGACCTAGCTGGTGGGCCTCAGTCGCTGCGGCGACACTCTCAAAGCAGCCGAGCTCCGCTTCGCTCACGGTCAGCTCCCTGCAGCGGTGGTCCAGGGCGGCGTAGTCGTCTCCCCACGCTCGCAAGAAGGCGGCCCAGGCTTCGGGGCTATCCCAGGTGTCGATCGTCAGGAAGATGTTGGGATGAGTCGTCGAATGGAGGAGCTCGGTGCCGAGAAACCCGATTTCCCGCGCGAAGAGCGCTGCCCAAGCCCCGGCCGGTCCGTAGACCTCCCGGAACTCGCCTTCCTTCTCCGAAGCAACCCGAAACTCCCAGATGCGGACGAACAAGCCGGTCCCTCGCTGTGTGGGTACTCCAGCCTTGAACGCAAGATAGCGCTCAGCGACAGCCTTTGTCGAAAATGATTTGCCAGCTACCGTCGGCCTCCCGCCGCCAGATCGAGCTGAAGGTACCGACTTTTTGACCGGCCGGGTCGAATACCGGCCCGCTACTGAGAGCGAGGTTGCCCGAGGGCAGTACCTCGATCACGTCCGGGCTCCAGGAGAACGGGGCGTCCGGCTTGGCGAAGAACCGCTTCCAGCCGGCGAGTACGGCCCGCTTGCCCCGCATCACGGTCGTATCGCCGAAGAAGATCGCTTCGGAAGAGACGTGTGACGCGAAGGCCTCCAGGTTGCGCTGGGCCATGCTTGCGGCAAAGCTGCTTTCGGCCGCGAAGACCTGTCGCTGGAGTGCCGTTCGCGCCTGGGCCAGGAGAGCGGGGGACGGGACCACGGCTGCCGTGACAATGGCAAGGGCCGACCATTTCATCTGGAGGCATCCAGGTAAGAGGTAGGATCCCTACGGATGTAGGGGCGAATCGGTTTAGAGCTAGGAGCTAGGAGCTAGAAGCCGAAACCGCAATCTCGTCAAATACAGCGTTGGGGCCTCACATTTCCGACTCTAGCGCGCAGCTCTCAGCTCCCAGCTCCCAGCTACTTCGCAACGTTAGAGTAGAGATCGCTCTCGCCGACACCTTCCGGCTGAGCCGGGGCTTCGGTGGAGAGACCCCGGCGATTGCGGGCGGAGAACATGGGCCCGCGGGCGGGGACCATTGGGGCAAAGGCCTGAAACCCGACCGGGGGACCGCTCACATCGTTGTAGACCGCCTCCATTCCACCGCGCATGAAGTAGGCTTCGTGCCAGAACCCGGTCCCGCCCGAGTCATGCAGGAAATTTTGCCACCAGATCCGGTGCGGCTCCGACCGGGTCCAGCGCTCCATGGAGTCAAAGTCCTTCCAATACCAGCGCATTCCAAGGTGCAGCGGAAACAGGCTGAAGATGAGGTTGTTCTCGTAGTGCAGGAGTCCCTCGGGCCGGGCGCGACCGGCGTGCTCGATCTGGGGTCCCAGCCCGAACAAGGTCTTGAGTCCATACAGCGCCCGCACCCGCATGCCGAGATAAATGACCACGAGGTCGGGATACGAGCTCAGATCGACCGTCTTTCGATCGACGTGCTTGGTCATGAGATCTCCCTCCAATTGAAAAGCCTTGCTCTCTACCGCTGGATTCACCCGGCTTGTCGAAGATTCCTTCCTGTGCTGAATATGAGGCGCTTATCCAGGGTCGCTTGCGCAGTCACGAACAGGAGTAGCATCGTCCAGGCCATGAGGCTGTAGCCCCGCACGTCCAGGTACACGGTGCGTCCCACCAGGTCACTGCCGCTCAACCCAATTCCAGCGATTGCAACGCGCAACAGTGGAATGATGACGCGACCGGAGGGGGACAGCGTCGTTAGCCGGATCGACAGGAAGGTGTAAAACACGAAGAGCAGGCTCACCATATGGGTGGTAAAGGTGACCGGTGACAGCAGCAGGCTGGTCAGGAACACCATGCTGAGCTCGATAGCCGAGACCGCGTCGTGACGCTGGCGAAGCAAGACCAGTCTTCCCAGGAAGACCAGCAGCACGATGACCCACAGCGCTTCATAAGCAACTTGCGCCGTCCGCTCCGAAGCCGGCAGGTACATATAGGAACCGTGTCCGAAGTACTCGACGGGACGGGTCATGCGGGTCACCAGCGCCGCCAGATTCTGACCCGCGCTGTAGGAGCCGATATCGGCGTGCTGCTGCGTCCGCAAAAACGACCGATGATACTCAACCAGATCGGCGGCGCCGGTCGTCGGTCCCCGTACCAGCAGCGGCACGACAATGCACCCCAGGCCCAGCAGGGGAACGGCCAGCGCGGCCCTCCGGCGCCCGCGGATGAGAAGCCAGGCGACAAAGAAGATGGGCGTGATCTTGATGGCTGTGGCGGTCACGAGGTAGACGGCGGCCCATACGTCCTTCTGTTGGAGATAGGCATGAATTCCCAGGAGGACCAGCACGAAGATCACGCCGTTCATCTGCACGTGATGAAAGTTGTCCAGGAAGAATTGGGCGGAGAACGCGATGGCGAGCAGGAAGGGAAGGCGGGTAGTGTTGCGGTCGCGAGAGTATCGGTCGACGATCTGCCAGGTCAGGTATCCCGCCACCATCCAGAGTATGAGGTTCAGCAGCGAAACGACTGTTGCCGCCACCGGGAGTGGGAGCAGGCCGAGCGGTTGAAAGAGGAAAGCCGCGAAGGGTGGATACTTGAAGGGCCGTGCGCCGGGCGGGTAGCCGTGGTACAGGGGACTTCCAGTGGCGAAGCTCCGGCCCGCCTGCCAGAACACGGCGAAGTCGTCTCCGACGTGTTGATGCCGTCCCTGGGCCACGGCAAGTGCAACCGCAACGGCGAGAGCGGCGCCAAACAGGAGGACGGTCGAAGCGGACCACCGAGGCAGGTTCACGCTCGAACCTACGCTCGAGGCCTTATGTCCTCAATCGGTGTCCAGCCCGCCTGTCCGCCCATCCGGGTAATGTTTCCCCGGCTCCCACTCGATGATCTGAGGTCCAGCACAGGATGGGCTAGAACACCGGCACCAGGATCAGGGTGCGCCGCGAAATCGGCATCGTCAAGCTGCCACAAAGGCCAAGTTGCGCAGTGGGACGCTACCGGTCCGAGAGTGACATTTTGGCTCGGGCGACGGGCGTCGACGACGAAGCATTCTTTTAAGAGCAATGAGTGGACGTGCAGCATGATTCCCTACCAGTGGAGTGGAGACATGTCAGCGCTCTTACAGCAAGTCGCCGGAACCGCGTTGGCGGTGGTGTTGGCGCCGGCCACGGTGCCGAGCAGCCGTACGCAGCCCATCCCTGTCGAAGCGCCCCGACCGCCGGTGAGCAGGCCCGTTACGCATGCGGCAAATGCAGTGTGGATCCCGGGATTCTGGGATCTGAAAGGCGATCCGGCGACCAGCATGCGCGGCGGATGGATCTACGTCCCGGGTCAATGGGTAACGCCACCAATCCCCGGCGCTCGCTGGGTCTCCGGTGACTGGGGTTGGTACAACGACTGGTGGAGCTGGACCCCTGGGCACTGGGAGCTGCCGTTGACGCGCGGCCTTGGTGCTACTCCATCGTCTTAGAGAAGGGCCTCACGCTGACGGTGACTAGCAGAAGCGCGAAGCCGGTCAGCATCACCGCGGGGCCCTCTGTGGCGTCAAAGCTGATCGGACGGGCGAGAGGTCCGGTGGAGTGGTCCCTCAGTGTGCGGGAGATCGAGGTCCTCTGACGGCCCGCGGACCGGCAACAAGATCATCGCCAAGGATCTCCGAATCAGCGAAGCAACGGTGAAGACCCACCTGCTCCACATCTTTGCCAAGCTCGGTGTCGACGATCGAACCGCGGCTGTCACCGTGGCGATGGAGCGGGGCATGTTGCGTCTGGTAAAGTAGAAGACTCTTCGTCATAGCTCCTCCGCTGGTTGCCGCCCGGACGCCGCTCTGGGTAGCTTCCGACCCGCGCAATCACGCATTTCCTTCACCCTAACTATTCCGTCTCGCCTATGCCGTTCGAGACCACCATCGTTTCGGCCCAGCCGGCTGGCTACGAGACCCCGCTGCTGATGCTCGCGCTTCCCCGCGGAGCTCTCCCCTCGTCCTTGAGCTCGGTTGACAGCGCGGCGGGCGGCGCCATCAACCGAGTGCTTGCTGCGGGGGACTTCACGGGCAAGAAAGACGAGACCGCGGTGCTTTATCCCTCCGGCCCGGTGGCCCGGATACTCCTGGTCGGTCTCGGGAAGCCCGACGAGATCGATCGCGCCGCCGTCCGCCGGGCCGCCGCGGCGGCTGCCAAGCGCGCCCGATCCTTCGGTGTTGCCCGTGCCTCGTTTCATGTTCCGCTCGATGCCGCACGGATCAGTCCCGCCGAGCTGGGCCAGGCGATCGCCGAAGGGCTGGCACAGGGCGTCTGGCAATACAACGAGATGAAACGGCCCAATGATGATGGTAAGAAGCCACCGCTGGAGCGAGTGGACATTCTGGCGCCCGACAGCGGGAGCGATTTCAAGGAAGGGCATCGCATCGGCGAGGCGATGGGGGCGGGACAAACGTTGGCCCGGGGACTACAGGTGTTGCCGAGCAACATCTGTACTCCGACCTACGTGGCCAACGCCGCGCGTGAATTGGCCCAGCGGTACGGCTTCGAAGTGACCATTCTCGACAAGGCGGCGATCGAAAAAGAGAAGATGGGTGCCTTACTCTCGGTAGCGCAGGGGAGCGCGGAAGAGCCGCGCTTCATCGCCCTGGAGTACAAAGGAAGCGACCGCCCACCGGTCGTCCTGGTGGGGAAGGGTGTCACCTTCGACACCGGCGGGATCTCGATCAAGCCGGCGCAGAACATGGAGGACATGAAGTACGACATGTCGGGAGCCGCCGCGGTGCTCGGAACATTCGAGGCGCTGGGACGGCTCAAGCCGAAGGTGCATGTCGTCGGACTGATCCCCAGTACCGAGAACATGCCCTCCGGCACCGCGGTCAAGCCGGGCGACGTTATCACCAGTCATCTGGGCAAGACGATCGAGGTGATCAACACCGACGCTGAAGGCCGGCTCATTCTCTGTGATGCACTGTCCTATGCCCGCCGCTACCAGCCCGCCGCCGTCATCGACATCGCAACCCTCACTGGTGCGATTGTCGTTGCACTCGGGCACACCGCGGCCGGAGTGATGGGAAGCGACGACAAGCTGGTCGAAGAAGTTCGGGCCGCAGGTGAAAAGGCGGGTGAGCGGGTGTGGCCGCTGCCGCTCTGGGAGGATTATCGCGACCTCATGAAGTCCGATATCGCCGACGTAAAGAACAGCGGAGGGCGGCCCGCCGGCAGCATCTCCGCCGGCTGGTTCCTGCGCGAGTTCGTGGACGGGTTCCCCTGGGCGCACCTCGACATCGCGGGCACGGCGTACACCGATCGCGAGGAGCCGACCAGAGTGAAAGGACCCACGGGAATAGGCGTACGTCTGTTTACCGAATTCGTTCTGGCCCGTGGCGAGCGCAAGGCGTGAACGGTAAACGGTGAACGGTGAACGGGCTCGCCGCTCCATAGTCTTGGAGAGATCCTTCGCTGCGCTCAGGATGACACCTAGAGCGCTCAGGATGACGGTTATCGCCATCCTCCTGTTCACCGTTCACTGTTTCCTGTTCACCTCCCTCGTAGTCGCCCAGATCCCTGGAGAGCAAGAGTTCCCCGGAGATACCACCGCGGCGGACACCCTGCCTGAGGACACCGTCAACACGACGGAGCGCTATCTCAAGGAGCAGGCGCAGCTGAACGTACGATTACCGGTCCTGCCCCCGGTTGGGGTGGAAGGCCCCCGGCCACCTCTGACTCGAATCATCTTCACCCGCGACTCCATCGAGTGGGGACACGCCGCGACGGTGGGCGATCTGCTGACCCAGGTCCCCGGGGTATACCTCTGGCGCGGCGGGTACATTGGCCGTCCCGAGCTGGTCAGCTTTCAGGGTCGCGGAGCGTCCTCGGCCGAGTACTACCTCGATGGGGTACCCTATGTGGCGGCCGGCATCGACAGCATCGCGGTCGACCCTGCGCTCTTCTCCCTCGTGCTGCTCGACCGGATCGAGGTGGAGCGGTGGCCTGGTCAGCTTCGGGTGCATCTGTTCACCCGCCAGCACGACCGGCTGGCGCCGCGTTCCCGCATTGCAATTGCCCGCGGAGATAATGACTTCGCACGCTACGACGCGGAGCTGCAGCGCCGCTATCTCTCGGGGCTGGGCTTCTCTCTCGGCGCCGACTATCTCAGCTCACCGACCGCGAGCGGGGTCAGGAGCGATTATTCCAACACCCAAGTTTGGGTACAGGGTGGCTATCATCCGACACGCTGGGTCGGACTGCAGTACCAACTGGTTCGCTCGGCGCCAAACCGCAGGCCATTCGTCGTGGATAACGCGGGAGTCGATGACACCATAGGTCCGGGGTACAAGGCCACCCGTAGCGACGCTCAGATCCGCCTCACCCTGCGCAAGCGCGATGACGATCTCGGTGCCCGGGCTGACTTGATCTATGCCCGAACCGGCTGGGATGGGGCGGGACTGGACCAGCAGATAGATCAAATCGGCGGTTATCTCACCTATCGAGCTCCCGCTTTCTCAATCAGTGGGTCGGCCTTTCATCGCACGCGATGGACCCCGCTCGATGTCAAGATGACGCTGGGCTTCAGTCCGATCGGCCCGTTCAGCGCCAGTGCCGAGCTGGTGCATCTGAGGCACTTCGGCGGACGTGCCAGCGACTACGCCGACCTTGCCGCAGGCCTGGAGCCGATACGCGGACTGGCTCTCACGGGTACCGCCCGGATTGGCAAGCTGGTTGCCGCACCGGCCATCCTCACTGACCCGGAGCAGGACGTGCGCGACCTTACCGGGATGCTGGGATGGAATCGTGCCCGCTTCGGCTTTCAGGTCTCGTATTCTCGCACCGCGGCGTTCAGCCCTTTCGGTTTCGCGGATTTCCCCACCGTTCACCAGCTGGCACCGGCGCCCAAAACGGAGTGGATCACCGCCTCGGTGCGGCTCGCACCGCTACAGTGGATTACCCTGGAGAGTTGGTACAGCGATCCGCGCGGAACCACTCCGGACGGCGTTCCACCGACGCACTCGATGAGTGCCGCGACTCTTCGCTCCAAGTTCCTGCGCGAGTTTCCCAGCGGCATCTTCGATCTGAAGCTCCGGCTCAGCATGGAGAGTTGGGGCAGGGGTACTATCGGACGGGATGCGGTGGGCAGCCCGATCAACCTCCGCGGCGCCACCTTCTTCCGCAGCCTGGTCCAGATCCAGCTGGATCGATTCTCGCTCTACTGGGACCGAGTGAACCTATCCGCGACGAAGCTGACCTACGTGCCGGGCTTTCCGATACCGAGCTATGGAAGCGCCTTCGGGGTGACGTGGGAGTTTTGGAATTAGTCGTCAGTCGTCAGTCAGCAGTCGCAAATGGTAGGGTGAGTCACTTCGGGTAGGGAATTGTGCCAGAGCTCCAGTCTGACGACTGCTGACTGACGACTGTGCTGAAGGTCACCGACCCTGTCAGCAGACAGACTACCTTGAAGTAGTACTGCGGCGCACGCGGTACATCTCAGAGGAGAGATCATCATGTTCGGATTCCGAAATCGGCGGCAGGCCCGCAACGATACGTTCAGCCCGAGCAGGTTACGCAACGCCGCCCTCGCGGGCGTTGGGATGTTAGCCTGGAAGTGGTGGCGCAACCGGCACTCCACGACCCAGCCCAGGAACTACCAGGACCGAGCCTTCTCGGAT
>JBKPAO010000106.1:0-4132 GCA_046726475.1 Gemmatimonadota bacterium | reverse complement strand
TCAGTGGGCCGTCCGCCATCTCACGCGATGGGAGGCGTATCGCGTTGGGAGTACGGGACCTTCGTAACCTCGATCTGTTCGTAATGAATGCAGACGGCTCCGACCGAACGCGGCTCGTGGACCTTCCTTGCGACGAGTACTACACCCACTGCGAGTATCTCGAGGCGGTGGCCTGGTCGCCGGACGGGCAGCGGATCGCCTACTCGGCTTGCTGGGGGGGTCACGGCATTGAAGAGTGCGGCATTGGGGTCGTGAACGCCGATGGGAGCGGGCAGCGAGTCCTGGCTACCTTCGACGCTCACACTACTGAGCCGGCGTGGGCGCCGGACGGCCAGCGGATTGTCTTCTCGTCCAGCGGAATCAGGATGTCCTTGTTCTACCCGCTGGCCCTGGAGATCATCAACGCCGATGGGACCGGTCGTATGTTCGTGCCGGGTCCGGTTAGTACGGAAGTGCTGGCCAGGACCTCACCGTCCTGGTCACCCCGACGGACAATCCATTGTCTTTGTCCAGTTCCGCCCTTCCTGGACGGGGCCGCTGCCGGAGCAAAGTGATCTGTTTGTGATCAACGTGGACGGGACCGGCCTTCGGCACGTCACCACTGTGCCTGGCGGTGCATCTGCCCCGGACTGGAACCCTGCTGAACCCTAGCTGGGTAATGGGGACCGCTGACCTGTCCAGGGGGCAGCAAGGCGAGAAACAGGGCCGTCAACTCGAGACTCTGACGCCTCGCCTCGCTTAGCTTCCCTAAGGAGGTCCGTTTTCCACCTTTACCCGAACCAGCGCCGACGTTGCAGTGTTCCCCGCCTCGTCCCGGGCCACCGCGTCAATGAAGTGCACCCCGTTCGGAACTAGCCTGCTGTTCCAGACCTCGGTGTAAGGCGCCGCCGAGTCCTCCGGGACTGCGTCCTGCTCATCCACCCGGAAGCGGACGGCGGACACTCCCCGGTCATCCTCGGCGCTCGCGCTGAGCGTGACCAATCCCGACAGCGTCACTGGGCCAGGCTCCGTGACGGTCACGGTCGGTGCGCTCGTGTCCGGTGAAGTGACACCGGTGGTGCTGCTGCCGCCTCCACAGCGTAAGACCGCCAGGAGGAGCACCACAAAGAGGGTGGACTTCCAGTACATTGAACCCTCGGCTGCAAAGGCCGTTGCCTACGCAACCAACTTCTGCCCGGAAACGTCCGTTCACCAGGGTCGCCAAGGACGCCCCTCCATGAGGGCATCGGGCCGGGAAAATTCTGCAGCAGGCCAGCGGACATCCCCGGAAACTGCTAGGTCCCCGGCGACGTCACACTCGGCCGATCGAATGTTCAGCGGCAAACCGTGTCACCGGCTCCAGGAAATGCCGACGATGGTCCAGTTCACGTCCAACAGCTCGGTGACGGCCTTGGTTTTCACGTCCACCACGTGAAGTGTCTGGTCGGCGGCGTTGGTATACACCAGCTTGGTGCCGTCGGGCGAGAAGGCCGGTCGCTCCCCGTTCTCGGGGAAGGTGGCCTCCGGAGAGCCGGTGAGCGAGAACGTCTGCATCGTGGGGAACGACCGGGCCGCGATGATGGTCCCGTCGGGCGACCATGCCGGCTCCGAGCAATCATTGTCGCATTGGGTCACCGGCTTGGCTCCCGAGCCGTCGGCCAGCGCCACGGCGATCTGGAAATGACCGTTGACTACCATTTCGAACGCGATCTTGCTGCCGTCGGGTGACCACGCCGGGTCCCGGGTGTAGTTGGTGCCGTCGGTGATCGCGGTCGGCGAGCTGCCGCTCGCGCCCATGACGAACACCCGGTCGTGAGTCTCTCCCGGCAGGAGCCGGTGGTAAGCGATCCGGCGGCCGTCCGGCGACCAGCGGGGGTAGTACGGCGGCGACTGGTCGGTGGCCTTGAAGCTGGTCAGCCGCCGCACGTTGCTCCCGTCGGAGTTCATACTGTGGATCTCCCAGCTTCCGCTCCGCTTGGAGACGAACACGATCTTGCGGCCGTCGCGCGACACGTCGGGCATCTGATCGGTGGCCGGGTCGTAGCTAAGGCGGCGGAGCCCGGTCCCGTCCGGCTGGATCGAGAAGATCTCAAAGTTCGGGTAGGCCCCGGCGGGGGAGCCGAAGTAGATCGGCCCGTTGGCCGGCAGTCCCTTGACCTGCGACAGCGCAGGCGTCTCCGCGCCGGGGGTGGACGGCTCGGAGCCTGGGCCCGACGGGGAGAGCGGAGCGTCGTCCTGGGTGCAAGCGGCCAGGCCGAGCAGGGTGGTGGCGAGCATGAGTGAGCGGTGCACGGTCGTATCCTTTCCAGTGTGGACGGTGTCTGATTGGGTCGGCGTTGATGTCGACGGCCGGCACTATACGGTTGGTGCTCACCGGGCAGTCACCTACCAATCACTGGGCTGGAAACGTGTTGCGGATTCAATCTTTGGAGGTTGGGGATTCCTTGTAAAAACAGAGGTAATTCAGTGGCTGAGTTCCTGGAGTGCTTCGTGGCGCTCGATCTCGAAGCAGCATCGCTCACGGTCGTAGCGGTCACAGCACTTGGATACCGCTGTTCCGGCGAACTCGCTTAACAGGCTCTCCAGAGCAGTGCATACCTCAGGGTGCAGAGCCGACGCGGCGGCCAGTGGGCAGCCGAAGCTTCGGATGACATACAGGCCATCCTCCTCCTCGACTTCCGACAAGCCGCCGAGCTCGTTCAGCAGTGCGCTGGCGCGGTCCACGCGTTCGCGCAGCGTGCCACTACGAGGGCTGGTCCGCTCGGCCATCGCGCGACGACCGACTTCACGCATGATAGAATCGAATTCGCCAGGTGACATCCGACCCGCCAGTACATGGACCAGCTGGGTCAGAATCGGGATGTAAGCTCTCGAGAAGAGCAGCTCTGCCTGCATGGTGACGGCGTAAGTTCGTGCCGGCTTGCTCGTCCCCCGGCGAGTACCCCGTTGCTCCACGAGTTGATCGTGCTGGAGGTTCGCCAACTGACCCTGGACAGCACTCCGGGTGAGTTCGAGCGCGGCGGCGAGTTCGTCCACCGTCATCGGCCCGCGCCTTAGCAGTTCCAAAATCCGACCCACGGTTCCTTGGGTAACTCGCCGCGGTAGTTGTCTGTCCACTATTGCCTCGATTCCGCCAGCCAGTGCCCGTGATATAACAGATTCAACAGGTGAATCTTGCGTTTCTACGCCGCGAGAGGCATTATGTCTGCCACGGCACCGCAGGCCGTGCCTCTGCTGACGAGGAACGGCTCGCCCTCCTGGCCATGGGCCAAGGCGCAGAGGCAGCAATGACTTACCAAATGTCGCCAGCCTGGAAATCAGCTCTACTCGCCCACCCACGACGAGGCTTTAAGAAGCAAGATGGCGTTCTCGGGGCATCTGAAGCTAGATGCCGAGGAGACCCGGTGACGCGCTATCGCCGTGGACTGGCTATTGGGTTGGTCGCACTCGGCGGGATTCTCGGAGTAGGATGCCGCCAGTTTCCTGAGACCAGAGTCAGCAATGACCTGGAAATCCAGGGCCGGAAGATCTTCCGGGACGACACCTTCGGCAACGAGCCGTTCTGGACCGACACGGCCCGGCTCGCCGAGATCGTGGACCAGGAGATCCAACCGCTCGAGGCGCTCAGCCTCGGGCTCAAGGTGGACATGGACCGGCTGAATCTGCTCGGCTTCCTGCTCCATAATCCCTTCGGCACCAGTGGTACTCGTGACCTGCTCCGGCATGACGCCGTAGTAGGCCTGAGAGCGACCTTCAACAAAGAGGGCCGCATCGAGCGGATCGGCATCACCTGCGCTCTCTGTCATTCGACGGTGGACAACGCGCTGCTCCCCGGAATCGGCCATCGACTGGACGGATGGCCTAATCGCGACCTCGAGGTCGGGAAAATCCTGGCCAAGCTGCCCTTCTACACGCCGGAGCAGAAGGCCGTTCTGGTGAAGTGGCCTGCGGGGACGTACGACCCGCGATTCAACTTCGACCAGAAGAGCACACCGCTGGTGCTACCGCCGGCATATGGCCTGGCCGAGGTCAAGAACGAGACCTATACCGCCGAGGGGCCGATCTCCTATTGGAACAACTACGTCGCCGTGACCCAGATGCATGGGCACGGCAACTTCTCCGACCCCCGCTTAGGCGTAAAGATCGTGCACCA
>JBKPAO010000105.1:0-17040 GCA_046726475.1 Gemmatimonadota bacterium | reverse complement strand
TAGAGGGAAATTCACCCTGGTGAGAGGGTGGACATCCTGCCAGCTTGCAGGATCCCTCTGCAGGAGATCTGTATGGCAGTCACGACACCATTCGAGCCCATCGCCGAAGTCTTCGAGCGTAATCTCAGCGTTCGTCACGTGTATGCCGAGCCGGTGCACCACGGGGACACGACAGTCATTCCAGTCGCCAAGGTGGCCTACGGGTTTGGCGCGGGGAGCGGCCGACGGCCAGCCGCCCGCGGGACAGAAACCGCAACCGGCGCGGCTGCAGGAGCGGAAGCCCAGGGTGGCGGGGGTGGTGGTGGGGCTCGGCTGACCCCCATCGGCGCCCTTGAAGTCGGTCCGCGGGGCACTCGCTTCATCCATTACAATGAGTTCCCGCGACTCGCGGGAGTGTTCGGGCTCGGCATTGGGGTGGGGGTACTGCTAGCTTCGAGGCTTCGTTGAGAGGCTGAGCGACTGAACATCCGGCAGGGGTCGGATGCATCCGCAGCTCCGCGCAATAGTCGACGAGTTCGATGCCGCTCAGGCCCGTCTGCATCGACTGGTAGGGATTGCCCCCGAGCAGAGTTGGAGCCGGCGGGTGGAGCCGGGGCGGTGGTCAATGGCTGAATGTGTGGCTCATCTCAACCTGACCGCTGCGGCTTATCTTCCGCTGCTGCACGCGGCGCTGGAGCGGGGGCGCGAGATGGGCGGTCGGCTCGTGCCTGACCATCCTGCCTCGGCATGAGCACCGACATCTCTTGCAAGCGGAACAGGTGCTGAAGAGGCTCCATCAGACGCCGTGAAAGCCCTGGCATTCGCTTTCGGCCTTGCTATCGCCATTGTCGGCGCTGTCGGCATCCTCGAGCCGTCCAGCCTCGTCTGGATCGCCCAACACTTCGTCACGTCCGGCACGTTCTACGCCCTAGCTGCGGTCCGAGTCGCCTTTGGTCTCCTCCTGATCTCGGTGGCATCGGCGTCCCGCGCCCCAAGGGCGCTCCGCGTCCTGGGCTACGTGATTGTGATTGCTGGGATAACAACGGCGCTGACGGGCCTGCTGGAAATCGGGCCCGCTCGAGCCCTCATCGAACGGTGGTGGCGGCAGGGATCCGGCGTCATCCGACTCACCGGCGTTCTGATCCTGGTTCTCGGAGGCTTTGTCGCATACGCCTGCGCTCCCAGTCGACGCGCTGCTAGTTAAGCGATGCAAGTGGCGGCGCTTCATGTAAGCAACGTAGGATTGTGGACAGGCTAGGCAATTGTCAGAGCTGATGCGCGATCGGTTAGAAGGACACCCCGGGAGAGTTCGTGGACCACTGGCCATTCGCCGATAGTCCGAACACGGCCTCCATCACGACTCGCCAGGTGCTCGACGGCGCTCCGATACTTCGGGTTGCGCATGATGCCGATGACGGGAGTTGGCAATTTCTGTGCGGCACTACTAACGACCCGGCCGACGCTCGAGTTGTAGGGTTGGGCAGGATGTATGCGCGAGACCTCACGCTCGGTGAGCTGGCTGACTTGCCCGAGGGTTGGCATGCCTGGCGTGCAGCTACGGAACTCCCTTGGCAGCGCGGCCCGGCCGAGTAGCCGTGCCTTGCGCCGCCTAACCAACCATCAAGGACCAACGGTTGTCTGGGTCCTTCGCACCCGTCCCGTTCGCTGGTCGCGCGATCTTCTGCAACGGCACCCTCCGAGTCGAGGGACGGGCTCGGTATCCCAATGACTTCTTTACCGCAACGTTGGAGCCGCTTCCTTCGAGCTCCCCAGGGTTGCAGGCCTTTTCGGTGGTATTTCACCGGGACAAGGAGCCGTTCTGCGGGCCCAATCTGATTGGGCCGGTGGTCTATTTCAGTGAGGCGCCGAGCCTCGCGCGGCTTGAAGTTGTCCGGGTCTATGTAACCCCGGAATGGTATGAGGACATCCGCATCGAGCGTTGAGGCGATGGCCGACACAGGGGAGGAATGCGGCAGGTGCAGGAGTGCCGCAGCTGATGCGCGGTCGGTTAGGGCAACACAGCGAGCAGAGATGACTAGAATAGTGGCGAGCATCGTCGAGCAGGCACTCAGCATGAGCGCCGATCCCCTAGCGGCCGAGTTGCTCGCCCGCCTACGAGCGGAGGTAGTCGTCCCGACGCCGGCCAAAGCGACCCGGCCCTTCTCCCGACGTGCGGCCCTGCAGATTTATAGCGAGAAAGCAGCCAAGGGTGACGGCCCCACGGTGCGGACCGACGGCTATCCAACGCTCCTGGCCACTCTCAGTGCGGCCCCTGAGGGCGAGACCATCGTCCACGGGGTCATGTTTGCCAACGTCGTCTACCTCGTGTTTACCGACCCCGGCCGGACGGAATGTGTGGGGGTGCTGCGCAAACGGCGGCTTCGGTGAAAGATCGAACTGAAGTGATCCCTGACCTTCGGGATACGATCTTCAACACTTGGCGGACCAACAATCGGGTGACGGTCTTCCTGATCGAGCACCTGCCGCCCGGACTCTGGGCAGCTGCGATCCCCGGGGCACCCCGTCGCACGATCCGCATGATCGCCGGCCACCTGCACAATGCGCGCTGCATGTGGATCAAGACCTTGGGTCAGGAACTGGGGGTCACCGTGCCTCGCAGCGTCGATCGGCGGCGGGTCGGTCGCAAGGAGTTGGTACCGGCACTGGAACGGAGTAGCCGGGGCATCCTCCGCCTCCTCGCCCTTGGCTGTGAGCATGGCGGCACCATCCCGACGGCTTCAACCTACGTCTGGCGCAATCTTCCGCTCGACGTGGGACACGTGCTGGCCTATTTCGTGGCTCACGAGGGGCACCATCGCGGACAGATTGTCTTGGTGGCCCGGGCGTTGGGCTATCGACTCCCGGCGGCGGTTACCAGCGGCCTGTGGCAGTGGACCAAGCGTGGGGCGGAGGCGAAGTCCGCTAAATGACAGAGACGTTCCAGCCGGTCTCCAAGACCGCTTACTACTGTTGCGGGGTACGCGCCTTGGATGCTGCGGCGTCTCACCCGATCTGCGGGGACCAGTACGCCAAACGGTTCATGTCGTCGGACGCGTGGGCTCTCTTCGAGCCCTTCCGCGGTTTACGTGCTCCCAATGCCTCCAATATCGCCCGCCATCGTCTCATCGATGACCTGCTCCGGGCGCGACTGGGCCGTCATCCCGACGCGGCAATCGTCATCATCGGCGCTGGGTTCGATGCGCGGGCCTTTCGCTTGCCCGGCGGGCGTTGGATCGAGCTGGATGAGCCGGCGCTGATCACCCTCAAGGAGGCGCAACTCCCCGCGCGGGAAGCGCCCAACCCGCTCACCAGGGTCGCCATCAGGTTCGGGAGCGAGCCGCTCGAAGCAGCGCTGGCCCCATTCCGTAGCCTCACAGATCCAGTCGTCGTGCTGGAAGGCATCTTGCCGTACCTCTCGGCAGCGGAAGTGCGAGGGCTGTTGCACGCGATACGAAATAGCTTCAGCCGTCCGACACTGGTTTGCGATCTGACAACGCTGGCCTTCGCGCGGCGGTACGCGAGCAAGATCGGCAAACGCCTCCGGGAGCTGGGCGCGCCCTATGGCCGGCTTGAAGTCGAACCGCTCGGGCTTATCGAAGGAGCGGGCTTCCGGCTTACGACGAGTCGGTCGGCCGTGGGTGAGTCCGTGGCCCTGGGTATGTTGTGGATACCGCGTTGGCTGCTGGCTACGGCGCTGCGATCTCTGCGGGACGGTTACACCGTCGCATCCTTCGAGCCGGCGCCTGGCTGAGGAGTCGCCGCAGCCAATCCGTGGTCGGTTAGGCAAACATCTGGTAATCTGATGATCGAGATTCGGCTCCCAGTTCTGGACCAGTCTGGCCAGCGGAGCATCGAGGAGGTCTTGCCGGCCGAGCCACTGGGGGGCGGCCGTTTCCGGCTGCTGGGCTCGCCCGGCCTGGTCGAAGGTGTCGCAGCCGGGGATGAAGTGGAGCTGGCACCGGCCGATCCACTAGGCTACCGAGTCCTCCGGCGCGGAGGACATCTATGCGTGTGGGTCTACGTCCCAGAGCCTCCACCCGAGCAGGCCGACGCACGTCTCAGCCGAGCGGCCACAACGTTGGGCGGATACCTAGACGGGGGAAACACCGGGCTTCGGATTCTTACCGTTCCGCTCAGCGCTGGATTTAAGCGGATCGAAGCCGAGGTGGAGGCGGCAGTCGCCGAATTGCCCGGCTCATCCTGGGCCTACGGAAATGTCTACGATCGCCAAAACGGAGACCGGCCGTTCGGCTGGTGGGAAGATCCAGCGTAAATCCTCGAGCGCTGGGAATCGCCTGCTGCTGGTGCGGGGGCCGTTAGACCATGGCCACGAGTCCCAGGAGACGGTTTGCGCCTGTTTCTCATCCTGACTCTGTTGATCGGGAGAATCCCTACGATGGCCGAGGCCCAGGACGTACGGCCTTCAGCACGGCCGCACCTCCCGCTGGAGCTGCGGCCGGAGACGCTGGCGATCTGTCGACTCGAGGCGGAAGCCCCCGTCCCCTCGTGGGCGGCGCGGCCGAGCCCGTTTCTCACGCTGAGTCGAACGGCCGAAGAGTTGTCGATCACGACACTCCAGAGCATCGTGCCATCCGGAGTCCACTGTGAGCGCGACTATCGCGCCTTCCGGGTCCGCGGGCCGCTCCCGCTCAACCTTGTCGGCATCCTGGCTGCCATCGCCGATCCGTTGGCCGCAGCCGGCCTGAGCATCTTCGCGATATCCACATACGATACCGACTACGTGTTGGTGAAAGCACGGGAGCTGGAGGTAGCGCTCAAGGTCCTCCGGGAGGCCGGTCACCAGATCACACGGTAGGCGATCGAAACTACCTTGTCCGTATTCTCGAGCACTGAAGCAACGGCACATCCCAACGTCGACCTCGTGCTGGCCCGCCGACTCGAGCGCGCCGAGGGCATGGCGAACGCAGCGTATGTCGACGCCCGACGTGAGGTGGACCCACAGGTCGGCGCCGCATGGATCGAGGTGGCCGGCGTCCTCGCGATGTTCGACGGTGCCATCTCTCCAATTACCCAGACCTTTGGCCTTGGCCTCTTCGAGTCATTCACCGCTTTTCAGCTCGATCAGATCGAGGAGTTCTTCTCCCGTCGCGGCTCACCCACGTCGCACGAGGTCAGCGCATTCGCCCCAGCTTCCATCCTCAACCTCATCAGTGCCCGTGGTTATTCGCCGATTGAAGCCTCCACCGTTCTCGTTCGCCCCACGGCAACGACTTCGCCTCCCGGCTCGGGCCGCATCACGGTGCGCGTCGTCACCGATTCCGAAACCAAGCTCTGGGCCAGGGTAGCGGGCGAAGGCTGGAGCAGCGAGTCGCAGGAGCTCGCTGCCTTCGTCGAAGGCTTCGGCCTGATCATCGGCCGAACTCGCGGCGCTCATTGTTTCCTGGCTGAGCTCGACGGCGACCCAATCGCGGCCGCGGCGCTGAATGTCAGCAATGGCGTTGCCCTCCTCGCTGGCGCCAGCACTATTCCGGACGCGCGGCGCCAGGGTGCCCAGCTCGCGCTGCTCCAGGCGCGGCTCGCGTTTGCCGCCGACCGGCAGATAGAGCTTGCCATGGTCGTGACTCAGCCGGGAAGCGCACCGCAACGCAACGCCGAGCGTCAGGGTTTTCGTCCGGTGTATACCCGCTCGAAATGGCAACTCAATCGCGGAGGAGCCTAAAGAAAGCGTCGGACTGTGCAGAGACTTAGGGGTCGCCACCTCCGTACAGCCGAGCTCCGATGACCGATACCGCGATTAGGGTAACCACCAAATCCCAGCCGAGAAGATTCGCCCTGGTGAGTCAGAGGATGCTTCCTCTTGTCCTCGGCCTCGGATTCGTGCTGGCGTTTCGGCTCCTGCTTCCCGATCGGCCCAGTGACTTCGATCCCCTGGACAACGCGGCGGCCCACCTGATCCGGGGCGAGAACCCCTACCTGCTCCGGACGCTTTGGTTCCCCTACCCGCTACCGGCCGTGCTTCTCGCGGTCCCATTCACGGCGATTCCGCCGGCACTGGCGCGTCCGATCTTCGACCTCCTGGTTGGCTGCACCTTCGTCTATGCGCTCTGGAGATATCGCGGTCGGTACGCTCTTCTCGCGCTGGTATCAGGGGCCCACCTCTTCGCGCAGTGAAGGGAGCAGGCAGGGATGGAGTTGTGCGGCACTCTAATTCATCAGGCTGAGAAGTCTCCGGATTTGGCGGGTGTGCGTCAGGATATGAAGCTGACCCATATGGACCGCCTGTTGCACGGTGAGAGGACCGGCGACCGGGTGTTGGAATACAGCTCGCCCGATGCCACGCCGGTCGAGACCTGTGATGTAAGCTCGAAGCCATCGCTGACTTTCATCCCATTGGCGTCGTAATTCGGGCAACGAGCTGGTGCCTGTCGGAATCATGCCGGATGATGGCGCCTTCACGGGTATTCCCCACCGCAGCACGAACATCACCATCGGATATGTGAAGTGAGTCCTGAAGCCACGTCTGAGCTCGACCAGCTGCGATGGATCGGGCAATTTCTGCAGCACCTCTCGCTCAGCAAGTACCAGATGTTCGACGATTTGCAGAATTGACCACTTGCCGGGAAGTAGCTTGGCTACGAGAGTCTCACTGTCCAGTACGCCCAGTTCATCCAGCAACGCACAGCGCCGGGTATCGACAGCCTCGACCTCCCTCAACAGTTGATCGTGCATGGTGTCCTCCAGGGCACGAACGTGGTTCTCGCACGGTGCCGCCACTGGTTGTGAGCTGGCGGCTGCAGCCTGTCACTCTCCTCCTCCTGTAGAAATGCGTAGGCTGCACTGGAATACCGACATTCACACGAACGAAGAGAGAGAGACTCCACTCGGAGGATCAGGAGCAGTGAAGCAGACAGGTCACGGAGGGAGCTCTGGGTGAGAGCCACGAAGCTCCAGATAGAGCCAGCCCCGCGCCCTCGCCCAGTCACGCTGTACCGTCCGCGTAGTTACACCCAACGCTTCCGCCGTTTCTTCCTCGGTTAATCCCCCGAAATAGCGGCACTCGACGACCTTATTCAGACGCGGGTTCACCGCTGCGAGCCGCTCGAGGGCCTCGTCCAAGGCGAGCAGGGTTTCGCCCCGTTCATCCGTGGCCGCGTCCTCCTCGCGCAGCTCCTGGTGGCCGGCTCCGCCACCGCGCCGGAGGGCCCGGTAGCGGCGGGCATAGTCCACCAGGATCTGGCGCATCGCCCGCGAGGCCAGGGCAAAGAAATGTCCCCGGTCTTGCCATTGCAGCCGGTCGTGGTCGACCAGCCTGAGATAGGTCTCGTGCACCAGTCCGGTGGTATCGAGGGAGTGGCCCGGGCGCTCGCCTTGTAGCTGCCGCCGCGCGATCCGTCGCAAGGCCTCATAGACCAGCGGGAAGAGCCGGTCCAGCGCCTCGGGACTGCCATCACGGATCTGGAGGAGGAGGTCGGTGATCGACTGGGGATTGCGACCGGCCGCCTGTTCGTAGGCTGCCATTGAGGCCCCATTTGCCTGGCGCAGATCTGGCGCGCGGATTGGTTTGTGATCGAAGATCGCTGAGTTCAAGATGGGGATCGGGATGGGGGGCCGCAACAGCGGTGGCGCACGGATGTCGGGTTTGGAGGCGGGTTCGCGCTTCTACAGATAGAAGCGGAAGTGATCCTTTACCTGACAGGAGGTCCCCAATGCGACTCACTCTTTCTCGGCTCGCCGGTGTCGTTGCCCCGCTCCCCATCCTGATCGCCTGCGCTGCTGGCGGGGCCACAGCCCAAAGTGCCAACGTCATCACCGCCCCGGAGCTGGCGCATAGCCGGGCCACGAATACCTACGACGCGATCCTTCAAACGCGGCCCGAGCTGCTCCGCGAGAGAGCGCCTGGCTCGCTGATGCTCTTCTCTGCCCGGCACCCGGCAGTCGCGGTAGACAACATCCTGGTTGGCGGGATCGAGACGCTACAGGCAATACCTCCCGGTGACGTGGCCCGGATCGAATACGTGAGCGCCTGGCAAGCGACGAAGAGATACGGACCGGGGTTCAGCGAGGGAATCATGCTAGTGGAAAAGCGATCCGGATCCGAGGTCGGCCTCTCCAGCCGCACGATCAAGCCCTGAATCGGTTCAGCTGCTCCCTGGATCGTTTCACCCGTTCGCGGTCATCCTGAGCTCCTCCTGGCTTGGGGTGATCGCGACACGGGGCGTTCCGCCGGCAGCCTCTTTCTCTCCCGAACGACTTGCGGGATGCCACCCGATCCCGTACCAATAGCACAGGAAAGGTTGGTCCTGTCGTCCTACCTGAGAAATCGCCAGCCGTCACCGACTTGCATGAGCGAATCCGGAGTTCGTGAGGCGAGAATATCGGTGCAGGAGTAAACGGTGGTGAGCCCCGAGCGCTGGAAGGATCTCGAGGAGCTCCTCGAGCAAGTGCTCAACGTCGAACCGCAGGACCGGCGGGTCTTCCTCAACCAGGCCTGCTCTCACGATCCCGCCCTCAGGGCCGATGTCGAGGCCATGCTGCGGGCGACCGACGAACACAGCAGCTTCCTGCAGCAGCCCGCGCTCGACTACGTCGCGCCCTTGGTAGACCGATTGGCTCGAGCCGAGTCGCTCCCAGCCGGAACCCGGCTCGGCCGGTATGAGGTCCAGCGTCAAGTGGGTCGGGGTGGAATGGCCACGGTCTACCTGGCCCAGGACCTCAGGCATCACCGCTCGGTGGCCATCAAAGTGCTCCACAGTGACGTCGGCCTGAGCATAGGACCGGAGCGCTTCCTTCGGGAGATCGAGGTTGCGGCGCACCTTCAGCACCCGCACATCCTTCCACTCATCGAGTCAGGTGAGGACGGCGGTAGGCTCTATTACGTCATGCCCTTCGTGGAGGGCGAATCGCTCCGGCAGCGGCTGGTGGTGAGCAAGCAGTTATCGATCGACGCCTCAGTGCGCATCACCCACGAGGTAGCCGAGGCGCTAGACTACGCCCACCGCCACGGCATCATCCACCGCGACATCAAGCCGGAGAACATTCTCCTGGCCGATGGGCAGGCGGTGATTGCGGACTTCGGCATTGCCCGAGCGCTCTCCTCCGAGTCCAGCGGCGAGCCGATGACCCATGCGGGCCTGGTGCTGGGAACCCCCGACTACATGAGCCCGGAGCAGGCCACCGGAACCGAGCCGCTCGACGGACGAACCGATGTGTACAGCCTTGGCTGCGTGGCGTACGAGATGCTGGCCGGACAGCCACCCTTCGTGGGGCCGACGGTCCAAAGCGTGATTCATCAGCACCTGGCTGTCGCGACTCCGCCCGTAACCAGGGTGAGGCCGGAAGTCCGGCCCGAGCTGGAGCGTGCGATCGCGCGGGCAATGGCCAAGACGCCGGCGGATCGGTTCGAGTCGGCCGGCCAGTTCGCCGAGGAGCTGGCCCGGTTGCGCGAAGCCCCATCGCCAACCACGCCTCGGAATGGCTCGGCTCTCAAGGGCGCGACTGGCGGAACGGGTCCACGATAGAGCAACGGCAATCCAGTACTACCAGCGGGTACTGGACACCTGGCCTCACGCTGAGCCCGAGCTGCGACCCTACGTTCAGGAGGCAAAGGCCGGACTCGACCGTTTACGCGCGGCAGTGAGACGCAAGGAGATGAGCAACGGCCACCTGGACCTTCCGGCTGGATGCGGCAGGTGGGAAGGGAGGATGGACCCGCTTCGCGGATTACCGGGCGAAGCATCATTGAGGAGGCCGGCCAGCAGATATTCGGCTAGCTTGGTTATCCTGGCAGCTAGGACCGAGGCCTCTCACATCCATAGTCGGAGCGACCGATGTCACGACGCGAATCGACCCCTGCTGAGCGCCAGATTCAGGTGCGGCAGGTTACCCACGTGCAAGCCTCCTGGACCGAGCAGGAACGGGGTCAGCCGGGAGCCTTCACTGTACAGCTGGTGCTGGACCACGGCGCCGACGAATACGTGCTCCGTCCCAGCGCGGAGGACACCGACGTACTGGTGAAGCTGCTCGCGCGCAGCAAGAGTGCCACGTTCGACTTGGAGCGGAAGGTTCTCATCTTCGCGAACTTGACGATCGAATAGCTTCCACCGCCAGCAGAGGCATCGCCATGCTCTTCAGCTTCGGCAAGGTCGTTCTCGTCTTCGGCTGGTTCTTGATTGTCATGGGGATCGTCTACCTCGCACTAGGCGGGCGCGGTGCCATGGCCCAGATCCCGGGATCGCTCCTACCCATGGTCCGGGGACTGATCGCCATCGTTGTAGGTAGCGCCATCGTAGTCTGGGTGAAGCGGTACGGGACGTCATAGGAAACATTCTCCGTCGAGCGGTGTTCTCGCCGCACCTCTCCTAATGGGCGACCTGGACCTCTCGACTCGAGCAGCCGCGGGCGTGCCCACCCTCGCTCACCTGTAGGGTGATGACGTAGCGTCCTGCCGATAACCGGCGTAGGTCCAGCGCCACCGCTCGGGCTACACCGCGGGGGCTTGCAGTTGGCTCCTCCAGCCAGCGCAGCCTCACCGGCGATTGGACTGCCAACGGACACCAGGGGCGGCCCACCGGGTACGGCGTCTCGTCCTTATGCGACCGCATCGGGGTGACGGCGATCTCCACGCTGGCAGCGGAATCAGGTTCCTGGTACATCTCCCAATACAGTCCCACGCGTTGACGCCGCTTCACCACCGGAACCGGGAGTGCCGCAGCGAGCGTGGCCTGGAGCGACTCCGGCAGTCCGCCGGCCGTGGCGAAGAGAAGAAGGTCGGACACGAGCGGTGGCAGCCCGCCGGGATCGGCGGCCGTCATCACCCGCCGCCGCGCGACCCATGGCGTGTCCACTCCCACCGCCTCCAGGCTCAGCACTGCCGGTCTCCAGAGCGAGCTCACGCTGAGAGCTCCACGCGGCGTCGCCGCTGACACCGCTCCGACAACGATCGGTGTCACGGGATCCCGCGCTACTGCGAGTCGGACATCGGCCGGATGCGCGGCGAACACCGAGTCGGGTGTCAGGTCGAACACTGCGACGCTGAGCGTGCTATCGCCGCGGCGGAAGCGGGCGAACTGGACTCGATCGATGGGTCCGAATCCGGTGGCGTATGGGGGAGCGTAACGGGCCGGGGGCCGCTCCCTCACTGGATCCCAACGGACCTCGGTCACATCGGCCCACGGCTCCGCAAGCGCCGGCTCCGGAAACAACCAGAAGCTCGGACCAGGCTCGTGGCCGAGGATCGGCGGCGGGGAGAGTCCGCCGGGCGACTCCCAGGATTGCGACCAATGCGTGGGCCAGCCGAACCGAACCACCAGGGCGCGCCGGTCGGCGCCCCAGGAAACACCGTCGGGCGTCGCTGCGTCGTGAAGGAGAGCCGCCATCATGTGGCGCGCGTAGTGCTCGGTTCGGAGATCGTTGCCGGCTCGCGAGTACAGTGGACGCGCGAGCCACCAGATCCGCTCTCGAACCGAGTCGCCGTGGACGCAGGGGAGCGCCTGAGACAGCCGGTCGCGCAGCAGCGGTCCCAGATCGGTCCAGGCGCACCGCATCGGCTCCGGCATCGCCTGCAGCGCGCGCCTGAAGGCAGTATCGGCGCCCACGTAATCGTGGCTCAGGTGGCGGGCAAAGCCCTCGAGCGCGTCGCACCACCAGCGGGTGGACCGGCAGCTCTGCGCCGTGACGACGGCCGAGTCCGCCAGCCCTTGCTCCAGGAGATACCGCACCAACTGGCCGGTAATCCAGCCATCGCCGGCCAGTCGCCGATGCGCCGCTCCGAGACGGTCCAACAGCTTCTGGCGCGCCCGTCGGACCAGGTCCGACTCCTCCAGCGCCGGGTTGGCGAAGGGCTCGTACCAATAACAGAATCGCCCAATCCGCTCATCGCAGCCGCTGCTTCCGCCGCCCGGCTCGGAGGGTAGGTGTGCGCGGCGGATGCGCTCGAAGTCGCGCTGAGCCCGGCGGGCATGACGCAACAAGGCGAGAGAGTCGGAGGCGGTGCCGGGCTGGACCGACGATTGCGCGTAAGCGGCGGATCCGTTGGACGCCAGCAGAGTGACAAAGAGACTGACGAGTGCTACGAGCGGTCTGCGGGTTGACACTTCGTCCCTTGCTTCCTGGTCCTCCGGAATGCTAGAGGCACTGCATCGTGAGGGCGAGAGCCCAGGACTCGGCCCTCTTTCGCTCGGGCGGGAGCGTACTTCAGATTGTAGTAGCCACCAGACCAATGCTCATGAGGTCACATGACGGATGATCGGGCTATCCGGCTCCTGGAAGAGATCCGCGACCTTCAACGGCAACATGGGGAACGCTACGGCGAAGCCCTGCGCAATCAGCAGGAATCCATTCGCCTCCAGCAAGTGGCCCTGCGCCGGGTCAGGATCATCCTGGCTTTTGCGGCCGTCGCTCTGGTCATGGCGGTCGGGATGCTGGTGATGCTGTTGCTCCGCGTGGTGGCGCGGTTGCACTAGAACACCTTCCCTCACCGGTCTTCGTCACAGATGCCGCACAAAAACCTTTATCGCCCAGCGATGATCTAGAATGGGCGTAGCGCTCATTCTGATACTCGTGCTGCAAGCCGCCCTGCGGGCTACCGGCGGCCAGGGCGCGCTGCCGCTCGATGCCCGCCAGCGGTTGGATGCTCTGTACCAGGGGTGGCGCTTTGCCACCGTGACGACCGCCTTGCAGCGCAGCTTTCCTGCGCCTTTTTCGGCGGCTTGGGTGAGTGGGGACTTCGACGGGGACGGCAAGCGCGACTACGCGGTGCAGCTGGTGCAACCCAGCGCTCCAGCCGATAGCCGGCAACGGGTGGTCGCGCTTCTCCGCCGAGCGCCGACGTACGACGTCCTCACCGTCGACGCGTACCCACTGAGTGAGGGGATTTACCTGGCGCCGGAGCCGAAGGGGACTCGCGCCGTGGACCTGTCCAACAGCGGCGACCTGGACTCCTCCTCGGCGGGGGACAGCGTGGTGGTCCTTCCGCATGATGGGTTCGACATTCTGTTCGGTGAGGTGGCCGGCTCGACCTGCTTCTACGCTGCGCCGAAGTTTCAGTGTCTGATTACCGGCGACTGATGCGCCGGAAGCCGATGAAGCGATCGATCCGAGGCCTGCCATGACTTCCTTTCCCAGACGCACATGGAGGGTCCGGCTGTTGGTCAGCCTGGGGTCCGGGGTCGGGCTGGCGCTGCTGGTGGCCCTCGTGCTCACGGTCCTTGATCTCTATCAGGCGGGACACGGACAGCCGCTCTTGAGCCGACCCTGGCTGGAGCTGGCGGAGCTGGGAGTTCACCTGAGCCGGGCTGACGTCGTGTTCCTGCTTGCAGCAGTGCTGGGGGCGGGACTCACGTGGCGTGCGACCGCGACCGGCGGTGCCTGATGTGAATACATCCGACTCATACGCTGGAGGCCGATCAATGCGGCTCTATAAGCTTCTGGTGCTCCTACCTGCTCTTTCCTCTTTGTCCCCCCGGGCAAGTGCTTCCCCCCTCCCGCCTCCCAACCGGGTCACAATTCTCTACGACGCCTTTGGAAATCGCCGGGACCTCACCCGGGACTGGGGGTTCGCCGCCCTGGTGGAGTACGGCGGCAAGCGCATTCTTTTCGACACCGGCAACAATGCCGACATCTTCGCTCACAACGTGAGGGCGCTCGGGATCGATCTACGACGGCTCGATTTCGTGGTAGTCTCTCACCGCCACGGCGACCATGTGGCGGGACTCAACTATCTCCTCCAGGTCAATCCGCACGTCAAGATCTATGCGCCCCGCGAAAATTTTGGCGTCTTCGGATCGGCGCTGCCTGGTACGTTCTATCGCCGTAACCCCATCTTGCCGGATTCGATGCGGTACTTCAATGCCGCCGTGCGGGAAGAGCTGAGGTCCGGCACGCCCTGGCCGACGGCAAATTTCAGCTGGGTGGATACCCTCACCGAGGTAGCCCCGGGGGTCGCTATCATATCAACCATTTCGAACACCCCGGGAACCTTGGAGCTTCGGGAGCTTTCGCTGGCGATTCGAACGCCCAAGGGTTTGGTGCTGCTGGTCGGTTGCTCCCACCCCGGGATCGAGACGATTCTGGATGCCTCCCGCCGGTGGAGCGATCACGTATATCTCATCTTCGGCGGGTTACACCTGGTGACCAGCGCGGATACGACGGTCACCCGGATCGCCGCAGCACTCCACGATACCTGGCGCATCGATAGGATCGCCCCAGGACACTGTACCGGGGAGCCGGCATTCGATGCGTTGAAGCGACTGTTTGGGGCGCGCTACATCTACGCCGGGCTAGGCACGGCGACCGAGCTGCCTTGATGCCACCGCCGGCCACGCCCGCGCTATTGGTCCCTGCAGTGCTGGGCACCGCGCTGGTAGGGGTTGCCGGCTGGCTCAGCCTCCACAACCTGCGTCGGGATCAACTCGAGAGCTGGATCTTCTGGATGCCGATCGCCCTTTGGCTTCTTACCATGGGGCTGCTGTGCTGGTGGACGGTTCTCGCGGGACAGGAAACCAGGGCCCGCGCACGTATCGGCACGAGCTGGCGCATGGGATGGGTTCTGGGTGGGATCGGCCTTGCCCTCGGCTTCGTTGGGCCTCTGGTAATCACTCCGAGCGCGAGCCTCGGACCTCTGCTCGGCATCCTGATTACTGGCCCGGGAGGCTTTGTCCTTGGAGCCTTGGGAGCAGCGGTGGCCGGCGCGACCATAGACTGAGACCATGCGTCTTCTCTCGTGGAACGTCTGCGCCGGCGGCGGGACACGATGTCGGCAAGTAGTCGAGTCACTCCGGCGGTACGATCCCGATGTGATCGCGCTGCAGGAAACCCTGTCGACCCGCGCGACCGATATCTGCCATGTAATCGCGCAGGCTGGCTACTTCCACTGTTTCAGCGCGCCGCGAGGTCCCAGAGACCGAGGGCAGTGCGTGTTGTCCCGTATTCCCGCCAAGCGGGTGCCTAAACCGGCGCCTCCTCACACCAGCATCTATCCGCGGGGTTGGCTCGAAGTAGAGCTCCAGGGATACGATTTGCGCGTCGCTGCCGTGTACGGGCCACCCCAGGGACCGTCGGTTCCAGCGTTCTGGAATGCCGCGGCTGGGTGGTTGGCTCGTCGGACCACGCGCCCGTTCATCATGCTGGGCGACTTCAACGCAGGTGCCTCCTGCATCGATGCTGCGAACTACCGGTTCAAGGCCGGAAGCGCGTTTACTGAGCTGTCGAACATCGGACTGGTGGATCTGTGGCGACGGGAGCATGGCGACGCCCAGGAATACACCTGGTTCAGCCATCCGAACGGGGTAGGGACCGGGCGAGGGTTCCGCATCGATCACGCCTTCGCCTCCCCGGGTGTTGCCGAGCTGGTGACCAGCTGCCGCTATGATCACGCGGTCCGCGTGCGAGGTTGGTCCGACCATTCATTGCTTGTCGTCGACGTACTACTTAAGGAGTCAGCGCGCTCGGTTGCCGCGGATCTCTCGCGGTGACATGCCGAGCACCCGCACGAATGCCCGACGCATCCCGTCCACGCTGCCGAATCCGACCGCTCTGGCAATTTGTCGAAGATCCTGCTGTGACGACTGGAGCAGCCGGCGCGCGGCTTCGACCCTGAGATGGAGCACGTATTTCGCCGGCGTGGTGCCGACGTCGGCGGTGAATACCCGCCCAAAATTGCGGACGCTCATCGATACCCGATCGGCCAGTGCCGCGGCGGACAGATCGCGCCGGCCGAGGTTGTCCGCAATCCACACTTGGAGCTCCTGAATCGGCTGCATCTCGCTCGCCTGCGCGGCGAGCGTGACGCTGAGCTGGGTCTGGCCGGCCGGTCGGCGCAGGAACAGCACCAGCTCGCGCGCCGCCTCGACGGCGATCGCGCTGCCGCAGTCCTCCGCCACCCAGGCGAGCGCGAGGTCGATGCCGGCTGAAAAGCCGCTCGAGGTGTAGATGTTTCCCGCCTGCACCCAGATCGGGTTCGGGTCCACCCGCAGTCCCGGATATCGGTACGCCAGCTCGTGGGCGTACTTCCAGTGGACCGTCGCGCGCTGGTCGGTCAGCACGCCGGCCCGGGCCAGCAGGAACGCCGAGATGCAGACCGCTCCCACCCGCCGGCACGCGGGCACGGTGCGTCTGAGCCACGCGGCTAGCTCATCGTCCCGCCGGTTCCGTCCCTTCACCCCACTCACGACGAGCAGCGAATCGATCTCGCCTTCGAGGTCCTGGTAGTACGCCTGGGCGACGAGGGACAACCCGCTCTCCCCGGCGATCACCCGATCGCGAGTGGTCGAGACGACACGGATCTCGTACGGGGTTCCGTTGCCAGGCATCAGGCGGGTCGCCGTACTCAACACTTGCACCGGACCGACCAGATCCAGCTCCTCGATCGGCGGAACCACCAGCACCGCGATGCGACGAGGCTTGCCCATAGCCAGCAATATGCGGGTCGCATCGGGAAGGGCTCAACACGTTGGCGCAAAATGGTGGGAATTCGTCCGCTTTCGCTGGGAGCAGCCAGATATACTGGCGGTCAGGCGGTCAGGGTAAGCGGAGGCGAGCGATGGCATTCTGGAGGCCGCGTGGGTGTCCTCGTTTTGCTGAGTCTCTCCGACTAAACCGCCCTCGGCGGCCGGAAGAGTGCCATCGCCGCCGACGCAATCTCGTCATCGTTATCGGGTTCCTCTCCTCGGCGTGCGCCAGGCACTCGATGGCCGGCCTGCCTGAGGCCCCTCTGATATCGGAGACCATCGGCCCGGCGCCTGGATGTACGGCCGCGCCCGGGTCGACCACCTACTCCGTGATCACTGCCGCTGAGTTGCAGCGCACGAGCGCGTCAAACCTCTACGACGCCATGCGGCGGCTTCGACCCGCATATTTCGCGACCCGCGGCCTAGCGTCGATCTACAACGAGCCGGCGGCTGCCACCGTGGTCATCGTGAACCGGCATGCAATCGGTGATGTGGACGACCTCCGCAGCATGGAGGTGACCGGTCTTGCCTGCGTTAGGCGGCTCTCCGCGGCAGACGTATCGCTGATTACCGGCACCTTGGCGATCGCTGTCGGGATCGAACTGGTACACTGAGCGGATCTCCAAATGAAACCCTCCTGGCTCGGCATCGCCGG
>JBKPAO010000104.1:0-10163 GCA_046726475.1 Gemmatimonadota bacterium | reverse complement strand
CCTCAGCGGAGGTGAGCGGGGCAGGGTAGGACTGGCGCAACAGCTCGTCGCCCCCGCCGACCTGCTGTTGCTGGATGAGCCCACCAATCACCTCGACCTCGAGACGACGAGCTGGTTAGAAAGTTATCTCGCCGGCCTGGATGCAACGGTGCTGCTCATCAGTCACGACCGCGCCTTCCTCCAGAACGTGGTGGACCACGTACTTCACCTCGAGAACAACACTGCGCACTCATACAAGGGGGACTACGAGTCCTTCATCCGGCAGCGAGGGGAGCGCCGGCTGAGCCAACGACGAGCATTTGAAAAACAGTCGCGTGCGCTGGCCCAGGAGGAGGACTTCATCCGCCGAAACATCGCCGGTCAGAACAGTGCTCAGGCCAAAGGCCGCCGTCGCCGGCTGATGCGAGTGAGCCGCCTGAGCGCTCCAGCGGGTGAGGAGGGAACCATGGCGCTCCGGCTCGAGGCCGATGCACGAGGCGGGGATCAGGTGCTAGTTGCCGAGGACATCTGCATCGCCGTTGGTGACCGCGCACTCCTCGAGGACTTCTCCGTCCGGGTCCGGCGAGGTGAGGTCATCGGTTTGATCGGCCCCAACGGGTCGGGAAAGACCACGCTGCTTCGAGCCTTCGTGGGGGAACGATCTCCCGAGCGTGGAGTGGTCAGAATTCCCGAGTCGATGAGCGTGGCGCACTACCGCCAAGACCTGGCGCAAGTGCCGACCGATCGCTCGCTCTACCAGCTCATCGAGGATCTCCGACCCAGTTGGGGCCGCGGACCGATCCAGGGACACCTGGGTCGGTTTGGATTTTCGGGAGACTCCGTGTTGCGGAATACGGGAACGCTCTCGGGAGGCGAGCGGGCCCGTATTGCCCTGGCGATGATGATGCTGTCGGGCGCCAACCTGCTGATCTTCGACGAGCCAACCAATCACCTCGACGTGGAGTCGATCGAGGCGCTGGAGGATGCCATCGAGGCGTTTGACGGCACCGTGATTCTGGTGAGCCACGACCGGGCCTTGCTCCGAGCCCTGACCACCCGGATCTGGGTGCTCCACGCCGGACACATTACGGACTTCCCCGGAACCTTCGAGGAATGGGAGGCGGCGAGCGCGGAGCGGGCCCACGCGGCAACTGTTGCCGCCGCCGAGGAGGAGGCGCTGCGACGAGTCCACGAGCGAAGGCAAACCCGCCGCACCGACGAATCACGAAAACGAGAACAGACGGCGCAGCGTGCCGCCCGAATAGCGCTCGACTCGGCTGAGGCACGCGTCACCCAGTGCGAGAGCCGGGTGCAGGAAATCCGGCGACGGCTGGAAGACCCAGCGCTCTATGCCACTCAGGAAGGGGCCGCCGAGGCAGGCGCGCTCGGGAAAGAGCTCGAAGTTGCCCGTGCGGAGCTGGATCGAGCCCTCGAGGATTGGGAAGCCGCGACCATCCAAACCGAACCAGCCGCAGATGAACGCAGATGAAGTGTCAGCGTTTATCGGGGGCCGACGTTCGTTTCGACGTAACCGTAACCGTTGGCGACGCTCGCAGCGTCTGGAGGACCACGCAGTAACGCTCGGTGAGCTTCTGAAGCGAGGCGAGTTGTTCCTGGCTGGCATCGGAATCGAGCTCGAACCGAAGCCGGATGGTCTGAAATCCCACTGGGACCTCCTTGCTGACACCCAGCGTCCCCCGGAAGTCGAGATCCCCCTCGACCTCCACCGTCCCGGATCGCACCGGGATGTCCAGCGCAGTGGCTACGGCTCGGAGGGTTACTCCGGCACAAGCGGCGAGCGCCTCCAGCAGCATGTCTCCGGAGCAAGCCTGGAGTCCACTTCCGCCGGTTGCCGGATGAAGTCCCGCCTCCACGATGGCGCGCCCGGTCTCGACTCGGCAGCTCACTCCCGGGGTGTTGAGGCTGGCCGATGCCTTGAGGGTGACGAGGGCGCGCTCGGGGTCGTCCCTGTATTGCTGCTTCAGGGGAGCCTGCAGCGTCTTTAACTGATCTGAGTTCATGCGTGGAAGAAAAGCCGTGAGCGGGACTAGAACAAGCGTAAGCGGTGAGCGGGAACTCCGAAACGTGAGCGGAACGAGGACGAACCTGAGCGGTGAACGGGCCGGTTAAAGGAGGGCGTTGGAGTAGCAGGTGAGGGACAAAACAAAGCGTGAGTGGCAGCGGTTTCCCGCTTACCACTCACGCTTGTCCTTGTCCCGCTTACGCCTTGTTAGTGAGACGTGACGCCCAGGCCGAGCTGCAGGACGTTGGCCGCGCCGCCATCGAATGCGCCCCGGAAGTAGTTCGCGACCGGAGTGATCGACAGGTTCTTGCCGACCCGCAGGTCGTAACCGACGCCGCCAGTCCAGCCGAATCCGGTATCATCGGCGGTGCTGACGCCATCGTCGACCGCCAGTACCGAGTAGCCCGCGCCGGCCTTGAGGAACAGACCCTGGGTCGGCATCGGATACCAGTACGCGGCACCCGACATGTTACCCATGGTCACGCGGCCAGTACCTTCGCTCTTGGTCCAGCCATTCATCTCGACACCGAGAAGAATGTTCTGGCGGAGCGTGCCGCCCAACTTCGCATACCCGCTCAGGCCGCCGGTGCGATCGACGCTACCGCATCCATCGCAGCTCAAACCCAGCGAGCCGTAGCCCATACCACCACCGACCCAGAACCCTTGCCGCGTCTGCGCCTGCTGGGCGAAGGCCGAGGTGGCCAGCAGAGCCGTGAGCATCGCGCAGAATCCAGTCGCCCGGAGTGTACCCATGTCGCCTCTAAGAGTTGGAGAGATTGTGCCGTTACCAGCTTCGGCGCCGCGGAGGACGGCGCCCGGTGCGAAGGCAAGTTGCAGACCAACTGTGGGCGTGTTGGTAAGTTGTTGTACGACAACTATGAACGAGGCGATGTTAAAGCTACTTCTGAGGCGTCCAGTGGTTTGTCCCGTGCGAATCGCGCTCGGAACTGGCTGCTTACGGTACCTGCCGATTGCCGCGGCGGCCGAAGTTGTAGCCCACGGTCAAACCTAGAGTCGGATCGCCGGTGTCGAACGACAGCGGGAGCTCGACATGCGGCCGGATCGTCAGGTTGCGCAGGACCAGGCCAAGGCCGAACTGGGCGAGCGTGTAGTGATCGGAGATCTCGAAGAGAGTAGTCCCGGCGTTATCCCGGGCCTGGTCCTTCCGATAGGCGTAGGAGAATGCCAGGGTCGGAATCAACTGCCATCGTGTGTTTGCCCCCACGATCGTTCCTACCGAAACGCCGAGCAGCGCCGAGCGGCTGGACCGGTCCTCTCCAGCGCCAAACGGCTTGGTGGGTCCTATTCCCAGGCCGAGGCTTCCAGCGGGGCACACGTGGAGTTTCCCGATCTCGATGTCGTATCCCGCGCCTGCGCCGAGCTCCAGGGAGGAGCCGCGGAATGTGTCGCTCGACCGGGTACCGATGCTCACATCGCCAAAGAGGCCGCGGGCGAGTCCGTAGCCCAGACCGGCACCGATGGCGTTGGATTCAGGGGTCAGGGAGCCCTCGCCGGTGATCTGGACCGGTCCGGTGGAGAACGATGCGAGGCCACGGCAGATCTGGGCAGTGGCGGACGCACGGGCAATCGAGATGACGGCAAGTGAAAGCACGAGGATGCGGCGCATATCTGTCTCGGATGACTGTGAAGCGCGGCGCGGGAACCTGACCCGCGCTCGCCGAGACGAGAACGCCGCTGGAGCTTCGGCAGCCGGACGACCCTCGCGTTTCGTCACGCGGGCTCCTGGCTTTGCGTCCCCGTCTCACGACGGGTTTGCCTTTTCGTACTGCGACTAGGACGGTGGGTATAAAGCAAAACACGGACCAGCGAGCAGGAGCGGGCTCCTCGAGAATGAAAACGAAACGGGAGCGGCAGGGCCGCTCCCGTTCGTACCACACTATTACTGCCGGAGACTAATGGCGGCGGGCCCGGCTGGCGCCCTTGCTGCCGAAGTTATAACCCACGGTAAGGCCGAAGGTCGGATCATTGCTCACGTCCCGACCGACCGGAATATCAACCGTCGGACGAACCGAGATCTGCTGGTTGAAGACGAAGCCGACACCCACCCGCGCCAGGGCGTAGGTCTCGGAGCCGTCAACAACGGTCGTGCCCGCCTGATCCACCTTGAACTTGCTGTACTGCAGTCCCAGGCCCGCGGTCGGAAGAATCCGCATCTGCTGGCTGGTGCCCATCTCAGTGCCCAGCGCCAACCCGATGTGAGCATTGGTCTGAGACGAGTTGATCTCAGCGGCGTCATCGTCCGGGCCCATGCCAAGCGCCAGGTTGGCCACGGGGCAGAGGGCCATCTTCCCGGTGCGACCCAGCTTCATCTGGTAACCGGCATGCGCGCCGATGCCCAGCGAGCTGCCACCATCGTTGTCGATCGAGGTGCTGGACAGGTCAGCCCCAGCGTACAGGCCTGAGGGCATGCCGTAGGAGAAGCTGCCACCCCAGACATTGGCGCCCTCAGGGAACTGGGCGTTGCCGGCCACCTGCATGTTGCCGGCAGAGAACGAGGCCAAGCCTTGACAGGTCTGAGCCACCGCGGGCGACCGAACGATCGCGAGCAGGGCGAGCGAAACCACGAGACTGCGGCGCATGATGTCTCCGACGTGAAGTGTGGTTGTTCCCTGCACGACCCCGAGATCGATCGTCAACGCAGCGCCACGGGGCGGCGACAGCGGACTCGGGCGAGCAGGTGTCGGAAACGAGAACGCCTATCCCGGATGGAATAGGCCGAAGGAGAGCAAGAGGCTCGAGCTTCGGCAACCGGACGGTCCCTGACTGCTGGACTCCTGGCTTTGCGTCCCCGCCTCACGACGGGTTTGCCTTTATCGGCATCGCCTCTTCCGAGGCGACGCAAAAAGGGTAACCAGGGGGTGCAGTCCGCGCAAGGTGGTATTGTAAGCAGTCACTTGCTTGCAGAAAAATCTTGCATTATACTGGCCCGAATGACCATCCGCGACCAGCTGCTAGACGCCGCTGCCCGGCTGTATGCCGAAGCAGGCTACCGGGGAGCCACTACCCGCCGGATCGCCACGCAGGCGGGCGTCAACGAGATCACCCTCTTTCGCCACTTCGGCTCCAAGGATGCGCTCATCCGTGAAGCCATCTCGCGGGCGGGCACCTCGCTCACTCCCGATCCGCTACCCAGCACCCCGCGCGAGCCGTTCCGTGAGCTCCGTGACTGGGGCCGGGCTCACATCGCCGAGCTACGCGAGCGCCGATCCTTGATCCGCACCTGCATGGGGGAGATCGAGGAGCATCCCGGAATCTTCTCCCGTGAAAACAGTCCACCGGCGATGGCCGCGAAGGCGCTGTGCCGCTATCTCAGACGGCTGCGCGACGCGAACATCGCCAAAGCCCCGTTCGACGAAGTCGCAGCCTCAACCATGTTGATGGGCGTGCTCTTCGCGGATGCTATGGGACGCGACATCATGCCCGACATGTACCAGAACGACCCTGACGAGGCGCTGGATCAGTACGTTCGGCTGTTTCTCCGCGCGATTGGCGTGGGTGTCCGCAGGTCAGCATGAAGGCGCTCATTTCCCTGGCGCTCGCCGGCCTTCTCCTCCTCGGGAGCCGGCTCGCAGCGCAGAGCGCGGCACCGGGCCGGCCGCTGACCTTGGCCCAGGCGCTGGAGATCGCGGAGAAGCAGAGCGAGACAGTTGGAATCGCCCAGGCCGAGCTGGCTCGCGCCGAGGGCGACCGCCGGCGGGCTCGGAGCGCCTACTTTCCTCAGCTAACCGGCTCCGCCTCCTACCAGCGCACCCTGAGGAGTCAATTCTCCGCGCTGAACGCCCAGGACACCACTAGCGGCCCGGTGCAGACCTGCAACGAATTCGTGCCTATCCCGGGGAACACGGTGGAGCAGCGGCTCGATTCGCTGGAGAGCGCCGTCGCCTGCGCCAGCAGTGTCGATCCCTTCGCCAGCTTTCGAAACCTTCCGTTCGGCCGGGAGAATGCGTACCGAATCGGCCTGTCGTTCTCCCAAACCATCTACAGCGGCGGACAGGTCAAGGGACAGTCGCAGGCGGCGGCAGCAGGCGTCAGGAGCGCCGCCGTCGGGCTGACCGCGGCACAGGCACAACTGCTGTTGGACGTGACCGGGGCCTATTTCGACGCCTCCCTGGCAGATCGTCTGCTTGCGATTGCGGAAGCAACCCTGGAGCAGGCCGATACCACGCTCTCTCAGACCCGACTCGCGCGCCAGGTGGGAAACCAGTCGGAGTTCGATCTCCTTCGGGCCCGGGTCACCCGCGATAATCAGCGGCCGGTGGTCATTCAGCGCCGGGCGGACCGGGAATTGGCGCAGTATCGCCTGAAGCAGTTACTCAACTTTCCGCTGGACCAGCCGCTCTCCCTGACCACGGAGTTGGGCGACAGCTCGCTGGTGAGTCCAGCGAAACTCAAGTCGGTCGTCGATCAACTCGGTGATACCGCAACAGGGAAGCGTGCGCCGGTTCAGCAGGCCTCGGAAGCGGTGGAGGCCCAGCGTGGTTTGCTGCGCGTGGCGCGAGGGCAGCGACTTCCCCAGGTGGCGCTCACGTCGCAGTATGCCTTGCTCGGCTATCCCAATAACGTCTCACCGTTCTCGGCCAACTTTCTTTCCGATTGGACAGTTTCGCTGGGTCTTCAGGTGCCCTTGGTGACGGGTGGCCGAATCGGAGGCGAAGTGGCGGCCGCGGAGGCGAATCTCAGTCAAGCGCGGCTCCGCTTGCAGCAGTCGCGTGAGCTGGCGGAGGTGGATGCCCTGAACGCCGCGACTCAACTGGAGGCCGCGGAAGCAGAGTGGCAGGCCAGCGCCGGAACCGTCGAGCAGGCGGCCCGGGCTTATCAGATAGCGGAGCTGCGCTATCGCGAGGGGGTCTCGACCCAGACTGAGCTGCTCGACTCACGTATTCAGTTGGAGCAATCTCAGGCCAGCCGGGCCAGGGCTGCCCGCGATCTTCAGGTCGCCAAGGTGCGGATCGCACTGCTGCCCGCGCTTCCGCTGGCGTCGACGACGGCTGGGACCGCGACCGTAATCCAGACGCTGCTGCCGGGTGGAGCACCAGTGCAGCCGGTTTCCCCATCGGTCCCGACCTATCAGGCACCGCAACCGGTCTCGGCCGATTTCACGGGGTTGCCACAACCCGGAGCCTCAGGTCAATGATGCAGCAGTCTTGGAGAAGAAATTCCTGGCGCCGGGCGCTCGTGGTCTGCATCCTGGTTACGATCGGCTGCCGCAACAAAGGAACTGATACTGCTCAGGCGCCCGCCGACCCCGTCGTGTTGATTGGCCGGGAGAACCTCGCCGTCGCCGAACTGACGGAGCTCAAAAGCGGTCCCAATATCTCGGGGACACTCCAACCCAAGGTGGAGGCCCGCGTGCGCGCCGAGCTCATGGGACCGGTCGAGCGGACCTTCGTCGACGAAGGGCAGCGGGTTCGCCCAGGGGCGCCCCTCGCCCGGCTGGACGATCGGGTCGCGCGCGACGCGTATCTCTCCGCTCGTTCGGCCGTGCGAACCGCGGAGGCGGCGCTCCAGAATGCGCAGCACAACGCTGAGCGGGCCGCCCGTCTGGCCCAAGCGGGTGCGCTCCCTGAGCGCGATCTGGAAACGGCGCAATGGAACCAGACCAACGCCGAAGGAGCGCTGGCCGATGCGCGGGCCCGGTTGGCATCGGCGCAGAAGCAGTTGCGCGACACCGAGGTTCGCTCCCCAATCGGCGGGGTCGTGAGCGCCCGCCAGGTGGCGCCTGGAGATGTGGTCCAGATAGGCGACGCGATGTTCACCATTGTCGATCTCCGCACCCTGAGGTTGGAGGCCTCGGTGCCAGTGGACGAGATCGGCCGGCTGCGCGCGGGCACTCCGGTGGAGTTCGGCGTCAGCGGCTTCGACCGGCGCTACAGTGGAAAGATCGAGCGCATTAATCCCGCAGTCGACTCCTCTACCCGCCAGGTCCGAATCTACGTGGCGATTCCGAACCCGGAGGAGTCATTGGTGGCAGGTCTGTTCGCCGAGGGACGGGTAGCCACCGATGCCCGGCGCGCCGTGGCGGTGCCGCTCTCCGCGGTAGATCGCCGGGGGACTGCTCCCGTGATTCATCGCGTTAAAGAAGGAAAGGTCCAGGTGGTGCCGGTCCAGCTCGGAGTCCAGGACGAGGTGGCAGAGCTGGTTGAGGTCCACGCCGGCATTGCGCAAGGCGACACCGTGCTGCTCGGCTCGGCGCAGGCGGTGACCGAGGGGACACCGGTGCGGGTGACGCAGGAAGAGGTCACCCGCTGATGTTCATCTCCGACTTCGCTATTCGGCGACCCATCGTAACGGTCACTGCCATGGTGGCCCTGGTGGTGTTCGGCATTTTCGCCTTGCTCAATCTCCAAACCGACGAGTTCCCCGACATTCAGCAGCCGGTGGTCGGGGTGACCATCCTCTATCCGGGTGCGTCGCCCTCCGAGGTGACCCGCGAGATCGTCGAGCCGGTGGAGGACGCGATCTTCAGCATCAGCGGAGTAGACGGCGAAAAGTCGACCTGTTCCGCCACCGACGGGCTGGCCTCGTGCACCATCTTCTTCGACTTCGAGAAACCGATCCAGCAGGCGTCGCAGGATATTCGCGACGCGATCTCCAGCAAGCGGGCCGATCTTCCCACGGAGATGGAGGAGCCCGTCCTTACCCGGTTCGATCCGGCCGAGGCTCCGGTGGTGACCCTCAGCCTCACCTCGGGGTCGGTGCCGGCGACGACGCTCACGAGGATCGCCGATCCCGGCGTGACCCGGGCAATCCGAGCGATTCCTGGTGTGGCCCAGGCGACTGTGGTGGGGGGGATCAAGCGCGAGATGACGGTCGAGCTCCAGCCGGAGCAACTCGAGGCCGCCCGGGTAAGCGTCGCCGAAGTGGTACAGGCGCTCGAGGCCCAGAACCTCGCCGCGCCGGTAGGAAGGCTCAACGGGGGGTTGGAGGAGCGGACCATCCGGCTCCATGGACGCCCCCAGGGCCCATCGGACTTCGGCCAGATTGTGGTGGCCGAGCGCGCGGGGCACCCCATCCGACTGGGGGAAGTGGCCAAGGTGTACGACGGGAATGAAGAGCCCCGAACGCTCGCCCTGTATAACGGGCGTGAGGCGGTCGGGGTCGAGGTCATCAAGTCGAAAGGCTACAGCACCACTCAAGTCAGCGACGAGATCAGGGCCCGAGTCGAGCAGCTTCAGCGCACTATGCCGCACGACGTGAAGCTCGAGTTTGTGCAGGACGCGGGACAGCGGGTCAGCCGAGCGGTGGCGAACGTGCAGGAGGCGCTGGTGGAAGGTGCGCTGCTCACCGTGCTGGTGGTCTTCCTCTTCCTCAACTCCTGGCGGTCGACCGTGATCACCGGCCTGGCGCTGCCGGTGTCAGTGCTGGCGAGCTTCATCGCGGTGTGGGCCTTCGGTTTCACCCTCAACACGATGTCACTCCTGGGACTCTCGCTCGCGATCGGGATCCTGATCGACGACGCCATCGTGGTGCGGGAGAACATCGTCCGCCACATCGAGATGGGGAAGGACCACGTGCGGGCCTCCCACGAGGCTACCGATGAGATCGGGCTCGCCGTGGCGGCCACGACCTTCTCCATCGTCGCGGTGTTTGTCCCGGTCGCGTTTATGTACGGCGTCGCCGGCCAGTGGTTCAAGCCGTTCGCGCTGACGATTGCCTGCGCAGTGCTGGTCTCGTTGTTCGTCAGCTTCTCTCTGGACCCGATGCTGTCCGCCTATTGGCCCGACCCACAGACCGAGGCGCACGAACGCCGCAATCCGGTTGCCCGGACGTTGGACGAATTTAATCGCTGGTTCGACCGCCAGGCCGAACGGTACCAGACCCTCATTGCCTGGGCGCTCGACCATCGGCTCGCGATGGTCCTGATCGCGGTTGGCTCGTTCGTCGGAGCCATCGTCCTGCAGGCTACAGTCGGCGGGGCAGGCTTCATCCCCCTCAGCGATCGAAGCGAGATCAATCTGATCGTCCAGACTCCGCCCGGCTCAAGCCTCGAGTACACCCGTCTCAAGGTAGAAGAGATAGAACGGATCGCCAGGCGCCATCCCGAAGTGGCGTACACCTACACCGCGATCGGGACACCGATACCGCTCATGGCGCCCGGCGTCGACCAGGCGCTGACCTACGTGAGGCTGATTCCCAAGAA
>JBKPAO010000103.1:0-14181 GCA_046726475.1 Gemmatimonadota bacterium | reverse complement strand
CTTCGGCACTGTCGTCGGTGAGGCTTTGCGGACCGTGCGCTCAAGTGCGGGACATACCGGTGTCCGCGCGTATGGCGAGATGGTAGGGCTGCTGTGGAGGTCAGGTAATTGCGCGGCGGCAATCCGTCTCGAGGAGTTCTGGAACGGGTTGCTGACGGCGAGCGATGTCAGTCTCTTCTGTTCCTACCCGATCGACGTGCTCAGTTCGCACTTTCAGGGCAGCAACGTCGATGCACTGCTTTCTGCCCATACCCATCTGTTACCGGTCGACGTTGCGCTCGAAGATGCGGTCAGTCGGGCGCTGGACGAGGTGCTCGGCGCAAGGGCCGAAGACATCCGGAGTCTGATCCAGGCAAACTATCCTCCGTGCCGGGCGGCGATTCCTCCCGCGGAATCGATGGTGCTCTGGCTTCGGAATAATCTGCCCGATTCCGCGCCTGAGATTCTCGAGCGGGCCCGACAGTGCTACGAGCCCCTGGCCTCCAATCGGCTGTAGGACCTCGCGTCGGCTCTTCGCGGTCGCACAGGACTTGCCTAACCCGAATCAGCCCGCGAATTTCCTGCGCGTTGGAGTGGTGGCCGAGTGGCTGAAGGCACCGGTTTGCTAAACCGGCATAGGGGGTCAACCCCTATCGAGGGTTCGAATCCCTCCCGCTCCGTCCCTGAACAGCATAAACGGTGAACAGTAAACGGTGAACGGGATGAAACCCGGCGCCTCCCGTTTATCGTTCACCGTTCACTGTTTACGGTTCATTGAATGACAACTCCCCGAGTTCGCTTCGCACCCTCTCCCACCGGCTACCTCCATGTGGGCGGAGCCAGGACTGCGCTCTTCAACTGGCTTTACGCCCGCCATACCGGCGGAACTCACATCCTCCGTATCGAGGACACCGACCGGGAACGGAGCACCGAGGCGCACACCCGAGTCATCCTGGACGGCCTGAGCTGGCTGGGAATCAGTTGGGATGAAGGTCCCTACTTTCAGGGTGCCTACGCCGCCCGGCATCAGGCGGACGCCGAGCGGCTGTTGGCGGAAGGCAAGGCTTACCGCTGCTTCTGCACCAAGGAGGAGCTCGATGCGCAGCGGGCACGAGCCGAGTCATCCGGCGTGGGGTTCCGCTACGACCGTCGCTGCGCCGGGCTCAGTCCGGTGGCAGTCGAACAGCGTATCCGGGACGGTGCTCCATCGACCGTGAGGTTCAAGCTGAGTGACGAAGAGATCGCGTGGGACGATGCCGTCCACGGCAGGATCAGCTTTCAGGGCCGCGACCTGGACGATTTCGTCATCCTGAGGAGCGACAATAGCGCGATTTACAACCTGGCCGTTGTCTCCGACGACATCGCCATGGGAATCACCCACGTGATTCGGGGTGATGATCACATTTCGAACACACCGAAACAAATCGCGCTGTACCGCGCCCTGGGTCATGAGCCCCCGGTCTTCTCCCACGTCCCCATGATCCTGGGATCAGACGGCAAGAAGTTATCGAAGCGCCACGGCGCCACTGCCGTGGGGGATTACCAGCAACAAGGGATTCTCCCTGCCGCGATGCGGAATTTCCTGGCCTTGCTCGGCTGGTCACCGGGCGAGGATCGCGAGATTCTCCCGGAGGAGGAGATGATCAGGCTCTTCACCCTGGAAGGCATCCAGAAGAAGCCTGCCGTATTCGACACCACCAAGCTCGAGTGGATGAACGGACAGTATCTCTCGTTATTGCCGGTTGAAACGCTGAGGGAGCCGGTTCTGCGGCAGCTGGAGCGGATGGGGGTGGCCGTCGGTGGCGATATCACGCCAGTGATTGATTCGGTGAAAGCCCGGTCCCGAACGATTCTCCACGTGGCCGAGCAGGTGGCGGTGCGGCTCGACCCGAGCCGAGCCACACTCGACGCCAAGAGCGAGGCACTGATCCGCAAGATGGGCCCCGCCTTCGTTGAGAATCTCGGCCTAGCAGTTCGCGCGCTGGAATCGATCGAACCAGAGGACTGGCAGACTGATCGCCTCCTGGCTGCCTTGAAGGGAGTCGCCGAGGGTAACGGGCTGAAGCTGGGCGACGTCATGCAGCCGGTGCGGGTCGCGCTGACCGGCTCAACTGTGTCAGAGCCGGTGAATGAGCTGCTGGGTGTAGTGGGACCGCAGCGCAGCATTCAGGCCTTGAAGAACGCCGCACAACGGCTACAGCGAGCCATGAATCCGGCGTGAGGTCTCATTGGACCTGGGTCTCGCTGCTGCTTGCGCTTGGATGCGCCAAGGCACCGCCGCCGCAGCAGCCTCAACCGGTTCAGGCCGAGCGTCCCGATACGCTGATACTTCCTCCCTCCCCTCTCATCGAACAATCGCCTCTTCCCGCGGCTCGCCTCCCGGCCACGGTGCGCATGGCCTTCGTTGGTGACATCAATCTCGGGACAGCCACGTTACCAGACGGAGTGCCGCCCGACAGCGGACGCGGCCTGTTGGATCGGGCGCGGCCCGCGCTCGCCGGGGACGTGGTAGTGGGGAATTTCGAGGGTGTGCTCGCCGATACCGGAACCTCAATCAAATGCCTTATCAGAGTGCCCCGCACGAAGCGGCGTCACCCGCGCCCTCAGGAGCAGAATGCGGACTCCTTTGTGACCCGGCGCAACTGCTACGCCTTTCGCACGCCGATCGCGCTCGCTCCGCGGCTGGTGGAAGCCGGCTTCACCCACCTCAATCTCGCCAACAATCACGCCAACGACTTGGGCACCGCAGGACGAGCTTCGACTGAGCGTACCCTCGATAGCCTGGGAATCACATTTTACGGTCCACTCAACCGAATCGTTCTCGATACTGTGCGCCGGGGTGACAGCCTGACGACTGTGGGCATCATCGGGTTCACCACCTATCCGTTCGCCTACGATCTCCTCGACATTGACCGCAGCGCGGCGGTGGTCGACTCGGTCAGGCCGTTGGTGGATCTGCTCATCGTGACCTTCCACGGTGGCGCCGAGGGTGTCCGAGCCCTGCGAACCGGAGAAGCAGCCGAGTCGCTCGGATCGGAGCCCCGAGGCGATCTCCGGCGGTGGGCTCGCGCTGTCGTCGATGCGGGAGCAGATGCCGTGATCGGCCACGGCCCCCACGTTCTCCGCGGAATGGAGTTCTACCGAGGCCATCTGATCGCCTACTCGCTGGGAAACTTCCTAACCTATCGCGGGTTCAACCTGGAAGGGCCACTTGGCATCAGCGGAGTTCTGCAGCTCGAGTTCACGGGACACGGAGCACTACGCCGGGCTCGGCTCGTTCCGATGGTGCAGGTGCCTCAGCAGGGACCTCAGCCGGATCCTCGCCGGGCGGCACTCCAGCTCGTCCGGCGCTTGTCATTGGAGGACTTCGGGGCGACAGCGGCCCACATCGGACCCACCGGCGAGATCACCCATCCGGCCTCATCGGAGACGATCCCCTGACATGGAGGAGTCGCTCCGCCTTGCCCCTCGGCTTGGCCCTGTCTACTGATTCGGCATGACATCGGATGAAGACGAGGCGGGCGAGGAGAATTCCGCCCCGGTACCGGCCGCCATCGCCGCGACGGCTGAGCCGGTACAATTGACGGTGCGCCTGGTGGAAGACGATCGAGTGCCGGCGGAGATGGTGTGCATGGGCACCTATCGCAACGGCCGGCTGGTAGCCCGTTCGGTCCTCTCGCCCGAGGCCTGGGCGCAAATCTTGGAGCATCGCCTGTTCGAGGAGCCACTGCAGGTGGTGCTGGTCGCCCGGGTGGCGCCTCCCGGCTTGCAATGCCAGTTATTCGCGATGGTGCCGCTTCCCCAGGAGGAGCCGGACGAGCCCCAGGAGCCGTGGGCGGCCAGCGTCCCTAGCTCCTCATATGAGGCTTCGCTGGACGAGACGTCGACCGAAGACAACGATGCCCGCGTAGCCCCGGTACCTCTGGGAAATATCGTGCGGTATCAGCGCGACCGGGTGCACCCCGAGAGCTTGCCTCTCGAGACAGCCGACATACTCAAGAAGATCGTGGAGGGAGAGGCCTCTGAAGTGGTGGACCGAGCGCTAGCGGACTTGCTGGGGGTGGATGATGAGGAGGAGAGAGGAGAGCGGTAAGAGGTAAGAGGTAAGAGGTAAGAGGTCAGAAGTAGGAGGGTGGCAGCTGAGACGTGAAAGCAGATCACCTCTCACCACTCACCTATGGAGTCGGCGGTTCTTCCGGCGGCGGGGCCGTTCGCTGATTCTTCTCAAATTCACGCTCCCGCTCCTTCCGCTCCCGTATCTCACGAATCACCGTCTTGAACTCCTCCATGGTCTGAGCTCTCTGAGCAGCGTATATCAGGTCCGCACGTAGATCCATCAAATGATTGTAGGCGCGGTTCTGGTCGATGTTTCCGGCGGGAATCGGAAGCAACGCCAGCACCGCCGCGGGGATCTTGAGACCGGCGATGTAAATGTTTTTGGAGTCGAGTCCGAATTTCTTGCCCGCGATCTCCGTGGTCCAGCTCGGCAGCCCCTGGTTCTTGCTGGCCGGGTCATTGGCGATGGAGTCCAGGTATGCCTGAACGATCGCGGTCACCGCGCTGTCCAGTAGCTGGGCCCGGCCTCGCGACAGACGTTGCGCCAATTCCCGCGGCGGCAGCGGAAGCGGCCGCACCCACAGTTTGCCTTCCGCCAGCCCGGGACCGATGCGAGGGACCGCTCGTCTACTGATCGTACGTGGCGCACTGCCGGTGTCAGCGGCCACCCGCACCGGTCTTCGCTCCGGTAATGCCGGAACCGTCGTGATTGGCGCCGGCAGCTCGGGTCGTACCGCCCGGCGGCCCGGCTTTCCCCGACGGCTGTCTGCCAGATTGCGTCCGCTGCGCTCTGATGCCGCCAGCGGCACCTGATAGCGCATTGGTACCGTCTCCGGACCTTCCGATGGGGGGGCGAGCACGATAAGCTGGCGGGGCAATCGAGGGACCGTCGGTAAGCGTCCGCCGACCCAGCCGAACAGCAGTAAGCTGTGCACCAACACGCTGGCCAGGATCGCGATCCAGGGCCAAGGCCGGCGTTTCGGCAGCCGCAGATCAAGCAGAGGTTTCAACCAGTCCTCGGCGTACCCGTTCGAGCGCAAGACCCAGCCGCTCGGCGGCGGCCCGGAGTCGCTCCGGACCTACCGTCAAAGCTATACGAAAGAAACCCTCACCCGCAGGACCAAACCCGCTCCCCGGCAGCACGACCACCCCGGTCTCTTCCAGTGCGTGCTTCGCATACGCTGCCGATGCAACGCCGCTGGGGAGTGGTATCCACAAGTACATGGCGGCCTTTGGCGCCTGCACGTCGAACCCGGTTTGGCAGAGGGCCTGGACCGCTGCATCGCGCCGCCGCTGGAGCTCTTCGCGAATCGGCGCCACGAGCTCCTCGCCATGGTCGAGCGCCGCAGCACCCGCCTTCTGCACAGCGAGGAATGGCCCGGTGTCGACGTATGACTTGACCCGGGTCAACGCCCCAATCAATTCGGGTCGGCCAGCGGCAAACCCCAGCCTCCAGCCGGTCATAGAGTAGCTCTTGGACAGGGAGAAGAATTCCAGCGCGACCTCCCGTGCGCCGGACACCTCGAAGATGCTCGGCGCCCGATAACCATCGAAGGTGAGATCACAGTAAGCGTTGTCGTACGCCAGTAGGATCCCGTAGGTGCGGCACGTCGCCACGATACGCCGAAGGTACTCAACGGAGGCCACCGCCGCTGTGGGATTATTCGGATAGTTCAAGAAGACGACCTTCGCGCGGCGGAGGATCTCCTGCGGAACGTCGTCCAACTGCAGCAGGAAATCATTCTCCGGTCTGAGCGGAGCAATGTATGGCTCCGCGCCGGAGAGGAGGGCGCCTCCCAGATATGCCTGATACCCGGGTTCGGGCACGATCGCCACGTCCCCAGGGTTGACCACGGCAAGCGGAAGATGTGACAGGCCTTCCTTCGATCCGATCAACGGCAAAATCTCGGTCACCGGATCGAAAGCAAAACCGAACCGCCGGTCGATCCATCGTGATGCAGCCTGGCGGAATTCGAGCAGCCCCTGCTGAAATCCATACTTGCTGAGCGCGGGATTGTGCAGCGCGGCAGTCATGGATTCAACCGCGACCGACGGCGGCGGGGTGTCGTTGTCACCGGCGCCGAGGTCGATGACATCGACCCCGGCGTCCATCAGCCGGCGCTTGATGGTCGGAATTTCCGCCAGAGGATAGCCGGGAAGGCTCTGGAGTCGTTGACTGAAGCGAATCATTGTCCGTCGAGCTTGACTGGGTTAGACAGGGTGCCCACGCCGGGGATCTCGACTTCGACGGTATCGCCGTCGTGCAGCGGTGCAGTCCCGGCAGGGGTTCCCGTAGCGATCAGGTCTCCGGGCTCCAACGTCATGATGCCGCTGAGGAAGGAGATCAGCTCGGGAATGGGAAAATGCATGTCGGTTGCCTTGGCGCGTTGACGCTCGATACCGTTCACTCGACAGACCAGCTCAAGCGTCCGCCAGTCCAGTCCGCCGGCAATTCGCGGACCCGCGGGACAGAAGGTATCGAACCCCTTTGCCCTGCCCCACTGGCCGTCCACCTTCTGCAGATCGCGGCAGGTTACGTCGTTCACACAGACATATCCATCGATGGCCCGCTCTGCCAGTTCGACATCCGCGTTTCGGATTCGCCGGCCGATGACCACCCCGATCTCGGCTTCGAACTCCACTCGTTGGGAGACGCCGGGGAGCAGGATTGGCTCACCCGGTCCGATCAGCGAGGTGGGAGGCTTGAAGAAAAGAATCGGTACCTCGGGCACCTCATTACCCAGCTCACGCGCGTGCGCGACGTAGTTACGGCCGATCCCGATGATCTTCGACGGCCGCAGCGCCATCATACTGGAGCACCGATCCCCTGTTGGGCGAAGAAGTCTTCACACCGAGTCCGCACCTGCCGCCAGCTGCCGACGATCCGCTCAGCCCGAGGCAAGCCACTGAGCAGCAGGTGGCCGTAGCGCTTCGTCACCACCCGGCTATCCAATAGGACCACCACGCCGGTATCCTGACGATTCCGGATCAGTCTCCCAAATCCCTGCTTCAGCTTGAGCGCCGCATGCGGAAGCAGGTAGTGCATGAATCCGTCCAGCCCCTCGTCTGCCAAGCGCTCAAGCCGCGCAGCGGTGATCGGTTCGGAGGGAACTTTGAAAGGTAGCTTGTTCAAAATCAGCGCGCGGAGGGCGCGTCCCGGCACATCGACACCTTCCCAGAATGAGTCGGTGCCGAGCAGGATTGCATTCTCCGCCTCCCGAAATCGGCGGAGCAGCACGTCTCGCGGTGACTCTCCCTGCACCAGAATGGGCCAACGGCGCCCCAAGCCCGCTCGAAGCTCTTGGGCGGCGCGGCGCAGCGCCGCGTGGCTGGTGAAGAGAACGAACATGCCGCCATCGGAGGCGTACGCCAGATCGCTGACGACCTGGACGACTGCAGCGCCATGCCCTGGCTCGTCTTCTCGCGGTTCCGGCAGATCGTTGGGTATGCCAAATACGCATTGCGAGGGGTAGTCGAACGGAGAGGAGAATATCTCCCTAACCGTGACGGGAGAGGACTCTCCGCTCAAGCCGAGCCGCGATTCGAGAAAGTCGAACTCGCCGGCGGCCGCCAGCGTCGCACTGGTGAGGACGACAGTCTGCAGTCGCTCAAACAGCAGCTCCCGCAGAATCGGCGCGAGGTCGAGCGGTACCACTGAGAGGCTCACGTTCAGCCCTCTCGCGCTTCGCTCCATCCACCGGACGACTGGAGGTCCTCCGGTAGCCGGCCGAAGTGCTCGATTCAGCCCGTCGGATATGGTCTCCAGCCGCCGCATGACCCCTCGTAGCTCCTGAAGCAATTGACCCCGCCGCTCGGTCTCTTCCGCCTGCGACAGACGATCCGCAATGGTTTCGATGGTGTCCCGCAGCAACCGGAAGGCGCCGAGCGTTGCGTCTAGATCGAAGCCCAAACCCTGCTGCCACATCGGGTCACCAGCGAAGTCATCGTCCAGCCGGAGTTGCCCTCCGGGGGCGTCTTCGAGTCGCTGGAGCAACCTGGCAAAGAGCTCCTCGCTCGCGCGCCGAGCATCGCCGATGGCCGGGAGCAGCCGTTGCTGCAGCAAATCCAAGCTGGCTCGACTCAGGAGATCATTTTGCCTGTGCAGCTCATGGGACAGTGTGGGTGCCAGACCCCGGCCATTCCGCTCGAACCGCCCGAGCAGGCGGCGGACCGCCCTGCTGGTCACCTGGATCCCGAGGTGGTTGGCAGCGACATCCTCGAGGTGGTGCGCCTCGTCCAAAATCAGCCGGCGATACGGCGGAAGCACGGCGGCTTCCTGCCAGTTGTCTGCCGCCTGCCGGACCGCCAGGTCAGCTGCTAGCAGATGGTGATTGACGACGACCACGTCGGCTTCGGCCGCGCGGCGCCGGGCCCGAAAGAGGAAGCAGCGGTCGAAGTGGGGACACTTGAGCCGGGTACACAGGTCGGGCTCGGCGCTAACCTCGTCCCACACCTCGGCACTAGGACTCACCGGCAGATCGCTCAGAGTTCCATCCGCGGTATGGCCGGCCCATCCTGCGATGCCGACCAGCTCGTCCAGCTTGTCTTGCTCCAGCAGTGTCCGTTGAGCCGTGACCGCCTGGTGCATGCGAGAGAGACAGAGATAGTTACGCCAGCCCTTCAGCAAGGCGAAGGTCGGTGAGTAGTCGTCATCCGAAAGCGCCTCCCGCAGGAGAGGGAGATCCTTACCGACCAGTTGCTCCTGGAGATTGATGGTGTTGGTGCTCACCACGGTGCGCTCACCGTTGGCCTTCGCCCACGCCAGCGCCGGCACCAGGTAGGCAAACGACTTGCCTACCCCGGTTCCTGCCTCGAGCAACTGAACGCCACCATCGTTGTATCCGTCGGCTATGTGCGCCGCCATATCACGTTGGCTCTGGCGATCTTCGTACCGGCTGAGCTGGTGGGCAATGGCACCGCGCTCGCCCAGCGTGTCGACGACTGCGTATGGGTCGATCCGAACGACGGGCCGGTCTCTGGGGACTTCCACGACAATGTAGAGCTCGGTCGCGGCATTGTTCAGAATACCGAATCCTACACCCGCATCATGGAGGTGTGCGGCCACGTTCAGATCCGCTGCGGACGGCTCCAGTACTCCGCTGGAATGGTTGTGCAGCAGTATCTGACCCCTCCGTGCCCCAGCAGGAAGGGCCAACACCATATCCACCGTCCCCCGAGCCGCAACCACAGCTCCGGTGACAACCCCATCCTGGTCCACGTCTCCAAAAAAGGAGACTTCCCGTCCGCCGGCGGCGTTAATCTCGGCAGCAAGGTAGGCCCGAACGCCCGGTGCGAGGCGCTCGCTCAAGTCTTCAGCTCTTTCTTCTTTGCAGCCGGGAACAGGACGTTGTTGAGGATCAGCCGATACCCCGGTGAGTGAGGATGGAGAGAGAGGTCGGTGGGGACGTCTCCGATCTGATGCTGGGGATCCTCGGGGTCGTGCCCGCCGAAGAAGGTCCAGGTGCCCTGTCCGTGCTCTCCGTGGATGTATTTGACCCACGGGGCCCCGGGCTCTTCGGCAAGCACTGTCACGCTGGGCTTGAGTGTCTTCCGGGTGAAGGATGTGGTCAGTCCATAGAAATCGGGAATGACCTGGCGGTGGTTCTGGACCAGCATCGTCGCGACCGGATCGATCTTGGCGCTGAAATTAAAGAGGCTGAACGAGCCCAGCGGTTGCCGCCGGTCCGGCGAATTCACCTGATGGCCGTCGATGTCGGAGTAGACCGGGATGGTGGGACTCAGCTCCAGTTGCGCATTGTGGAACGCCAGTGCCCGATTCCACTTCATCTTGGAGGAGGCGCGCGGGTCCATGGGACTGCCGTCGGCGTAGGAGGCCGCAATGTCGACCCCATCGGCCGCCAGCGCCAAGTCGAGTGTCTCCGTGGCGGTGCACATGGCGAACAGAAACCCGCCTCGCTCGACGAAGTTCGCAATGGCCACCGCCACCGCCCGCTTTTCGGCCGGCACCGAAGGGAAGCCCTGCGAGGCGGCCACGGCGCGGTTGCGCTCGACCATGTCGACCAGCCACGGTGCCCCGGCGTAGTTCAAGAAGAACTTGGAATACTGGCCGGTGAAGTCTTCGTGATGCAGGTGAAGCCAGTCGTAGGTTCTGAGCTTTTGTGCAAGGACTTCATTGTCCCAAATCTTGTCGAAGTCGATACCGGCGTAGTTGAGCGCCATGGTGACCGCATCGTCCCACGGAGGCGCGTTCGGAGGCGCATACACCGCAACCTTCGGCGGCTTTTCCAGCGGCACTGCATCCATGTTTCCGCCCTGCACCTGGCCACGGATCTGGGCTAGGGCACCTTCATCCAAAGGTTCCACCAGCACCCCCGTTAGGGCAGCGTCCCGAGTGGTGACCTCGTCGCTCGGGAGGAGAAAAGCGCCGTTACGGTAATTCAGGAACCACTCCGATCGAGTCCCGCGCTTGAGGGCCCTGAACGCCACCCCATACGCCTTCAGGTGGTCCGTCTGGGCGTCGTCCATCGGAACCAGGAGCCAGGGTGCCCGGCTGCCGGCTGTCCATCGCCAGGAGCGTCCCGCATACAGGCCGACAAAAGCGGCGCAGGAGTGGTGGACGAATTCTCGTCGCTTCATGTCTTCGGCACCGCCCCGCGAGCCTCGTCCAATTGGCGGCGCGCCTGGGGGACCAGAGCGCTCTGGGGATAGGTCAGGATTAGGTGCTCGAGCACCGCAACTGCGTCCCCTGGGCGCTGCGTCGAAAGAAGGAGCTCCGCCAGGGCCAACTCCGCTGCCGGAGCGGTGCCCGGGGCTTCCCGGGCGGCCGCGGCTCGAAACAGACGCTCGGCATCCTTGGGGTTACCGGTCGCATGCAGGAGCTTGCCCGCGAGCAGGTTGAGCTCGGCGCCTCCATGCTGGAGTGGGAGCTCGCCGGCCAGATGCTCCAGGCTGGCTGCGGCCTGTGCGGTATCCGCCTGCTCCAACAGGAGCAAGGCATGTCCCAGCTCGGGCAGCGTGTCACGATCCAGAGGTTGGAGCAGAGCCAGCAGGGCAGTGCGACGAGTTGCCTCGTCGCGATCGCGAGTGTACGGACCCGCAGCCTTGAACCGCTGGATAGCCCCGGCGATATCACCCCGGTAGAGGCGGATTCTGCCTCCCAGAGCGAGGCCTTCCACACTACTGTCGGCCGCGATCGCGGAATCGGCCCGGCCGAGATCGCCCGCCCGCATCCACCCCGTCACCAATTCGCGCCGCATCGAGTCGTAGTCGTCCGAGCTGAGCGTGGGGCGAACCTCGTTCAGTCTCTTTTGCGCCTCCGAGAGCTTCCCTTCGCTGATGAGCACTCCGATGAGCGTCGCTGCTGCGCCAGCAGAAATGGACGCAGGAGTGGATCGATTGTCCGCCAACTCTCCCAGCATGCGTCGCGCGTTCTCCTTGTCGCCGGCGGCCGAATACGCCTGAGCCGCATCGAGCCGGACTTGCGCTGCCTGCACGCCGGGGGATCGATCAGCCACCGCTTCCAATATTCGGGCCTCCGCCTGTTTGCCTTCCGAGGTCCGCAACATCCGTAGCTGGTCGAGCAAGCTTCGGAGCGCCGCTATCGATTGAATTCTGTCGGCGGGCAACGCCTCAAGGAGGACCCGAACTGCGCCTGCCGGATCGCCCCAGCGGGCGCGGAGCTCGGCTTCCAGGCGACGGCTGGAAAAATCCGTGTCCTTGGCCAATTCCCGGAGGAGGTTCGGCTGAACGGCATCAGGTGCCTGCCCCAGCGTGGCCACTGCCGAGCCGCGATACCCGGGAAATCTGCGGGTAGCAAGAAGCCATTGCTCCAGAGCACCGGGATAATCGCCTTCTGCCACCGCGAGCTGGGCCAATTCGGCGGCGAGCGCATCAGGACGGCCCAGTCGCGCGCGGCCCTGCAAGTACGCAGCGCGGGCACCGGCCCGGTTTTGCCGGAGGAGCTCCGCTCCGCCCCACTCACGGTAGGGAGTCTCGTCGGTCGGGGCGATGTTGGCCCAGCGTATGGCCAGACTGCGCACTGAATCCAGCTGGCCGGCGGCAGCCCAGGTTCTTAGCGCGATACCATAAACCGCAGCGGTAGGGGCGGCCGCCAGAGCGGCCTGGAGAACGCCGACCATCTCGGCGCTCCGGTTGAGGGGAAGCAGCGACCGCTCCAGACCTAGGAGCGCAGAGGCATCACCCGGCCGAGACCGGAGCACCGACTTGTACACGTTGACAGCACCGGCGTAATCACCCCGCCGTTCCAGATCGAGCGCCTGGGTCAGACTTTGTCGCTGCTGCGCCGCCAGTGTGGCGGGGAGGAGCAGAGTCAGCGACAGGGCAGCCCGAAGGAGGAGGCTCATTCGTTACCTCGGAAGCATCTGCGAAAGGCGGCGAAAGTAATCTACCACCAGCCGCCGCTCCTCCGGCGACAGGTGCTGCAACTGCTCCCACGTAGGTACCCGAAGCCGGTCGTCCTCATCCTGCAGCCGCGCCCGGAGCGCGGGAGGCACATGCACGCTGTCGTCCGTTGCGGTGATGCTTTGGCGTTCCTTCTTCTGGTCTTCCTCGTGCCCTTGCAACGTCCGACCAGCATCGAGCATTCGCCGGAAGAGTCGCTCCTGCCGCTCCACCACTTGCCGGTCCAGCCGACCGGCCTCCATTCGACGCGACAGTTCCTTGGCCTCGTCGGCCATCTGCCCCGCTCCTGCGACACTCCCCTCGCCGCGGAGCTTTTCCAGCTCCTGGGCCAAGGCTCGTTGCCGCTCGGCCAATCGCCGCAGCTGCTGTTGAATGGCGCCGGCGCCCGCCATCGGCAGCAGTCCGGCTGTTTGGCGCCCCAGTCCACCCTGTTGCTGAGCGAGCTTCGCCAGCCGTTCCAAAGCTTCCGCCAAACCGGAGCCGGATTGCGACCCAGAGACATCGTCGCGTGCGCGCATGAGCTGGTGCGCGGCTGCGTTCAGATCGTCCACTGCACCGCCCGCCTGATCGGCCGCCTCCCGTCCATTCGGAGCAGCCGAAGAAATCGCCTCCCGCGCCTGCTGCATTTGTAACTGCGCCGCTCCGAGCGCGGCAGCAATTTGGGGTGACACCAACGCGTTCTTTCCCCCGGCCTGCTTTACCTGCTCCAGGATCTTCCTTACGCCTTCCTCAATAGCGGCTTGTTCCGCCCGAGTCGCCGCACTCGGCTCGCCTTCGCGGAGCTCGTTCTGAACCTGGAGTTGGCGTTCGGCCAGGCGGCTGGTCTCGACCAGCGCCTGGTCCATCGCTTCGGTCACCTCGCGACGCCAATCCTGCTGCATCTGCTGACGCTGCCGGTCGAGTTGGTCTCCGATCGGCTCCAGCGTGCGGGAGGCTTGCTCCCCTTGCTGCTTCGCGGTGCCACGTTGACCCTGCCGCATCGAGCCCGCGGCCTGCTGCATCTGATTCGACGCCTTCGCCGCTTGCTTTCCTGAAGCCTCGATCGACTGGGCTTTTCCTTCTTTCGTGGCGTCTTCAGCTACCCTGCGGAGCGCCGCCGAAAGCGAGTCGGCGCGCGCAGCCAGCTGCTGTTCGGCCCGGGCTGAGTGGAGACTGTCTCTGCCGCCAGCCCGCTGGTTCCACTGTCGTTGCTCCCGCGCAAGATCCTTCGATTCCTGCGCGAGGTTCGCCAGATCGCCTTCCAGAGCGGCGCGACGGAACAGATCGCGGCTCCGCTCGAGCGCCTCGCGAAGCTGCTTTTGCGTGTCGGCCAGCTGCTCGAGCGCGGCCTTGGCTCGCTCCGGGTCCAACTCACGGAGTGCTTCTTGAAGGGCGGCGAGCTTCTCGCGCAACTCCGGTGAGATTGCCCGCTCCAACTGGTCTCGGATCTCCGCGAGTTGTCGCTGCCACGCCGAGTCGCGCAATCCAGCCGCTTCGGCGCTCCGTCGTAACGCCTCCAGTGACTGCTTGAGCGACTCGGCCTGACGAACGACCTCTTCTTGAGACTTGGCGATGCCTTCGGCGCGTTGCGCCTGCTCGAAGGTGAGCGATTCACCACTCTTCTCGCCTTGGCCGCCCTTCGTGCGAGGCTGCTCCTGGGCGAGATCACCGGTCTGACGCTCGAGGCGCTGGCTGGCGGTCAAGATAGAGTCGAGTTGGCTGGAGACCCCCTCGGTGAGCTGGCGCTGAGCCGCCCGAACCTCGCTCAGGGTGGGTAGCCGGAGG
>JBKPAO010000102.1:0-25705 GCA_046726475.1 Gemmatimonadota bacterium | reverse complement strand
ACTCACCTGGAGACGGCTAGGCGCCTTGTGCTGGAAGAGCTCGCCAGGAGGCACGTCCTGCACCCGCCAGCTGGTGCACCCGACCAAGGAGGTGCCGAGCACGATCACGCCGACGTTTCGAGCTAGCACAGAGAGACGCATGCCGCCTCCGGTTGTGGTGTGCATTGGTGCAGTGAAATGTGCCCAGCGCCCGTCAAGCCAGTGTCAAGCCGGACGCCCTTCCTCTCTGTTGGAGTCGCGCCCTTCTTGCTGGCCTACTTCTTTAGCTCGGACTGCCACCAAGTGTTCCTCAACGGCCAGCCGCCGATCGAGGTGGTCGGCGGACCGGGCACAACCGGCGGTCATGACCAGCTCAGGAAAGGTGCGGATGGGTCACGCCGAGGGGTCAGGAAAGGCGAGCGTGGCAGCGAGCGGTAGCGAGACGATCACCGTGGCCCCGCCGTCTGGATGGTTGACCGCCCACATACGACCGTGGTATTCCGTGACGATCGTCCGACAGATGGCGAGCCCGAGCCCCAGACCGTCGCGCTTGGTCGTCACGAAGGGGTTGAATATTGCAGTCAGCGCATCGGGTGGAATCCCGCTCCTCTGATCCCGAACCTCGATGCGGGCGTCGCCACTCCTCGCGGTGGAGACCACCACCAGACGCTCGCCCGGACGCACGTCGCTCATTGCGTCGCACGCGTTCATGATCACCTTCAAGAGGACCTGCTGCAGCTGCACCCGGTCTGCCAACACCAACGGCGCGGGCTCGTACAGCCGGGTGCTGACGACCGCGCGATGGTACTGGAGGTCGCTGCGCATCAGTTCCAGCACCTCGCTCACCACCTCGTTGATCGACAGCAGTTCCGGCTCGGCCTCGTCCTTCCTTACCAGGCTGCGCATATGGTCAATGACCGCGCCGGCGCGCAGGTCGTCCGCGGCGATATCCTCCAGAATTTCGCGCAGTTCGGCCGTGTCGACGTGGCCGAGCTCCAGCATACGCCGCGCGACACGGGCATTGGTGAGGATCGCCGCCAGGGGTTGTTTCGTCTCACGGGCCAGCGCCGCCGACAGCTCACCCACCAGCGCGACCCGTCCCAAGTGGATGAGCTCGCTGCGTTGCTCCGCCGCACGTGCCTCACTCTCGCCAAGTGCGGTCTGCGTCCGGCGCCGCATACGACGCTCAAGCAGCAGAGCAGCGATCGTGACCAACTGTAGCAGGAGTACGCCGACCGTGATGAGGATGGTCGTTCCGTTCACCGAGAAAACTGCGGCGCACGGAAGGGGCCGGCGTTCCGCCTGACCCAGGAGGGGGCGGTCTGACGAACAGTGCGGCAGGTCCTCATGAAACCTTCCGGATCCGCAGAACGCGGTAACCGGACAAGGGTAGGCCTCTAAGGGAGCGGGGACGCTAGAGCGTACGGTGCCCCAGGTCGCTCGTCAAGGTGCTTGCGCCGCAACAAGATAGGGCGCGGGTCAAGGCTCGCGACCTGCAGGGATTAGGGGTGAAACTACCGCGTTTTGCGGACAATCCAGCCCGCGCGAACCATGTCAACTAGAGACACGACATACTGCTCCGCCACCTGGTCGTCAGGCTCGATGACCCACACGCGAAAGCCCTCCTGGCCCTGGTGAGCGAGGGCCAGCATATAGCCAGTCACGTGCACCACCACGTAGGGAGGGAACACCAAGCCCTCGCGGCGCGCCTGGCGAATCACGTCCGTGGGATTGCTCGAGCTGTAGACGGCGACGAGAGGGCCGGCCACGTAGGAATCCTCGTCGTTCGGGTCGGGAAGCAGTTGGCGCACGGCGAACAGGTGTCTGCGCTGGCCAGGCTTGTAGACAAGGTTCGCCATACAGTTTCCTCCACCGAACCCTTCACTGGGTCATTCGGTCCAGTTCGTTCGAGTACATCTTGGGGTAGCTCTGGGGACGTCGCCCTCCTCAGATGCTTGAGGCAGCGGAACTCCCCCGCCCCGGCCATGGTCTCCTGGTGGGAGCAGCATACCGGCTCACCCAATTGATCGCGTAGTCGGCAACCTGCTCCCATCCCGGCGAATTGATCAGAAAATGCGACCGGTTGGGAAACGCCTTGAATTCGGTGAGCGCCGTGGACCGGCGGCTGTAGGCTTTGTATGCCGCCCGAACCATAGAAGCTTCCACCGTGCGGTCCTTCTCACCGGCGATGAGGAGCAGCGGCGCTCGGTGTCGGTTGCCCCAGTGCACCCGGTCCCCGATGTGCGCCGCATCCTGAAATAGCAGCCGGCCCGGCGTGGGAACGATGTAGCGCTGGTAGGCCTGCTGCTGCTCGCCGGGGGGTACATCTCCTGCGAAGTTTTTGGCAAACTGCTCGAACGACATGGTGAGGGTACGCCTCCACCCCATCCAGGAGGTGAGCATCGGTAGCGCGCTGAGCAATGTGATCGGACGGGGTTGCACGAAGCGCGGGAGCACCGGATCGATTGCGACAACGACCGACCCCAGTCCCCGGTCCATGAGCTTCTGCACCAGGAGCCCACCGAATGAATGGCCCACCAGGATCGGCGGTTCGGGCATGGCCCGAACCAATTCCTCGAAGTGGTCCACCAGTTTTCCGATCGTCAGCTGGGCGAGCCCGGGATCGGGAGCGCGGCGCAGCTCTTCGATCGGCCGATCGTTGAATGGCCACGGCGGCGCCATCGTCACGTAACCGCGGCTCTCGAAACGTCCGCGGAATCGATCCCACGAGGCCGGGGTGAGCCAGGCGCCGTGGATGAAGACAACGGTGGTGGGCATGGTGGTCAGGCTGATTAGTGGTGCTTGGGGCCGTGCCGGCTGACGATTTGCTACCAGTACCTATAATGAAGGCGGCCCGCATTCCCCGAAAGGACTGCGGGCCGCCCGCGCGTTGGCTATTCCGGAGTCGGAGAATTGACTTCTCCGTTCTTCTTCCATTCGCCACCGCCCAAACTGAAGCGTTTGCGGTTTGGCGTCTGGAGCTCCGGTTTTTATCCCCGAGTGGCTTGCGCGACCACTCGGTTCACCAGCGTGAGCGCTGCAAGTCGGCTGAATCGCGGATCAACCTCTTGCCCGGCACACCGCCGCGCCACTGCGGTGTGGACGAGACGCGCGATTGGTCTCGTCACTCCCGACCCGAAAATGATCTTTTTTCGAATCGGCGAGACAACATAGGAAGGAGGATTGATACGCGCAAGAGGGTTCTTACTTATCCGCAGCAGTGCACATTTACTCACATTTCCACAACAACATGGGTCGGCGCACCAGACTCTAAACCCTCCGGGCGGAGGCCCTCATTTGCTGCACAATAAGGAACGCAGCCGTGCTCACAACGACCGTATCGCCCCGAGCGTTGTCTCCACCTCATCCGGCGTATTCATGATGCCACATGCCAGACGTGATACCGGCACTCGGTAAGGAGTGGTAGAGGCCAGGATCCGTTTCGCCAACAAACGCTTGACCGTTTCCTCGGCCTTGACCCCCTTCACGTCGAAACAGACTATCCCCGCATTCAGCTCGCGTGACGCCGGAGTGTACACCACGACGTGAGGCATCTTGCTCAGACCCTCGCGCATCTGCGCATTGAGCGCGTGTATGCGTTCGGTGATCCGGCTCGGTCCGATCTTGCGATGAAATTCGATGGCAGCAGGAATCGCCCAATGATGCTCGTATGCCTGGAAGCCGCCGGGTGAGAAGAGCGCCGCACGCGCCGGCGGAGTAAGTGGTCGCTCATCGGCCCAGGCCTCGAACTCCTCCATCCATTGAAAGCTGGCCATCAAGGGGCGCATCCCTGCCCAAATCTCCGGTTTGGCCCAGACGAATCCCGTGCCTCTGGGCGCGAAGATCCACTTGTGCAACCCCGCTGCGAAGAGGTCGGCGCCGAGGCCGTTGAGATCGGGACTCTCGACTCCGATCCCGTGGACTCCATCAACCACCAGCAGGACTCGGTTCTCCGGTCCGCGCGATCGGTTCACCTGGGCGATCGCATCGGCGATTCGGCGGACCGGCATCCGGAGTCCGCTGGAGGAGTGCACCCAGGTAATCCCCACCACCCGGGTCTGGGGCGCGATGGCTTTACGGATCCGGTCGGTTATCTCGTCCGCGGAGATCGTGTCATACGAGCCGAAGATGGGGATCTTTCGCCAGGTTGCCCCGTTCCGCTCGGACGCGAGACGGATCGCCTCATGGTGAACGTAGTGATCCTGATTCGTGGACAGGATCTCGTCACCCGGCTTCAACGGGAGGCCGTGATAGATCACCGACAGACCTGTGGTGGTGTTGCTGGTCAGCGCGATGTCGTTGGGATCAAATCCGGTATATCTCCCTAGCGCTTCGGTGACGGCGGCGTAAAACTTGGGATGGGCCGGTTCGAACATCCCCTGTTCCACTGTCAGGAACGGATTGCGATCGAGGCGCTGACGCAGCTGCTGGATCGCCGCCCGCACCGGGCGAGGATGCGAGGCGAGATAGAAGAGGCCGAGGTGGATATACTCGGGGGCGAGGTCAAACTGCTCGCGAACCGAGCTCCACTCATCCCAGTTGACCGGAAGCAGCGCCGGACGGAGCCGCTCCGCAAAGCTCAACGTCGGCGCCAGCGCGCCCGCAGCCGCGGTCAGAGTACCCCCTACGAGCAGACGCCGACGGGAGAGAGACATGAGTTCTCCTGGACCGATATTAGGTGTTGAAGATGGAGTGAGGGACAAGCTAGGGCCCGATTCGGGGATCAACAAGCACGGGGTGTGGGTCGCCCCGGTTGAGCCGTCTCCCTTCTGGCTCGACCGAGTTCGGAAGGAGTCGCCTATGCGATTGCGCCACTCCGGTACCGTTTCAGCACTGCTGTTCGCCTCCGTTGTTTCCATCAGTCCTTCCATCCCTCTCCAAGCCCAGACCGTGGCGAAGGCAGCCCGGGAGACCACTCGAACCAAGCTCACGTGTGACTACGCCCGGCAATTGATCGTATCGGAGCTGACCGGTCAGCCGCTGGATACCGTGATCTACATCTTCGAGGACCGCGGTGATGCGGACGAGAGACTTCGGAAACTCACAGATCTCGCCTTGAGGTCACCCCGGTGTCCCGCGGCCTACGGCGCGCGAGGTCTGGTGAAAGAGCGTCTGGCTCAAACCAACTGGGTACCCAAGGACGCACCGGGCCAGCGTGTCGGGGTCGCATGGAAGGAGGATGCAGTCTATGACCTTGGCTTCGCGGCGAAGGGAGGTGGATCCGCGGCGGTGGCCGCTTCCACCGTGGCTACCAAGATCCTGCTGCCGGAGAAGGTCGATCGGCCGTATCTGGTAAAGGAGGTCGGACCGGGGCTCCTCGCCATTCCTCCAGCCGAATCCGAGGTACCAGACACCATTCGCTATTGGCTCCGGGGAAGGCTGGCCTCCTGGCTCTGGCGGCCCGCGACCGCAGACAGTGCGTTCTCGTTATACCTCGCGGCCGGCGGCTCCCCTGATCGAGGCACCCTCGAGCTTGCGCGATTGCGGCTCGCGGCGGGTGCGCCGGCAGCCGACTCACTCTACTATCAGGTCGCCGCTACCACCGACCCGAGGGTACTGCGAGAGCTTCGGTCTGACCTCACGTTTGTGGCGGACAGCGGAGAGCTAAGGGGGTTCGACAGTCTGCCGGCCGCCGCGCGGCCCGGCTGGCTGCGGCGCTTCTGGGAACAGCGGGACCTGGAATCGCTCCGCCCTCGGGGCTCGCGTCTGCGGGAACACTACCGGCGGATCGGCGTAGCGCGCGAACGGTTCCGTCTACTCAGCTATCCGCGGCAGTACGAGCTTAACGAGCTCTGGATCAATCGAGACGCCGAATACGACGATCGGGGGTTGGTCTACATCCGGCACGGCGAGCCGGATACGACCGTTTCGGCGGTGCGGACCGGTGCCTGTCCTAACTCCTCCTGGCTGTATCGTAGGCCAGAGGGGAATCTGATCTTGCACTTCGTCGCCCGGCAGAATCCGGACGACTGGCGGCTGGTAGAAACGCTGGCCAACGTGGGTGGTGGGAACGGAGCCACCACCAGGGTTCGTCAGGCGGGCTCCGCGCGGAGCTGCCCCGCGGTGGACGGGCTGATGGACTCTCGCAGATCACTCGATCCGATCTACGCTGACCTAGAGGGAAACGAGTCCCGCAGAAACTGGGAGCGCGAGCTCGCCATCACCACGCGCAGCCGGGAGACCGGCACGACGACCGATTCCGACCTCCTGCATTTCCCCTCCGCACTTAATACCGCCTGGCGAGCGTACGGACTGCTCGGCACGCAGGCGGGACGGGGGCGTGCGCTCGTCGTCGTGTCGGTGCCGGGCACGACGCTGGTTCCGATTTCCCAGCAGCCGCTGGCGTACGGATTTCAAATGAGACTGGTGGCGAAATCGGGCCTCCGCACCTTCGAGCTGGACAGCGTCCGACACCTGGGAGTTCACCAGGTTCCCGAGCCGGGCCAAATGGTCACCTTCACTACCGAAATTCCGCTCGCGCCGGGGAGCTGGAACGTCGGGGTGGCACTCCAGCAGCAGCCGGACTCAGCCGGGGAAGTCCTGCACGACCGCGACGTTCCCGTCCCCGACCTGGCCGGCAAAGCCCTCGCCCTGAGCGACATTGTATTGGGCGACAAGACCGGTGGACGGCCCTGGGCTGCTCCGGACGGCCCATTCCCTCTGAGCTCGACCGGGAGCTACGTCCGGGAAGAGCCGATCCCGATCTATTACGAGATCGCCGGGGCCCGGCCTCGGTCGGAGATCGAAAGCGAGATCACATTTGTTCGGGATGACGGGAAAGGCCGCTCGGTGATTCGATTCAGCGAACGCTTCGACGGGCCGATCGCTCGGATCCGGCGGGAGCTGAACACTTCGAAGTCGCAGCCGGGGAGGTATTCCCTCACGGTGAGAATCAAGACCCCAGACGGCCGGAGGGCAGAGCGAGAGACCACACTCATCGTGGCTGAGAAGAAGGAACGGTGATAAAAAGGGCGCCCTCGCGGACGCCCTTTTTTTCAGCTACGTGAGTTGGCTGTTACTTCTTGTCCTTGTCTTTGTCCTTCTCGTTCTTGGCGGTAACGTCGGTCCGGTTCTTAAGCGCCGCCTCCGGGTTTACCCCGACCTGCCTCGCTACCTGCTGGGCTAACGCGTAAAGCTGTTCCTGCGCCGGCAGGCCCTGATTCACGAGATTGCGTACCTGAGCCGAGTTGGACGCACGGCCTTCCTTCTGCCAATAGGTCACCCGGTCGTGCAGTTGCTGGACCATGATGGTCATAAAGGTCTTGTCGAAGTTCTTCCCTGAGGCCTTCTGTACCGCCTCGACCTTCTCGTGGTGCCGCTTGCCCATGCCGCCGCTCTTCATGTCGTTGTTCGAGGCCAGGTTCGACCACTGACTCTCTAGTTTGTCGAACTCCAATCGAGTGCGCTCGGCAAATTGTTTCACGGCCTGGTCCTTGGCCTTGTGCTCCGCAATGTCGGCGAGCTGGCTGAACATGGCGTTCCCTGCGCCCACATCGCGAATGAACTCGGCATCTGAACCCACATTGGCGTTACCGCCGGTCTGTTTCCCACCGACCGTCGGGGAGGTGGTATCGGTCGCCACCTGAATGCCGAGCTGGCTACTTACCTGGGTCGCCAGGCTCAGGTGCTGCTGCAGAACCGGAAGGGCGTTGGTGGCAAAGGTGCGCACCTGGACCGACTTGGCCGACTGGCTCTGGCTCTGGAATTTCGCGATATCCTCCTGGTGAGCCTGGACCATCATCTTCATGTATGACGAATCGAACGACTGGCCCGAGAGCTTGTTGAGGCGATCCACCGCATCCTTGTGCTTCGAGCTTAAAGACTGCTTCAGCGCCAGCCCACTGCTCGCCGCCATCGAGGCCAGCTGATTCTCCAGATTGGTATGATCGTTCACCATCCGCTGACCGAACTGCTTCACGGCGCTGTTCGTCGCCCTGGCCTGCGCCGTCTGACCCAGCTGGACCTCCATCAGATTGGCACTGGCCGCTTCCCGAATGAACGCGGCGTCCGCCCGGATGTCACCCTGGGTGGTTTGGCCGGTGGTCGTTGGGCCGGTGGTCGTTGGGCTGGGCGTCGTTGGGTAGGGCGTCGTGGGCGTTTGTCCCGGAGTCGTAGGCGTTTGTCCCGGAGTGGTTCCCGTCGGCGCCCCCTGCGGCTTGGATTGCGAATGCAATGCACTAAGTGGTGCAATCGCGAAGGCCAGCGCCAATCCACCGGCTGCCATGGCCCGGGATAGTCGTTCACTCATTACAACCTCCTCTGTGCCCCGTGTACTATGAGCCGTCGCCCCCGCGGCGACTAGTCCCTGACGGCTGCGTGACCATACAGCGAACCCGGCCCTGGTGATGTGACCTCCAGCACTTGCTGTCGGGTCTCCAGAATGGCCACCGTAGACCGCCAGGCGCGGGGAGTGAGCAACAGTCAGGCCAAAGTGCAGTTGATTCGCTAAGCCACCATTAGGCAATAGCATAGAGTGTGAGTCTCTCCCATCGGCCCGGCGCTTCCCACGAAAGCGGGGCCAGGGTGTCACCTACGGAGGACGCGATGACTCGCAAACGACTTTCACGCAGCCTGGCACACTCGCTCGCCCAACCCAAGAGAGGATTCCCGCCGATGGCGGTAGAGCAAGAGATCCAGCGACCAGTTCCCACTGCCCTGTAAGACCACAGTTCCGGCCAGGGCGATGACCGCGATGTGGTATTCGAAGCCTTCCTGGCCGGCGGGCAGGCTGCCGAACCAATTCATGAAAAAGCCATTCGGCAGATGGGTGCTGAGGGCACCAGCCATCAAGCCGACCAGTCCCAGCGCCGCCACTCGGCCACCGAGTCCGAGCAGTAGCGCAAGAGGCGCGATGATTTCCGTGATGAGGGCAAGCGCTGCAAGAGGGCCGGAAAATCCTAGTGTGCTTGTCATCCACTGATAGGTGCCTGAGAAGCCGAAGCCCCCGAACCAGCCGAACACGTGCTGAAGTCCATGCGGTAGGATGGCCGCGGCTAGAACCAGGCGGGCCAGTGCAGGGGCCGCCTCAGAGGAAGTACGGATGAAACGGTGCCGCATAGAACACTCCAGGTAGTGAAAGGTGGACAGTTACTTGCTTAGACAACACTTGTCTTACTAACTATTGAGTCTGAGCAAGCTGATAGTTGGCGCCCGCTCATGAGGCAGCTTTCACCTGGGTAGTCCGGGCCGCCCCGCGCTCGGCGTTCTCCCGGCGGATTTCCTCCAGGGTTCGCAGAAATTCCTTCAAGCGGCCGCTCGGCAAGAAACCCACCACCAGCTCGTCCAGGGCGTCTACCTTGGGATCGAGCTGGTCCAGCAACCGCTTGCCGGATTCCGTCGCATAGCAGATGACCTGCCGCCGGTCGGGCAAGCTTCGTTCACGGCTAATTAGTCCAGCAAGCTCGAGCTTATCGAGTAATCGTGTGATGGTGGTACCCTCGTCCACCATGCGCTCTCGGATTGCCAGAGTGGGAATGCCGTTGCTGCCGGCACCCCGGATGATCCGCAGGGCGTTGTACTGGGGGAAACTCAGCCCGGCCGGCTCTACCGCCCTGGCGAATGCGCGAGTCACCAGTGATGCGGTCCGAAGCAGCGCTACCGTGGCCTCCTGGTTAATCGACTTAAAGGGGCGGCCCTGACGCATTTCCGCCTGGAGAGTGCCGGACTGCCGAGTAGAAGCATTGCCTGAGGGCATACCATCCGTCCTGACCAGAAGGGTCGATGTTCCTGCGAACAGTTGCTATGATAACTAATTCATGGTGGAGCGACAAGTCGCTACCATCGCCCGACCAGTGGCCCGAACAAGATGACCTGTCGATCAACCACTGACATATTTCGACATGCACCCGCCATCGAGGTTGTGGGATCCGAAGAGCTTATCCCGCAGGGACTGGCTCCGACTAAGTGCGACAGCTGCTGCGACATCCTTTTGGCCGCAATGGCGGATCCCCCTGACGAACCCCGATCGCGACCGGCTGGTATCGTGGTCGTCCACCCTTCGATCTGAGGGCCTGTTCGGCGATCACTATCCACTTGGGCGGGCAGCAATCCGCACTGGCGAGCTCGCTCGGGGATCTCCCTACGAAGCGGCCACACTCGAAGCCTATATCCGGGCCGGCGGAAGCCCGCGATCCGAGCCCCTCACACTTTCCCTCACCCGATTCGACTGCGTGACGCTGGTCGAGGCCTGTCTCGCCGTGGCGAGGGTAGCTGCTGCTCCCGGATCGGTCAGTTGGAAACGGTTTGGCCGGGAGGTCGAGCGGATGCGTTACCGCAGCGGAGAGCGACGAGGCTACAGCTCCCGGCTGCATTACTTCAGTGAGTGGATCAGGGACGGAGAGCACCGCGGTCTGGTCAGAGATCTAGGCGGTGAGCTGGGCGGAGTGGCGGATGACCGCCCGTTGCGCTTCATGACCGAGCACCGGCAGAGCTACCCTGCCCTGTCGGATGCTGCTGTGTACCGTGAAATCGAGTCAATGGAGCGATCTCTGGACTCTCAGCAGCGTCGCGTCGTTCCGACCAAGTGCATCCCTAATGCGGTCGATCGCATCCAGACAGGAGATGTGCTGGGCTTCGCTACCGAGATTTCCGGCCTGGATGCTACGCATGCCGCATTCGCTTACCGGGACAAGAATGGAATCCTCCGGGTACTCCATGCTCCCTTGTCCGGTGGCGTGGTACAGGTCTCCGCTACCACCTTGCCCGAGTACGTTGCTGCCATCCGCCATGCTACGGGCATTCTGATCGCCCGCCCTCTAAAAGGTCCGACAACTTCCTTATAAAAGCAGCCTGCCATGGCCAGGGAACCGGGATACCTTCCGGAGAGCGGGTCGGACTCAGGAGGACAGTTGATGGGTGAGAGTCAGGGACAGATTGCATTCTTCAGCGCAGCCCACGAGCCGCCGGAAGGGTTCAAGTACCAAGCAGGCATTCTATCCTCCGAAGAGGAGCAGCTCCTGCTGGACCACATGCGGCAGCTCCCGTTTAAGGAGTTCCAATTTCAGGGATTTGTCGGGAAGCGGCGGGTAGTGTCCTACGGTTGGCAGTACGACTTCAACGAGCGGGCGCTTCGTCAAGCCGAGGATATTCCGCCATTCCTGCTTCCTCTCCGTGAGGCCGCCGCCGACTTCGCGGGGACCGCGCCGGAGCAGCTCGCACAGGTGCTGCTGACAGAATACGATGCGGGAGCCAGCATTGGCTGGCACCGGGACAAAAAGATGTTCGGTGATGTTATCGGCATCTCGCTCCTCTCCGCGTGCCGTTTCCGATTCCGCCGAAAAGCAGGCTCCGCCTGGGAGCGGGTTTCATTGGTAGCAGAACCGCGTTCAGCCTATCTGATTCGCGGCCCGTCCCGGACCGTATGGGAGCACAGCATTCCCGCAGTCGATGCTCTTCGCTACTCCATCACCTTCCGAACTCTACGCCAGGGCCGCTGACCACCGTCCATGATTGTGCACCTGGTAGATGGAACGTACGAGCTGTTTCGCCACTTCTATGGCCTCCGCCGCTTCAACAAGGGTAAGGATGCTCCGTTCGGCGCGGTCGCCGGAGTCCTGAACACCGTTCTCGAGTTGATCGAAACCGGCGCGGTCCACGTCGGAGTGGCCACCGATCACGTTATCGAGTCGTTCCGCAATGAGCTCTGGCCCGGCTATAAGACCGGTGCCGGCATCGATCCCGCGCTCCTGCATCAATTCCATCCGCTGGAAGAAGCGCTCGTCGCCATGGGCGTGACGGTTTGGCCTATGGTCGAACTGGAAGCGGACGATGCCCTCGCCTCCGCCAGCCGGATTGCGTCGGCTCGAGTCGAGGTCGAGAAGGTCTGCATTTGGACGCCGGACAAGGACCTGGCGCAATGTGTCGAGCGTGAGCGAGTGGTGCAGGTGGATCGCAGGGCTCGTAAGATCCGGGGCGCCGAGGGGATCCGTGAAAAGTTTGGAGTGGAACCGGTCCTGATTCCCGATCTCCTCGCCCTGGTGGGAGATGCCGCGGATGGCTATCCCGGTATTCCAGGCATCGGGTCCAAGACGGCGGCCACGCTGCTGAATCGCTATGGCCCGATCGAGGACTTCCCTGACACTGTGCTGGGTTCTGGTCGGGAACTGGCTCTCCTGTTCAAGAATCTGGCAACCCTCAGGAGCAACGAGCCACTCTTTCAGGATGTCGATGCCCTGCGCTGGCTCGGTGCCACTCCGGGTTTCGCAGCATATGCGGACATCCCTGGCGGGGCTCGGATCCTGGAGCGCTGCCGCAAGGCAGAACAGAAGGTTTTGGGCCGTGTCGATTCCGGCGAGCCTCGTTCGACGTGTATATGAGGATGGCTGAGCTAGCGGCTCAAGCGCAGTCCTCGGCGTAGAGAACAGAGTCCATATCCATGACCGGAACGGACTTGGCAACTCAACAAACAGGAGAGACGAAAATGCGTGTGATGGTGATCGTGAAAGCCGACAAGAACTCCGAAGCCGGCGTTCTTCCTAACAAGAAGATGCTGACCGAGATGGGGAAGTTTAACGAGGAGCTGGCCAAGGCCGGCGTGATGCTCGCAGGTGAGGGACTCCAGGCCAGCTCCAAGGGAGCACGAGTGAGATTTTCAGGCAGCAAGCGAACCGTGATCGACGGTCCCTTCTCCGAGACCAAGGAGCTGATAGCCGGATTCTGGCTCTGGCAGGTGAGATCAAAGGACGAGGCCATCGAATGGCTGAAGCGCGCTCCCTTTCAGGAGGGAGAGGTCGAAATTCGCCAGGTGTTCGAGTCAGACGACTTCGGTGCGGAATTCACTCCCGAACTTCGGGAGCAGGAGGAGAAGATTCGGAAGCAGGTTGCCTCGAGGAAGTAGTGGCAGCCCGGCGATCTCAGGCATTAGACCGTTAACGCGGAGAGTACGGTGCGAGTCAATCCCTATCTCACCTTCAATGGCAACTGTGCGGAGGCCTTCAGACTCTATGAGAAGGTCTTAGGCGGCAAGATCGATTCGTTGATGACCCACCGCGAATCTCCGATCGCAGATCAGGTACCGGCCGACTGGGGCGATCGGGTTCTCCACGCCCGCCTCGTCGTGGGTGATACCGTCTTGATGGCATCCGACAGTCCGCCCCAGCACTACACCAAGCCCAGCGGCCTGCATGTCTCTCTCCAGGTCGAAGACCCGGTAGAGGCCGACCGCATCTTCTACGCGCTGGCGGACCAGGGCTCGGTGACCATGCCGATCGACAAGACCTTTTGGGCCGAGCGATTCGGCATGCTGGTAGACCGCTTCGACATTCCCTGGATGATCAACTGCGAGCAGCCGGCGGATGCCGCGAAACAGGCTTTGGCTACCAGCGGGCGGGCGGGCGCTCGTTAAACCATTCACGGGGCAAGCAGGGCCATTGCTTCGCGCTTGACCCTGCTCCACCCTGCCTCGGCTGAATCGGGGTTGGCCTCGTCGGTGGTGTTCAGCACGGTGATCACGGCGGCTTTCGTGTCAGGACGGAGATAGAAGAACGAGCGAAAGCCGGCCTGATCCCCGGTATGGCCAACCAGTCTCACCCCTCCTCTACGAAACAGAAAAAAGGACAGGCCAACGGCAGCGGGGATGTCGTCCTGCGAGCCGCTGGGCACCACCACCCGCCACATCTCTTCGATTGAAGAGCGCTTGAGAACCGTGTCGTGGCGCCGTGCCAGCGCCGTATCACCACGGCCGGCTCCGGTCAGGAAAGCAAGGTACGACGCCAAATCGGTGAGCGGAGCGTTCCATCCGCTGTTGGGAATCGTGATTCCTGGATCGAAATCCCGCCCGTTCGCCTGCACCATGGTACCAGCGGAGCTATCCCTGCGGACGGTGTAGTTATTCGAGCGCCAGCGCGCCAGGTGGTAGGGAGTGGCGCCGAAATAGCTCCAGGTCAGGCCGAGCGGGGTCCAGATGTTCTTCTGGATATAGCTCTGGTAAGGATCTCCGGTGAGCTGCTCAACTATTCGAGCCAGATAGATAAAGGCCGGGTTACTGTAGCCGAAGCGAGAGCCCGGGCGGAAGAGAATCTCCTGGTAAGGCATCATTGCCACTAATTGCTCCCACCTCGTCGGTTCGAACGGCTCCCAGGGGCGACCCTCCTTGTAAGGCCACGTGGGGTTCTGAAATCCTGCCGAGTGGGACAACAGCATTCGAATGGTGATCTCGTCCATCGAGCCGAATGAGTCATGGACTTGCCGCAGCTCGGGCACATAATCGGTGACCTTGTCCTCCAGCCTGAGCTTCCCACGGTCGCGTAGCTGCATGATCGCTATCGCGGTGAGCGTCTTGGTGATCGACGCCCAGTGGTAGATCGTCCGCTCTTCGGTCCGCTCCCGGCGAGCTTTATCGGCCCAGCCGTACTCATGGTGTGCCAGGACTTGCCCTTGTCGCACATACACCGCACTTGCCCCCACCACGCTGTCTGCACCTGCAAAGTCATCCAGGCTCCGAGTGTAGGCCGACCACCCGGGAGGCACACCTGAATCGGAGGTGCGCTGCGCTAGTGCTATCGAGCTCGGCGGGAGAACTGAGAAAGCGAGAATGAACCGGAGCTGCATCCTGAGTCTCGTCTGGCGGAGGGAGCGTCGAATCTGATGCGGCCCACGTGGATACGCGAGCCCCTACCCAGGCGTCTGGTGCCGTCAGCCGGTCTTGCCGACCGGCATGAACCCGATCTGATTGCTACCCGTGACGGATACTGCTACCCATCGTGCCATCGACGCGGTCTGGAGGATCGAGTCGACCAAGCTCATTGCGGGACTTACCCGGATGGTGGGCGACGTTGGAGTCGCTGAGGACCTGGCGCAGGATGCCCTACTCGCCGCCTTGGAGCGGTGGCCAGAGTCGGGGATTCCAGACAACCCCGGTGCCTGGCTCATGGGGACCGCAAAGCATCGCGCCATAGACTTCTTTCGCCGCAACAAGCGGTTGGAGCGAAAGCATGAGGAGCTCGGTCATGAGCTCGAGAGCCGCCAGAACACCGCTCCGGACCTCGACGCCGCGCTGGATGATGAATTCGGAGACGATGTACTCCGGCTCATGTTCATGGCTTGTCACCCGGTGCTCTCGACCGAGGCGCGCCTCGCACTCACCCTCCGCCTGCTCGGAGGACTCACAACCGCAGAGATTGCTCGCGCCTTCCTGGTGCCGGAGCCTACCATCGCGCAGCGGATTGTCCGGGCTAAGCGTACGCTCGCCGACGCGCAGGTTCCTTTCGAGGTTCCGCGCGGCCCCGAGCTGGCGACCCGGCTGTCATCAGTACTCGAGGTCATCTATCTCGTCTTCAACGAGGGCTACTTGGCCACGACGGGCGAGGACTGGGTCCGGCCTGCACTCTGTGAGGACGCGCTCCGGCTGGGCCGGATTCTGGCCGGCCTAGCACCGTTGGAGTCAGAGGTCCACGGTCTGGTCGCGCTCATGGAGATCCAGGCGTCGCGGCTGCGGGCCCGGGTAACTCCATCGGGCGAACCGGTCCTGCTGCTCGATCAAGACCGGGGACGTTGGGACCACATTCTCATCCGGCGCGGTCTCGCAGCTCTGGAGCGCGCCGAGGCGTTGGGTGGTGCCGGTCAGTATGTATTGCAAGCGGCCATTGCCGCGTGTCATGCCCGGGCGCACACTCCCGACCAGACCGACTGGATCCGGATTGCCGTGCTGTACGAGCGGCTGATCGAGCTGATGCCGTCGCCGGTCATAGAGCTGAATAGGGCGGTAGCGGTGTCGATGGCGCACGGTCCGGCGGCGGGGCTCGAGCTGACGGATGCGCTCATCCCTGAGCCATCCCTCAAGAGCTATCACTTGTTGCCGGCGGTACGCGGTGATCTCCTGGCAAAGCTGGGCCGTTTCGAGGAGGCCAGGGTGGAGCTCGAGCGGGCGGCGGCACTCACCCGGAACGAGCGCGAGCGCGCCCTGCTGCTCGAGCGGGCCGAGGACTGCGCGCGTTCCGCGGGAGAAAAGTCGAGCGAGCCTTCAGCGCCGGTCTGAGATGTTTCGCTCGGTAGACGACGGCGCTTCGTAGAGGTCGATGTAGACGAAACGCCAGCGCTGCTCGAAGTGGATCAATCGGAAGCTATCTTCCCCCCTGAAGCCGGCCCCGCAACGCGGGACCCACACCTCGGCCCAGTCCCCGTCCCGCCGAATCACTGCGACCTCCACAAGAGCCGCTCCCGCGGCACAGTGTCGTATCTCCAGCGCCGCCGCGGGCTCAGCGTCCTGGTTTCTGAGTAACGCCGGGGGCAAGCGATGGGCAACCACTTTGGCCGCCAGTATGTCATCGGTGACCGCATTCCAATCGTGATGGGCAAGACTGAAGTACCAGCTCCGAAGGGTCTGCTGAATCTGTGCCCGGGAGGAGTCGGCCGACGCCAGTTGCTGTGCCGAGGCGGCCAGCGGCCAGACGGCGAGCGCTAAGCAGAGGGAACATACCCGAAGCAGCAGCATCACTCACCCGCCCTCCGGAAGGTGAGATTGATTCGATAGCGGCCCAGCAGTGGATGCACAGCGTCCTTCAGCGGCATCACGCCATGATAGCGCAGACGATCGGGGCCGCCCCAGACCAGCACGTCGCCGTGGATGAGCTCCAGTTTCATTCCTTGCTCGGACCGTGCCATGCCACCAAGCAGAAACGTGGCGGGAATCCCCAGTGATACGGACACGATAGGCTGGTCCATGTCCTTCTCGTTCCGGTCCTGATGAAGGGACAGCTTAGCACCCGGCTCGTACCGATTGATCAGACAAGCGTCCGGCAAGAAACCACGGAAGCCGGCTCGCGCCGCGGCATCCCGCGCGAGCTGGAGGAATGAGTCCGGCATCTCGGGCCAGATCTGACCGCTCTCGGGATCTCGCTGGTCATATCGGTAGCCCCTCCGGTCGGTTACCCATCCCAGGGTCCCGCAGTTCGTCATTCCGACCGACATGCGGAACCCTCCGGGAGTGATCATGTGCCGGAACGGCGCGCGCGCGGTGACGTCGCTGAGGTCACGCAGGACCTCAGTCTCCGCTGGGAGGGCGCAGCCCCGGAGAAGCATCGTACCGGGTCCCAGCCGCACCTCGTCGGCACTCGCTTCGGCCGTACTGGTGAACAGGTCGAAGGTCATGAGCTTTACTTCGCGTCGTGAAAAATGATGCCCACGGTGTGGCGCAGGCCGGAGCGGATCCGGCTGACCCCGTGGCGCAGATTCACCCGATACATCCCGCGGCTTCCCTGTACCGGGCGCTCACGCACGGTGAAGACGACGGCATCGCCCTGGCGGAGCGGCACCACCTCGGCCCGGGACTGCATCCGTAGTCTCTGTTCGGTCATCACGAATTCTCCACCGGTAAAGTCCCGGCCCGGTTGCGAGAGCAGGACAGCGACCTGCAAAGGGAAGACGTGCTCACCATAGATGTCCTGGTGGAGACAGTTGTAGTCCTCGACTCCGTATTGGAGCAGAAGAGGGGTGGGATTCCGCTGACCGGCTTCGTGGCATCGGGCGATAAACTCCCTATGCTCAGCCGGAAATCGCACCTCGTTTCCGAGCGCCTGGTTCCATCGATTGGCGATTGGGGCCAGGTGGGGATAAAGCGAAGTACGGAGTCCCGCTAGCAGCCGTGGCAATGGATAGCTGAAATACTTGTACTCGCCCCGGCCGAAGCCATGACGCGCCATCACCACGCGGGAACGGAATCCGGTATCCGCCTGGTACAAGCCGGCCAAGGTCCGGCATTGCTCAGGCGAGAGCAGACCCTCGATCACACCGTTCCCTCTGGCATCCAACTCTTGAGATAGTCGGCTCCAATCGATCTGATCGAGCCGTTCTCCGAGAACCTCGGCGTCTCGGGCAACGATCTCGACGGCTGCGCTCATGCGGCCGCCTCCCGCGCGAGAAGCGCTCGCTTGCGATCGATGCCCCAGCGGTAGCCCGAAATTCCGCCGTCGCTGCGCAGAACGCGATGACACGGAATCGCCACCGCAACCGGGTTTGCCGCGCAGGCCTGAGCGACCGCACGTACCGCCCGCGGGGCGCCGATCTGCGCGGCGATCCCCGCATAACTCGTGGTATAGCCTGGACCGATCTCTCGCAACGCCTGCCAGACGCGCTTCTGGAACGGTGTACCCTGGAGGTCCAGCGGCAGCGACAGATGCGCGTCGGGCGACTCCACCAGAGTGAGAGCCTTGCGTAGGAGTGAGTCCTCGGTGACATCCACCGGCACCAAGTTCGCCCGGGGAAAGCGGTGTTGGAGCTCTCGAGTCAGAGCTTCGGCGTGGTCGCCGAGAAAGATGGCACAGAGTCCCCGTTCGGTCCTGGCGATGAGGACCAACCCGAGCGAGCACTCGGCTATGTTGAAGCGTATTTCCTTAACCATGATCGTTCCTTTCCAATGATTTCAACCCAGTCTCAACTGTCAGCAAGTCTATCAGCTACGAGGCTGGATCGCGCCCCGATTCTTGCTTTCAAAATCTCCGGGGATCAGATGCGCCTGGCGAGATTCAAGCAAAGCGGGACAACGACGCGGTTCGGGGGCCCACTGCTGGGACGAGATCTGGATGCTCTTCAGCGACGGTCAATCGCAATGTGCTTGCAGTCAAGGCGAGTTAGGTGAGTTGGTAGGCTCGCGGAAGTTACTATAAAGAGCGGCGCCGGCGGGCGGACTCAGCGCGCATCCGTTGCATGGCATCGGTTTCCTGGGCGGCGTAGCGCTCCTCCTTCCAGGGATCGGCCCGCAGATGGTATCCGTTGACTTCCCAGAATCCAGGCGGGTTGTGGTCGAGAATCTCAAAACCCCGAACCCACTTCGCGCTCTTCCAGAAATACAGCTTCGGCACCACCAGGCGACAGGGACCTCCGTGTTCGCGTGGTAGATCGGCGCCATCGTGCTTGATGGCAAGGAGTGCGTCCTCGGCTTGAAGATCGGTCAACAGCAGGTTCGTGGTATAGTCGGGATCAGCATGAACCATGACTGCTACCGCTTCAGCACGCACCTCAGCCCGGCGAAGAACCTCCGAGACCGCTACTCCCTCCCAACGATTGTCGAACCGGCTCCATCGAGTGACGCAGTGGACGTCGGACGTCACCTCCACACGGGGAAGGGCCAGAAACTCCGCCCAGCTCCAGGTGACCGGCTGCTTCACCAAGCCGAAGCAACGGAATGTCCAGCTCGCGGGATCGAACACAGGGGTCTCGCCATAGGTGAGGACCGGCCATTTCTTGGTAAGGACCTGTCCTCGGGGAAGTCGGTCGCGCGGTTCGGCTTTCATCGCAGGCCCATGGATAAGAATGACCTCAACCCCTCCCGCAAACTCCGATACTTCGGCGACCATCCGACGGCGCCTCGCAGTTTGGCGTTGGAAACTCGAAGCGACCGACTCAACATTTCGCCCATGCTGCCGGCAAGCTTTGCTGTCCGAGAGGCAGCAACCTCGGCGCCGGCACCCCCAGCAGCTCAGCGAGTAGAGCGCCGATGGCCCTACGGGTAAGCGGCTCGCTGTCGGTGACGTTGTAGAGACCCGACGGCGCTCCGAGCGCCGCGCCGACGGCCGAGGCGGCATCCTCGTGTGTGACCATGGAAAAGTACCCGTCGGGCCGCCCCAGAATCGGTAACCAACCACGACGCACAATGGCGGCCAGCGTGTCGGTGAAATCGTTGCCGGGTCCGTAGATGTATGCAAAGCGGAGGGCCACACCGCGCCCTCCCTCGCCGGCAAACTGGAGCGCCGATGACTCGGCATCCAGGGAGGTTCGGTTGTAGCGCGGGGCCCTTGGAGCCAGGTCCTCGGTGACCCAGCGATTACCGGAGTCGGGATAGGTGAGAAACGACTCCTGCACGAACAGCTCCGCACCGGCGCCGGTCGCTCCAGTTACGAGTATACGCATGGCGGGGGATTTCAGCTCTGCGCTACACTCGCAGCCGGACGAAAAGCCAGCCGTCGGATCGCCCAGATGCCAGGGATCATCGGCAGGATCGCGGTGTACAATCCGGGGAAGTAGTACCGGCCCGTGGCGCCGATCCAATAATTCGGCATATCCGAGACAAAGCGTCCGTTGGAGACCTGGCGAGAGATCGCCGAGGTAACTCCAGGCTCGATCGCCGGCCGGAGCAGCGGAAAGATGAAATGGGTGAACTCCGCGACGCCGGGGCCGATGAAGATGAACCAGGCGACGAATCCAGCGAAGGGAACCCGATAATAGAGGCCGAGCGCGGTCAGGGCGTAGAGCGCCGGGCCGAGAAATGCAAAGACAAGCAAAAACCCCCGCTCGGTCCAGGAGATGTCGAACAAGCGGCTCATGGCAGGACCGAACTTCGCCAGATACTCCTCTGCCATATGGATGTCGAGCGCGGCGACCGTGAGCAGGAAGAGCGGCAGAATAACGGCAGGATCAGTCGGCTGCCTCACGTACGTGCGACGCCAGATGAGGAAGGCAATCAGGCCTGAGCCCCCCACGATGATGACCGGCGGTATACCGATCTTGGTATAACCGAACAACATCGCCGTGATGAGAAAGGCAAAAGCGGCCAGACTGTTCCAGCGGCGCGCAGCAGGACTGGTAACTCGTGGATGGTGCGACCCGTCCCCTGCGGTTTGCGTCATCTCCGTGTTCAATGACTCGCGGTGATCACCCAGATTCCCCACACCAGCATCAGGATTCCGGTGATCCGGCAGAGGGTTCGCCCGCCCGGCGCGACCTTTTCAGCCAGGACGAAGATCGCGATCGCTGCCACCCAGAGCAGGTTCATGACCCCAGCGACAAACAGGAGAGTCATTAGCAGGGCGCAACAGCCCACGCAAAATGTCCCGTGATGGATGCCCATTACCAGCGCGCCCCTGGCTCCCTCCCGCCATTCGGCAGCGAGAAATCCCAAGGGCGACCGGCAATGGGAAAGACAGGACTTCTTGATCGGGAGCCATTGGTACAACCCCGCTGCGATCAGCAACCCTCCGCCCAGCCAGGAGCGAGCGCTCACCATTGCCGGCGAGAGCAGTGCGAGCCGGTGCAGCTCCCACTGCGCAAGTGCGGCGAATGTCGCGTAAAATGCCCAGACCAGGAGATACCCGAGGGTGAAAATCGCCGTCGATGCGGTTGCGACCCCGCGGGCCTTGCGTCCTCGGGCCACAGTGGCGAACAGGAGAATGGTGGGTGAGGCTGAGGGGACCATCATTGCCACCATCATCACGATCCACATCGGCACGAGCATGGCCAACCCGGGAAGGTCGGCATCTCCTACCATGGGCATCGCCATCCCGGCGTGGGGCGACATGGCTCGGCCGGTATGGATGATGTACAGCCAGGCAAGCGCCGTGAGAGCGACGAGTCCCGCCGCGATCAGGAGGCGGTCGCGGCGGAGGGCTTCCTGCAGCAGGCCGGGACTGGCAGTGGCGCTACTCATCAGAGCCGGTTACTGCTGATTGCTCCAGGTGGTCGTAGAATAGCTGGCGAAACCGCCACCATGGCGGAAGTTGACCGGGCCGTAGTTCACCTCGAGGACATCTGTCGTCGCAATGTCGGCCTTGTTCCAGAAGAAGCCGCCCTTCGGATAAACGATCTGGACTTCCTTGTCCTGGCCAGAGACGCCATCTCGGATGGGGCTCTGCCGCATCTCCAAAACCCCCGGAATCTTGTAGCCCGACCGGGTTCCGTTCACCTGCATATCGATTGGTTTGCGGACTGGGCCCTCCAGCACCGCAATAGTCCCCGCTAAGGCCTCCCACGGCATCCCACCCGCCTGGCCCGAAAGAATCATGGTGATCGCTTCAGCCTGTTTTTCACTGGCCTTCTGATCGATGAATACGGCGACCTTACCATTCCCCTCGTGAATTGCCTTGGGGTACGAGCAGGCGACGATGTACCGAACGCCTTTGAGATCCACGTCGCCGTAGTTCCCTTCCTTCACCTCACCTCCAATCACCGCGTCGCAACCGCCAGCCTTTGAGGTGGGAAAACCGCCAAACTGGCAACCACATGCCGTGCCGCAGTTACAAGCTTCGATGTTGTGAACTGTGATCCGATAGGGAACTGCCGCCATGCCCTGCCTCCTGCGAAACTGTTTGGGGGAGTCTGAGTTGGGCCAATATGTGTGCCGATCGCCCCTACCGGAAGGCAGGCGGGGGCTCTTGAGCTCCGCGGCAGCGGGCATCAAGGCTCCTGCTCTGGTCGCCCATACGCCTCCTTCGTTCCATCCTGTGACTCCGCTCCTACGTCTCTTGCCGACCGGCGCACGTTCGTCATATAGTGAAAGTACGACGTGTTGTGGCCTCGATTGGTTTGAGGCTCGAGCATGCGCATTATCCTCCTGGAATCCAACCGGAACTTCTTCCAATCGGCAGAGTGTGCCGCGGTGAGCATCGTGGCACACGTGGCGCTGGTGTGGTTTGCCGTAAGCGCGAACGTCGGAGGCTGGCAGCTCCCCACCGACGAGCGCGAAGCCAGGGTGTTTTTTCTCCTGCCTCCCGATCGAGTGGACGTTCGATCGCGGCAAACCGAGATCATCCAGTTGGGCAAGCCAGGCGGCGATTTCGAGGACGGGTTGAACCTCACCACCCCGGACGAGGGTCAGCTCTTTCGGGTACCGGCGTATGGCTCTCGTCGCCACGGAAAGAAGAATGGCGCCCGTGCCGAACTGCCGTTCGGTCCGGTTCCACCTTTCATACCTGATACGGTGTTCAGTGTGCTCGAGGTGGATGAGATGGTGGAACGGTACGACGGGAGCGCCGCTCCGGTGTACCCGCGCGACCTTCTCGCGATTGGAGCCGAAGGCCTGGTCCGAGCGATCTACGTCGTGGACACTACGGGGATGGTGGATACGACCACAATCGAAGTGGTGAGCAGCGACGATCCCCGATTTACCGAATCGGTCCGCACCGCTCTCGGTCAGATGCGATTCCGCCCGGCCCGCCGCAATGGTAAAACCGTTCGCCAATCTGTCCAGCAACAATTCCGCTTCCGCATCACCCCGACATCTCAGCCCACCGAGCAGCTCAGCCAAGGCTGATCCCTCCGCTGACAGATGGTTGGGCCTTCGCTGGCCTCCATCGCCGGCTCGGCCTAGGATTGTGTAGGTCTCGTGCATTCTCAATCCTCGGCAACGAAGATGAGGCCGAGCTGGAGGCGCGTACCGCCCATGCAACGATGGATCGCATCCTGCTTCACCGGCCTCCTCGCAGTCACTTCGATTGCGAGGCCGCTGGGAGCTCAAATTTCGCTCGGCGAGTATGCCGCTCGACGCGCAGCCTTAGCCGGCCGCTTAGACTCCGGAGTCATCGTCGCCTTCGGGGCGGTCGAGCCAGTGAGTCTCTGGCCGAGCTTCTTCCAGTCGCCCGCCTTTTACTACCTCACCGGCTTCAGCGAGAGCAATGCCGTCCTCGTGATGGTCAAGCAGAAGAGCGCCGTCTCGGCGACCATGTTCGTTCCGAGGCGGAGCCCGATAGAGGAGCGCTATCAAGGTAGGCGAACGGGTGCGGCGGAACTGAAGGCCAAGACAGGGATAGTCGGTACCGACATCTCTCGGCTCCGACCCACCATTGACTCTCTCGCAGCCGGCGGCCTGCCCTTCTTCATCGTACCCGACGCGGCGAGCAGCGATCACGCCGCCGAGGATTCACTCACCCGGGGAAACCATTTCCTGTCTCAGGTGCGACTCGCGCATCCGTGGCTGATGATGCACTCGCTCTCCGACGCGGTGGACCGGCTTCGGGCCAAAAAGAGCGCCGCCGAGATTGCCCTGCTCCGCCGGGCGACCGAGATCAGCGCTCGCGCGCATCGGGAGGCCATGAAGGCGGTCGCGCCCGGCTGCGGCGAATACGAGATACAGGCGCTGCTCGAGGGAACCTTCCGTCGGTTCGGTGGGGACCGGCCGGGGTACGGGAGCATCGTCGGCTCGGGTTCCAACGCCACCATCCTGCATTACGTGCAGGACAACCGCGTCATGCGCGATGGCGAGCTGGTGCTCATCGACGCGGCGACGTCATTCGCCCACTACTCGTCCGACGTGACGCGGACCATGCCCGTCAACGGGAAGTTCAGCCCGGCCCAGCGCGAGATCTACCAGATCGTCCGCGATGCGCAGGAGGCATTCGTCCGCCAGATCAAACCTGGCGTGAGCTTCGACTTTGGCCGCGACTCCGGAAAAGCCGTCGTGGCGAAGGGTCTGGTTCGCCTGGGACTGATCCAGGCAGCCGATGCAACGCTGGACCCGCCGGCCGGGATGGAGGACTGTCCGGCGACGGGGTGCCTTCAGATTGACCTGTACGCGCTGCATGGCTTCGGTGGCCATGGGATCGGGCTCGAGGTGCATGACCCGGCGCAGTATTACCAGGAAATCGACGATCGGTGGGGGGTAGGTGACGTCTTCACCGTCGAGCCCGGTCTCTATGTAAGTCCCGATCTCCTCGGAAGCCTGCCCGACACGCCGAAGAATCGTGCGATGTTGGCGAAAATCCGACCGGCGGTCCAGAAGTACACCGGGATTGGCGTTCGCATTGAGGACGATTATGCCCTAACTGACACCGGGATCGAGTGGCTCTCGGCCGGGGTACCTCGGGAGATCGCTGAGATCGAGGCGCTGATGCGACAGCGCGAGCCTGAGCTCGCAGGAGGAGGGCACTGCGCTCACCCAAGAACCTGAGAGGCCTGGATCCTGCGCTTGTAGGCGTCCACCGTCTTGGTACTGATTCCAAGCTGACGCGCGATCTCCGCTCCGTTGGGGCGTAACTTTGCTATAGTTTACTCGCTCGGAAGTCAGTGTTGCCGCTGGCCACGACCAGTGGGAATATTTCTGCAGGGACTCCACTAGGACTCTCGAGGCTTCGCGGCATAGCACTGGAGGAACACAATGATATGACGTCAACCTTCGCTTGTGCCCTGCTCCTCGTACCGCTGCTGCCGGGACTCATCCCAGACGCGCGAATAACCCAGAGCCCGCCCGACTCGGTGATATATCTCGTTGATCCAAGCAGCCGCTTGGTGGTCAAAACCGGAAAAGCGGGGCTTTTCGGCTTCGCCGGTCACACCCATGTAATTCGCGCCCGCTCGCTCGCGGGCGAGCTGGTGTACCGTCCGGGGAAGCCGACGTCGCATCTGTGGCTCAAGATTCCGACCGATAGCTTGGAGGTGCTTACCCCGCCGGATACGGCCGAAATCCGAAAGGTTACGGAGGCCATGCGCACCGAAGTGTTGCACGTGGACAGGTACCCTGAGATGACCTTCGCCGCCGATTCTCTGAATGCGAGGAGCGGAAAGATGGAATTCCCGCTCTTGGTCACCATGGAGGGCAAGACCCGGAAGGTGCCGGTGACCGCCGATGTCACCATCGGCTCCGACAGCATCAGAGCTACCGGAAGCTTTACCGTCAAGCAGACCGATTTCGGGATCAAGCCGTTCAGCGGAGGGCCTGCGGGCAGTGTCAAGGTCGCCGATCGAGTAACGTTCTGCTTCGATCTGCTCGCCAGACGGGAAGCGGCTGTGGTCGCTGCCCGTCAGCCGGCGGCTCAGGAGAATGCAGCGACCAACCTGCCGGGCTGCGTCGATAATGCTAAGGCGCCAAACACCGAGCGACGCCCGATGTAAACACGTTGGGGGTTCTCCCGTCAGGCGCATACGCTGAACTCGACCGCCCAGGCGCGGACGTCAGGACGACAGTAGTGAAGCGGAGCTCGATCCGAGGACAAGCGGCCTGCGGTGCAAGTTTATGCACCTCAACCAAATGCGACCCATCAAGCTTGACGCCACTTGTACCCGGCCACCATCTTCCAATAACGACGAC
>JBKPAO010000101.1:0-7804 GCA_046726475.1 Gemmatimonadota bacterium | reverse complement strand
GTGTTCGGGCTGCTCTTCTTCATCGCCCTTGTCTTTGTGCCCGCCGGCACGTGGGATTACTGGCAGGGCTGGGCATTCCTGGCGGTATTCGCTGCTTCGACGTCAGCTTTTACGATCTATCTCGCGATCCATGACAAGCCGTTGTTGGAGCGTCGCCTGAAGGCCGGTCCGTGGCATGAACAGGAACGGTCGCAGAAAATAATCGTCTCACTCGTCATCGTGGCGTTCTTTGCGTTCATCATTCTTCCCGTACTCGACTACCGCCGCGGTCTCTCACCGGTGCCTGCATGGGTCTCCGTCGTCGGCAACGCGATTATCATCTGCTCGTACCTCGCCATCTTCTGGGTCATCAGAACGAACAGTTGGGCGGCATCAAGTATCCGGGTGGAGGCAGATCAGAAAGTCATCGATACCGGTCCGTATGCGTACGTGCGCCATCCGATGTATGCCGCAGCCATCTGGCTGTTTGTCGGGATCCCGCTTGCCCTCGGCTCGTGGTGGTCAGTCGCACTCCTGATCCCATTCCTTCCGGTCTTGCTTTGGCGTCTCCTGGACGAGGAGAGGATTCTCGCACGGGATCTTCCCGGCTACACTGAGTATATGCGGCGAGTGAAGTACCGCCTCGTTCCGCATGTGTGGTAACGATCGCTTCTTGCCGCCCAGCGAGAGACCAGGGGCATCGACATCGATCACGCCACTCGACAGTTGGCCCCGGAACAGTGTTACTGAGGCGGTCTGCTTCGCTTCGGCGGGCCGCGCAGGCGAGGAGACCGGGCGCAGTTGGCCCGGGCTCCGACCCGGAGCGGCCGTAGCGCCCGAGCCGCTCGCCCCCACCTCCCCTGGCCTGATCACCGAGTATCATCCTCCGGCCCAAGAAACGTGGCAGAGTGGTGCTAAGCCGCTGCCGGCTTCATCGCCCCTCCTGGGCTCGAACCAGGACTCTCCTGATCCAGAGGGGCCGTTGCAACCGCCTCACTTCAGCAACTTGCAACCAGGAGCGCGAGTTCCTGTCCCCGATGCTAATGGGTAGTGAGCGCACCGAGCTCGCCTTTAACATTGGCGAGCGGGCTAAACACGAACGTCTTTCCGTCACTTGACCCGCCCCATAGGACTCCATTCAGCCGGACGTTGGTGCCGCTGGTGATGGTGAACACGTCCGCCCCGCTGTCCCCACCGGCTACCGTCGCCGAAACGATGGTTTGGCAGAGCTGCGTGATGTTGGTCCCGCTCACGTTGACGTTTACGCAGGTGCCGGTGACCGGTCCTTGGCTCCAACCGGTTGTCCGGCCCACCTTGTTCACCCTCAGACCGATGGTGAAGCTCGACGACGACGCGTCCGAGGTGATGGTCCAACTCCCAACGATGGTGCGGTCGTTTGGGTTGGTGCGCGAGGTGCGAGCGATACGGCCAAGTGTGTTCTGGGTACCGTTGATGTATTTCGCGAAGGCAGCATCACTCCGGCGGCAGTTCCGTCCAGCCGGGCATGAGCCGCCTGTCGGGTAAGTCGGATCGACGGTCTCGGTGGCAATCTGGATGGGCCGCACGCTCTCAAGCGGCTGCCAGTAGGGGGTGCCTTCGACGCCTCCCTGGGTGCTGGTGCAGTGCGACGCGGTGACGAAGCCCCGAGTCCCGTTCCGCGACGCGTTGAATCCCAGAGAGCAGAGGAAGCCCGGGAAGTTGATCTGTACGCCGGCCACTACGGGGCGGACCGCGCCCTGGAGAGTGGCGAGCTGCCGGATCGGCTGGGTCACGTCAACACTCACGGCCGAGGCCGGAATGCCCAACCTGGCGAGCACACCTCGGACCCGGGCCGCAGCCGCAGCGTGCTCGACGCCGATACGCACCCGATTGCGAGCCTCGTCGGCGTCCGTGAAGACCACGCCCTGGATGCCCAGTGCTTCGACTGAGGCCTGGGTGAACCACCGATCCAGGTCCGCCCAGTCGAAGTCCGCCTTCCGCACGCGCATGGTTGCCGGCGCCCGGCCATGAGCACCGAACCATGGGGTCAGCGCCCTCTCAGCGGTGCCTCGTTGGGCGGCGTCCCTGAGGTAGATCGTCGGCGTACCCTGCTCGTCAACGAAGAATCCTCCGAACCCGGGAACGCTACGGGCCAGCGCGACCGGATCGTCGGGCTCGCCCTGCTGTACCTCGATGCCAGCTCGATCGAGCTGGTCGGTTGGAGGGGTTGGCTGGGTGACATCGTCGGAGCAGCTCGCGAGAAGCACGCTCCCGGCAGCCAGGGACACAATCAGAATGCGATGGCTCAACATGCTCGCCTCGTGGCGGTTGAGTGTCAGGGGACGCTCCGTCGCGGAGCGCCCCGGAAACGTGTCAGAAGGCTTTTGGCTCGCCGAAGAGGAGGTTGTCGAACACGACCAGATCACGGTTGCCGCCGTCGCTGACATCGAACTCGTCGGCACCCAGGGGTGCCTGGCCGCTGGTGATGACCACCCGGGCCACGATCGCCTCATCGAACACCACCCCGACGAACGATTGCCCGTTCTCGTCGCTGCGAATCGGGGCGTGATACTGCCCGAGGCTCTGGCCCCGGGCCGTGAACAGCTTGATCGACGCACTCCCCATGCGATCGACGTCGGAGAACACCACCCCGAATCCGGTCACCGCGGCTGGAGTGCTGCTCCCCGCCACCCGGAAGGTCACTTCGGAGACCTCGCTGCCGATCGGCGCAAAAGTCTTCGGCGAGCTGAAGGGCGCGAACTGATCAGCGTACGTCGGGTTGATGTCGGCAAAGTCGTTGTCGGTGACCCGCAGGCCGGATCCGACGATCGTGTAGATCAACCCGTTGCGGTTGAACAGGTCTGCCGGCAGCGCGTCGGTGTTGGTGAGCTCCGGGGGGACCCCGTCCCAGCTAATCTCTCTGCGGCCCGACTCCTGCTGTCCCGGGGTGATGCCGTTGGCCGGATCGCCCAACAGCGACTGGAACTGGGCCACGGCGGCCCTGACGTCGCCGCTGGCCTTCACCACCTGGGAACCAGCGCGGGCCGCTGCCGGGGCCTCGATGGCGGCAGGCTTGTCCCCCGGGGCCGCCACCCGGTCGGTGTCGCAGCCCGCGATCGCGAGCGTGAGCACCACCGACGAAACCACTGTCCTGCGTCTCATTTAATACCTCCGTCCTGCAGTGATGGGTTTATAGGACACCGTGGCGCGCCCCTGGCGGGCCGGTGCGGCCGCCGGTGCGAACACCAGATCCACGTGCACCACGATCTCCTCGTGCATCTTGAGCATGCCGAGCATCTTGGTGAGGCCGCCGATCTTGTAGTCCTTCAGGTTGAGCGGGGTCGTGCCGCGTACCCGCACGCCGTCGGGTCCGAGCGTCACGTCCGCCGACACCGACACGTCCCGCGTCACCCCATGGATGATGAATCGCCCCTGGAGCGTCACCGGCAGCGAGTCGCTCGGGGCATCGGCAGCTTTGACCCCGATGAGCTCGAACCGGACCGTTGGATACTTTTTCGATTCCATGGACTTGTTCAGATCGCGATCGCGCCGATCATTGCCGGTCTTCAGCGTGTTGACCGGGAACTCGACCCAGCCGCGAACGTCGGACAGGTTCCCACCGGTCATCTCGCCGGTGACCGACGTCGTCGTGCCGGTGAACGCCCCCGCGGTGGCGCGGCCATCGAAGCTCAGGACCCCCTCGCGCACGCTGCCGGCCGGGATCGCGAGCTGGGCCGCGACCGGACCTGCGAAGAGCGCCAGCATGGCCGCGCTGTGCAGCAACGCGGAGTGAATCGTGGTCATTCCCTTCCTCCTCTCGAGTACAGGCGGCGACGATCAGGGTCCGACTGCGGTCCGCAGGATCACCCGCCCGGTGATCGCGTCCGCGGGGGCGGCAAACAGCTCCCCCGTCACGCTGAGCCGGTCGGTAGTCATCCAGGTGGCGCCACCGAACATCACGAAGCGGTCGAGGTTCACCTCCACCCGCCGATCGTCCAGTTCGCCGAACCGGTTGGTGAAGTTCACCTGGAGCCGAGGCTGGAGCCGATTGTAGCCGACGCCTCCGTAAGGGCGGAGGCGGCCCTCGGCCATCGGCCCGCCGACCGCGACGTCGAGGCCCAGGATGTTGGGGCTCAGACGGTCGTCGGACCGGGTGCCGCCGAAGCACTCGCTGGAAGGATCCGCCAGCGCACGGTCATTGCAGGTGATCGGGGCGCTCACCGAGCCGAAGGTGGTGTGGGCCCGGATCGCGGCGACCAACCCGTCCAGATCACCGAAGGCCTTCTCCACCGAGATCCCGATGAGGTTCGCCTTGACGCCCCGAACCCGCACCGGTGGCACCCAACTCGCCTGGAGGGCCAGCCCGAAGGGCAACGGCAGCCCGATGCGAGGCCGGGGAAAGGCAAACAGCAGATCGGTGTTCTCGGGGCCCTTGCCGGGCCGGCAGATCGTCGGGGTCGCCGTCGCCTCGTCCACCTTGGGCAGATAGGCGAGCTCGACACCGGCGTGGAAGCCGGCATACAGATCCGGCGCGCCGCCCCGGCTGAAGGCGAGGGGAACCGCGAAGATCGCCATGGACTGCGCCTCGTTCGACTCGGGCCCCGGAAAGCAGTCCCCTTGGGCGGCGACTCCGGCAGGCCACCCGAGCGCGAGCATGAGCACCGCGATCCCCCCGCGCATCACTGCACCACGACCGTGCCGCGCATCCCCGCCGTGGGGGAGCCGTGCACGCTGCAGAAGTACAGGTAGGTCCCCGGCGTGGTGAACGTGTGCGAGAAGCTCCTGGGCGGAGCGACCGGTGCTCCGCTGCCGGAGAACGCGGGATTCCCCGCCGAGGTGACGTCGTGGAATCCACCTACCCAGGTCCACGTCACCGTGGTTCCGACCGCGACCGTCACGTTCGCAGGCTCGAAGCGATTCCCCCCGCTGCTGAGCAGCTGAATCTCGACGGCACCCGATGGGCCGCCATCCGGCCCATCGGCAGTCGCGCTGAATGAAACCGGCGCCCCGTCGGCGCCTCCCGCGACGGTCGCCTGCGAAGTCTGCGTTCCCGGCTGATCCCCCAGATGCCAGATGCTGGCCGAGATTCCGTCCGGGCCGGTGGTATCGACCGCCGGCGTCAGGAACGCGCCGTTCGCCGGGGAGCTCCACGTGACGATCGCTCCGGCTTCCGGTTCGCCTGCCTTCAGCACCACGATCCGGATCGGCGCTTCGAGATCCTGTCCCACGGAGCCGGTCTGCCCGTTGCCGCTCGGGTCTGCGCGTCGGGCAGATCGGGCCGCCGGATCGGGGCCGCTGCCCGGATTCGAGCCGTAATCGCCGCATGCGGCGACCGCCACTGCCGTCAGCAGGCACGCCGCGATTGTCATGTAATTCGCTGCCTCGCTATGCACCGCCCCCCCTTGGTCAAGCGTTGTGGTTCCTCGTTCGTGAACTCCGCATTCATCAGGTCGCCGTGGGCCGGAGGAGTGCCTCGACCAAAGCGCGTGTCCCAACCAACCGCACTCCCTTGTCGACCAGGCTCCGCACCACCGCGGCACCCTCCCGATCCACGAAGCCGATACCGGTCACGTCCAGCTCCACCATCCTGCCTGAGTCCAGGTGGCACAGACATTCCACTTCGAGCAGCGGAACCCAGTCGCCCCTGATGGTTCCCTCGGCCTTCAGTCGCACAACGAGACCCGTCTCGTCCTCGCTGGAAATTCGAAGCACAGCGTCATCTTCCTTTCACGGTGACACTGGGTGAAAAGCAGGGACTGTGCCGTCTGCGACGAGAGCGGGGCCTTCGCTCTATCCGGTTGTGAACGCGAGTGTTGCGATCGTGGCGGGCGGGAAGCCCGCGGGCCACGCCACCGCGCGTGGTAGCCCGCGAGCTGATGTGTGGGAGGAAACTACGACGGGTGGGAGGCGGCCGAACGCCTGATCCCCAACTTCGCCATCCTGTGCCGCAAGGTATTCGGATGAAGGTTCAGCAGCCTCGCCGCCCCCTTCGGCCCCTCCACGATCCCGTTGGTTTGCCCCAGGGTCCGCAGGATGTACTCGCGCTCTACCTCCGCCAGCGTCGCGAAGGCGGCCGACTGCGGCGTCGGTGTGACTCCTTCCGGCGCTCCATTCGGCGTCGTGGACAAGACGCTGGGGGTCAGCATCGAGACCAGATCGGGCTCGAGCTCGAGGATCGGGCCGCGAGCGAGGATCACGGCCCGCTCGATGACGTTCTGCAGCTCCCGCACGTTTCCCGGCCAAGGGTAGCTCGCGAGCCGCTCCATCGCCTCGATCGCTATGCCTCCCATGCTCTTGCCGAGCTGCGTCGCGTAGTGCGCCAGGAAGACGGCGGCGAGCTGCGGAATGTCGGAGCGCCGCTCCCGCAGGGGCGGCATGTCCAACGGGAAGACATTTAGCCGATAGAAAAGGTCGGAGCGAAAGGCGCCCGAACGAACCGCCTCCTCGAGGTCGCGGTTGGTCGCCGCGATGACACGGGCGTCCACCCGCACCGACCGGCTGCTCCCGACGGGCTCGAACTCGTGTTCCTGAAGCACCCGCAGGAGCTTGACCTGTGTCTCCAACGGCAGCTCTCCGACTTCGTCGAGGAAGATCGTGCCCCCGTCCGCGAGCTCGAAGCGACCGATGCGGCGCTCGATGGCGCCGGTGAACGCGCCCTTCATGTGGCCGAAGAGCTCACTCTCGACCAGGCCGGCCGAGATCGCGCTGCAGTTCACCTTGACGAGGGGGCGGTGCTTGCGAGGACTCCGTCCGTGTATCGCCCGGGCGATCAGCTCCTTCCCCGTCCCGGTCTCCCCTCGGATGAGCACGGTGGAACCGGTCGCCGCGACCTGCTCGAGCTTGCGGAGTACCGTCAACAAGGCAGGACTGTTGCCGACGATCTCCTCGAAATTATGCTCGGTGCGAATCTCCTCCTGCAGGTAGACGTTCTCCTTCTCCAGCCTGGCCTTCAACGCCGCGATTTCCTCGTATGCCTGCATGTTCGCCACGGCGAGGGCGACCTGATTCCCGATGTCCTGCAGGAGCTGCATATCGTCTTCCGAATACTGATTCCTGGTCAGGCTGGCGATATTGAGCGTGCCGAGGCTTCGTCCTGCGACGATCAGCGGGACCAGGCAATCGGCCTTGATCCCCTCGGCGACGAGGCGCCGGTCGTTGGCGTACTCCTGCTCTTGCTCGAGATCGCGTCGCAGGACGGGGCGCTGCTCGTCGAACACGCGGGACGACATGCTCGCCGTGCGGTGGAATTCCACCCCTTGTCGAAAGAATGCGGATGGAAGGGTGCCGTCGATCGCGAGGTACCGGAAGGTCTCATTGGCGGGGTTGTACAGGGTAAACGCCGCCCGGTCGAAGGGGATGATGGTCCGCAAGGTCGCGAAGACCGACCGGAGCAGGCCCTCCTGGGTGAGATGAGTGATGATGGCATTGTTGATCTCGAGGAGGGTGCGGTAGCGTGCCGCGGTGCGCTCGACCTGAAGGTTGAGCGCAGTGATCTCCTCGTACGAGGTCATGTTCGCGACCGCCAGCGCGATCTGCTTGGCCACCTCCCGCAGAAATTCCGCATCCATTTCGGAAAACTGGTTTGGCTTCTCACTACTGATGGCGAGCGTGCCGATGGCTTTGCCGCCGACCATCAAAGGGACGAAACAGTCGGAGCGGACCCCCTCGGCCAGAAAGTAACGATCGACGGGAAAACGCTGCTCGCGCTCGAGATCGTAGCGCACGATGGTGCGCTGCTCGTCGAACGCCAGGCAGCAGATGCTCTCGTGTCGGCTGACCTCCAGGCCGACTCGAAAGAAGTCGGAGGGAGGCCCCTCGATCGCGAGAAAGCGGAATTTCTCTCGCC
>JBKPAO010000100.1:0-16451 GCA_046726475.1 Gemmatimonadota bacterium | reverse complement strand
TCGGAGCTGTCTGCAGCCATTACAGCGGTCCGCTTCCCGATGGTCTGATGGTCGGGGATACCGTTCGCTGCCCCTGGCACCACGCCTGCTTCAGCCTGCGGAGCGGGCATGCGCTACGGCCTCCGGCGCTCAACGACGTCTCCTGTTGGCGAGTCGAGCAGCAGGGAGACATGGTCTATGTGCGAGGCAAGGCTCCGAAGCCCGCGTCCCGCGCTCTTCCCCAGAAGCGGTCCCGGAAGGATCTCCGCTCGGTCGTCATCATCGGAGCCGGTGCGGCGGGGGAGAGTGCGGCGGAAACACTCAGGGAAGAAGGGTATGACGGCCAGCTGATGTTGATTGACCCCGACCCCGACGCTCCCTACGACCGGCCCAATTTGTCAAAGGATTACCTGGCGGGATCTGCATCGGAAGACTGGATTCCGCTCCATCCCTCCGAATTCTACGTCGAGCACCAAATCGAGATCGTTCGAGGCCGGCGGGTGATGGAGCTTGAGCCGGGGCGCCACCGTATTCGGTTGGATGACGGCAGCACTCGCGAATATGGGGTGCTGCTGCTTGCGACCGGAGCCACCCCAATCCGCCTCCCGGCGGAGGTAGATCCGGCGAACAATGTCCATTATCTGAGAACCCTAACCGACAGCAAGGCGATCATTGCTGCCTCTGCGCAAGCCCACCGGGCCGTCATCCTCGGCGCCAGCTTTATCGGGCTGGAGGTGGCCGCATCGTTGCGCGCCCGGAAACTGGAGGTGCACGTAGTTGCGCCTGAGGTCCGGCCGCTGGAGCGAGTCATGGGGCCCGAGCTGGGTGAGTTCATCCAGAAGCTTCACGAGGAACATGGAGTCGTGTTCCATCTGCAGCAGACGGCGAAGCAGATCGGTGGTGGGACTGTGGTGCTTGCGTCCGGCGAGAAGTTGCAGGCCGATCTGGTGGTTGCCGGCATCGGTGTTCGACCTAATACCGACTTGGCTGAGCGTGCCGGGCTAGCGATCGAACGTGGCGTGGTGGTGGACCAGCTGCTCCAAACCGGCGCTCCGGACGTGTTCGCTGCCGGCGACATTGCCCGGTGGCCCGATCCCAACACCGGAGACCGGATTCGAGTAGAGCATTGGGTGGTCGCCCAACGCCAGGGCCAGGCGGCGGCCCAGAACATACTCGGCCAGCGTCTGGCGTTCGATGCGGTGCCGTTCTTCTGGAGTCAGCACTACGATGTTCCCATCAACTACGTCGGTCACGCCGAGCGGTGGGATCGTATCGAGATCGATGGAGACATCGCAGCGAAGGACTGCGCGGCGCGGTTCGTTCGAGGCGAGAAGGCCCTCGCGGTCGCCACTATCTACCGCGACCGGGTAAGCCTCGAGGCTGAACTAGCGATGGAGCAGGCAGTCGGTTGAGGGATTTTCTTGTGCGGCCGGCGTGAAAATCAATCGCAGGAGCTTCCTCGCCGGACTCGGCGCAGCGGGCGCTGCGCTGGGAGCCGACGCTTTCGGACTCGAGGCCACTCGAGTCGTGGTTACCCGTCACGATCTCCGGGTTCCGAATCTCCCGAACTCCATGGAGGGCGTTCGCATCGCGCAGGTCAGCGATGTGCATTTCCCGGGCAATCAGCTGGCTGCCCGGGCAGCGCTGGAGCATGTGCAGCGGGAACGCCCGGAGATCGTCGTGCTGAACGGAGATATGACTGAGAGATTGGAAGCGGTCAGTCAGGTCCGAGAGTTTGCTGCGAATGTCCGAGGGTCTTTGGCTACTGTCGCGATTCTGGGAAACTGGGAGTACCGGGCGGGTATGGTGGGCCAAGCGGCGCGGGATGCGTACCAGGGTACCGGTGTGGAGTTGCTGGTCAATCAGTCCAAGGTGGTCGGTTTGGGCTCCAGCTCCTTGGCGCTCGTCGGCTTGGATGACGTGCTGATGGGAAGGCCTGATCTGTCGAATGCTCGGCGAGACCTGAGGCCAGGGACCTTTGAAGTGTGGCTATTTCACGAGCCTCTGTTCGCCGATCTGGTCCCGCCAGTCTCCTTGGCTCGACCGATGATGCTTATGGCCGGGCATACCCACGGCGGTCAGATTCGCATTCCCTTCCTGCCGCCGGTCCGACCCGTTGGAGCGGGCCGTTTCCTCGAGGGCTGGTACGGGGACACCGTGGCTCCCCTCTATGTAACCCGCGGCGTTGGTACGACCGGAATCCCCGCCCGGTTCCGCTGTGCTGCAGAGTTACCGATTTTTACTTTGCGACCTGCCTGAACTTTCAGCGCCGAGCTGATTGAACGACCCGCCGGATACCTGGTCGAGCGCGCCCAGCGTTCCCAGGTGCCGCTCCATCTCGGTGTCCATCTGCTTTCGCAGCTCAGCCACGCGAGCCGCGTACGCTTCGAGCGCCTGGTCGAGCTCACTCCGGGGTTGCCACTGGGGTACCGGCGAGGGACGACCATTCGCGCCGAGCGCCACGAAGACAATGACGCAGTGGCCGGTGCGCCGGCGATCGCTGCTCTTGGGGTCTCGCGCGTAGACATCGACGGCGATATCGATGCTGGTGCGTCCAGTGCGTACAACCAGGGCCTGAAGCTCCACCACCTCACCGACGTGAATCGGCGCGAGGAAGTGCAATCCGCCGAGGTAGACCGTCACGCAATAGCAGCCGGTCCAGCCCGCCGCACAGGTGTAGCCGACCTGATCGATCCACTTCATGACCGCGCCACCGTGTACCTTGCCGCCGAAGTTGACGTCCCCCGGTTCGGCCAGGAAACGAAGGGTGATTCCGCGCTGGGGTTCCACGCTGCGGCGGCTCAGGCTCATGTCGACTCTCTGCGGTTGGACGTCTTGCGGTGACCGTACCCGCGCCTAATAATGGATTGCCCCGATTCAAATTGACTGGCACTCGAGACCGGTTGCGGCCTCGTTGACGTTCCACTCAGCACTCACAAGGAGACTATATGGCCAGCTCTACACGGAAGATGATCGATTGCCGGCGGATGCCCAGCGAGCGCAATTGTAGCCTCACCATCGCCGGCACCGAGGATGAAGTGCTCACGATCGCGGTCCGCCATGCGGTCGAGGAGCACGGTCATGCCGACACGCCGGAGCTGCGGGAGATGCTGCGGCAGGGGCTGATCGACGAGCCGGCGGAGGTTCACGCATAAAAGATCTAGCGGTCTAACGCTTGCCGTAGCCAGCGCTCCAGTCCAGCGAGCACATGCTGGTGCTCGGCCTCGCTGAGCCGGTGTCCCCGTGGGATGCCGTGCCACTTCTCCAGGCATCCCCGACAACAGCAGGCAGTGGCATGCTGCGCGACGAACACTGGAGGGCCGCGGTACGGAGTCTGTTTGCCGTCCCGCAGCGGGTGCTCCGGCGCAAGGCGTGCATCGACGAACCCACGCGCATGTTCCAGAACTGTCTGTAATCCCCGCTCTTCCAGATACCTCCGCTCTCGGTCCCCGAGATGAAATCGCTGCCGGAACTGCGAACCCGCCAACCTGGCAAACACCTGGTCCAGACTTCTCAGGCCTTGACCCCTGCGAGTTGACGTGCGTGGTGTCGGGCATGTACCGCCACCAGTTGTAGGCCCTGCCGCGCCGACATCGGTCCGAAATACGCGTGGGTGAGGTGAACCTTTCCCGAGCTCACGCGGGTAGTCAAATCCTGCATGAAAGCATCCGCCTCTGCAGTGAGGATCGTTAGTGCGGTAGAGGCATCCTCCATGATCTCACGAGGCCTTATCTCCCTCGGCGCGCGGGCTCCAGGCGGAAAAAGTCCATTCTCTAAGATCCGGGGTAAGATGGTGTGCCGAAACACCCAGCGCCGGAACCGAGAGAGGCGCAGTTCCATGCCCGGTCCTCCAGCGAGCTCCGCGCGAAGAATCCGGTACGACTCGGCAAGGTGGCTGGTGACTTCCGCCGGAGTCCACTTTCCCGGCGCCAGCGGTCGGCTCCATGAGTCGGGAGGCAACTGCTGGACGATCATGACAAACTGCTGGACCGCGGCGTTGTGATCTGCCGCCAGTGCGTCCCAATCTCGCGGTAGCTTCATCTATGACCCTTTCAGCTCACCCTGTCTCGCCTCGCTCCAACCGTCCTTCGCGCATGTAGAGAAAGAGCGGGAGTCCCAGGGAAACCCCCACCGCCACATTCGCTACGATGGGAGCCCAAAGGTGGCGGAGTCCACAGCGCCGGCCTTCCTGGAAGACGAAGACCCACAGCACGAGGGACGAGACGATTACGTCGAGCGCGAAGAAGCCGCTGACTCGGTTGACGAAGAGCTGCTCCACGAAGAGCTGGAGGTCAAGACCGTGCTCACGGACGAAGGGAATGAATTGGGAGTACGGCAGGATAGTTCCCAGAACACACAGACCCAAATACCAGTGCCGTGGTTTCACCGTTACGACTCCTCTGCTCGGCGGGCCGTCTCCTGGTCCAGTCGCGCTCGTAAAGCGGCGAGCACCGGGTCCGCCGAGGTGTATTGCTGACCATAGGCCAGATTGAAGGCGTAATCGAAATCCGCCGGATTTTTTCCCTGGGTGTGCTGAAGAATCGTCTCCAGTTTATCCAGGCCCTTCGCGACTCGGGCCTCGGGGGATGCCGCGGCCTCGTAGTCGTCCCACAGGCTCACTATCTCGTCTCGGAGGGCTACTGGCAATGAGGCGATTAGCTCCAGGAGATCGGCGCGCTCCCGCCCGGACTTGGGGGAGCCCGCCTCCTGTAGTGGTGCTGGTATATCGCCCCCGATTGCCTCGCCGAGATCGTGGATCAAGCACATCTTGAGTAAGCGCGCCAGATCAATACCTGGGCTGTTGCCATAGAGCACCATCGCCATCAGGCACAGCCGCCAGGTATGCTCCGCGACGCTTTCCGGTTGCCCGTCCGAGGTCCAGCCGCTGCGCACGACGGTCTTAAGCCGCTCGGCGGCTCGCAAGAACGTCAGGATACCCTCGAGTTCGTCCGGCTGCATACGTCACGATTCCTGCGACGGAGAGATCATGCTGGCCAATTGGATTACCCTGTCCCGGTTACCGCTGCTGTTGATCAATGTGCTGATTCTCTACCGGGGCTCGCCTTCGCTACGGCTCGCCGGGACCGTGCTGCTTTTCATTGGACTCATGCTCGACACGGTCGACGGGGTGGTGGCGCGCCGGACCGGTCAAACCAGCCTCTTCGGAGCCGTTCTCGATATTGCAGCTGATCGCGCGTACGAGCTGGTTCTGTGGGTCTGTTTCGCTGATCTGGGCTTCATCCCGATAGCCATCCCGCTGATCGTCATCGTCCGGACGACCCTGACTGACGCGTTTCGCAGCATCGGGGTGGGGCAGGGAACGGCACCTTTCGCGCAGCATCGCACCGCGCTCAGTCGATTCCTCGTCGGCTCCGCCTGGACTCGGATCGGATATTCGGTTACTAAGGTTACCACTTTTTGCGGGCTGGCTCTGATGCAGGCCTTCTCGGGGTTTCCGGCCGACTCGGCCTTCGCCAGAGCGGTACCGTCTCTGAGTTCCGTGTTCCGAGCCACCGCTTGGCTGGCGGTGGTTTTCTGTGTCTCTCGCGGGCTTCCGGTGATCGTGAGCTCCCTGCGCCGATACTGGAGAACGTACGCAGCTCCCCAGCCTGAAGAGACCTGACCTCCCGGGCCTAGCCCTTCGGCCAGGCGCCGAGGAGCCGCCGCACCACGATCAGCTCGCCCAGGTGATACGCTGTATGATCGGCGGCGAGTAGAAGCTCGCGCAAATACGTCTGTCCCTTCCCGTGTGGAATCGGCGCCTCGAGGTCGATAGCCGGATCACGGGCCAGCTGCTGGAGTGCACTCCGATCACGCTTGAACTGCTGCACACTCTCGTTCCACGCCTTGGCGGAGGCCGGCTCGGCTGAGGTGGGCCAATAGTCGCCGGGCCAGGACAGCTCCTGGTATTTCGGATTTACGCAGAAGTCCAGGATATCGTGCTGGGCGATACGCAGGTGCTCGAGCAGTTGCCACGGCGAATACGGCAGTCCAGCCGGCTGCTTGCCCTGCAGAGCAGGGGAAAGATCGGACACGGCCGCATCGAAGCCCCCGTGGGCCTCACCCCACTCCAGGAACTTCGCAAGCTGCTCGCGCAGCGCTGTTGGCTTAGCCATTGAGGGCTCACTCCACGCTTGCAAGGTTGTACATCGCACGCCAGGCGCGAAAGACCTCGCGGTAGTCATCTCCGACATAGCTCACTCTCCGCCCTGCCGTGCGAATGGATCCAGGCACCAATTCGGCCATGTCTGCCATGTGAGTCTCCACGAAGTCGACCTCGAGCTGGATCGGGGCCGGCAGGGTGAAAGCCCGATGACTGCGGCGCAGTGCTGCCGCGGCGCCAATGCGAATCCGCTCGCAGGCCAGTGTGGGTGTCAGACTTCGCGCGGCGAACCGGCCGACCGACTCTTTGACCACTACGGTCTCGACCGACTGACCGAGGAGAGCCCGTGTCTCGGCTGCCAGGGATTGATCACCGCTCACCAGGCTGACTGGGACGCCATGAACCCCGGCCATCGCGGCGTTCAACGCCAACTCTCCAACTGGCTCTCCATTGATCCGGACCTCGTACACGCGGCTGGTATAGGTATGATCGATCGTCGCGTGCTGAGTACCCGCGCGGGCGTGATACCCGATGAACATCGCTGCATCGAAGCCGCCGTCGATGCCCTCCACCATTGATAGACGCTTGGGGCCGCCACTCAGCAGTTCCGCCGTGGGATGAAGCTCCTCGATCAACAGGTTGCGCATCAGCCAGTGGCTGTCGTTTACCAGGATTTTCGTGGCTCCTACCTCGAGCGCTCCCGCGATGGCAGCGTTGGCCTCGTTGGTCATCAGACGTCGAAACCTGTTATACTCTCCGGCATGTTGCGGCTGGATCGGGTCGGTCTGATCTTCGTGCACTACCCCGGCGACCCCCTCCATGTCAACCGATATGTACACTCGCATGATGTCTCCAGAGACCAGTCCGGGGCGAAGAATACTGAGGACACGCAATGGATGCACGGAGGTCGGTACTACTCATAACGGCACTCACCCTCGCCTGCGCTCCCCACGGCGATCGACGCGACAGCAACCCGATTAAAGAGGGTCGAACCTACACAGCGTGGCTTTACGAAAGTGAATACAGCAAACTCTGGGATCGGTTCTCGCCGGAGATGCGGCAAACGTTCGGCAGCGTTGCCGATCTCGCCAGCTTCGCCGGCAGGGCACTGAAGAATCTAGGAGTCGAGCGAGGAAAGGTCGCCGAGAAGGTGCAGGATGCCGAGCCGTTCAGAGTCTACAGCCGGAGCGCCTCATTCGAGAAATCCCGCCACCGGATGCTCATCGAATGGAGTCTGGCAAAGGATGGAGCGGTAACGGGACTGGTGGTCCGGCCCGAGCTACCCGATTCAGAGCGAACCGAGAACCAATCTCAGTAGACCCGTCCACCCAGTGGAACGTCACGCTCTGGGGTTAACAGAACGACCTGGCCTTCCTCATTGGGAAGACCCAGGACCAGAACTTCGGATGAAAACCCGGCGATGTTCCGCGAGCCGAGGTTCACCGCCGCGATCACCAAACGTCCGACGAGCTCCTCCTGTTGGTATAACGGTCGGAGCTGGGCGCTGGACGTTCTCTCGCCCAGGCTCCCAAAATCGATCCAGAGCTTATAAGAAGGCTTGCGCGCGCGCTCGTTCGGCTCGGCGCGCACGATCCGGCCGACCCTGAGGTCGAGGATCCCGAACGCTCGTACCGGGTCGATCGCCGGTTGGGTCAGTGCAGCAGCTCTCCCCGGAGAACGGTGACCGCCTCCCCGCCTAAATGCGCTCGACTTCCTTCCAGGCGGACCCGCACTGTACCGCCCCGCGCTGAAGCCTGATACCCCACCAGCTCGCGCTTCCCCAATCGAGCGGACCAGAACGGTCCCAACGCGCAATGCGCCGAGCCGGTAACCGGGTCTTCTGGTATGCCTACACCTGGGGCAAAAAAGCGTGAGATAAAGTCGCACGACCCGTCTTCAGACCCCGCCGTAACAATCACCCCACGAGCACCGAGACGGGCCAGCATCGTCATGTCCGGTGCCAGTGACCGGACCGCACTCTCCGATTCCAGCTCCACCAGGAAGTCGAAAGGCGTGCGGCCCACGAACCGCAGCCGAGCCCCCAATCCCTGGCTGAGCTCGGGCGGAGCTTCCACCGGCTCCGCCGGGGTGGCCGGAAAATCGAGCCAGATCAAGCCTCCTAGGCGCGTTGCCGAGAGCTCGCCGCTGCGGGTATGGAAACGGGCGACGGCCTCCGGTTTCAGCCAGCCTTCTTCCCAGAGCACGTGCGCACTGGCGAGTGTGGCGTGGCCGCAGAGGTCTACCTCGACTGTCGGTGTAAACCAGCGGAGATCGAAGTCTCCGCCCCGGCGCACCAGAAAGGCCGTCTCCGCCAGATTCATTTCCTGGGCTACCTGCTGCATCCAGCTCGCCTCCCGAGCGCCCGCGAGCACACACACGGCCGCCGGATTGCCGGCGAACGGCCGATCGGTAAAGGCATCGATCTGAGTGAATCGCTGATTTGCGCTCACCGCAACACCGCCTCGGCTTCGATCTCCACCAACATTTCGGGCGCGATCAATCGGCGGACCTCGATCATCGTCGCCGCGGGCCGAACATCGCGAAAGAACTCGCCATGCGCCCGGCCGATCTCTTGCCAGTGATCCATATTGACGACGTACATCCGGGTTCGGACGACATCGGCGAGCGACGATCCGGCCGCGTTCAGGGCCCGATCGATATTGCGGAGGATCTGGACGGTTTGGGCGTAGGGATCACCAGGGCCGACGATCTTTCCGTCGGCCCCCGTCGCGGTAGTGCCGGAGACGTGTACCCATTGACCGGTGCGAACTGCCCGGGAGTAGCCGATGACAGGCTCCCACGGGGTTCCACTCGAAATGAGCTGGCGCTCCATGCAGCACCGTGGTCAGGAAAGGACTGACGAACGCTCTTCGGAATCGGTTAAATCGGCCCAGACGGACGTGGCGATATGGTCGGACGCGGGTGGGATGTCGTAGTACCGGTGGCCCAGGCGCAGCAGAATCAGCTGAAGCCGGCCCGGCTCGACGCTACCGGTGTTTTGGGACTCATCGGGATGCCGCACGTTCGACCTTTCAAGGATGACTTCTCGGTCAGTTTTCGGTTGCCCGTAACCGATTCTTTACCGTCTAGCTGCATCTCGGCCGCGTCTCGTGTCAACTTTGAAGATTGTAATCTGCCCGGACACGAGAGACCAGCCCGATAATGCGGCCATTACTCCAGACGTGCCACGCACTCAAGAAATGTCCCCGCCCACCGATCCTTCGATGTTGGTCCTGTGAGCTCCTCCCACCCACAAATGGTTCCTTCTTGACAGACAGGACTCAGGGAGACTCATGCTGACGGTGAAAGCGCCCGATCGTGTTCTGGTGGTCGATGCGGAGCCTGCTGTTCGGGAAACCATCGAGTCTCATCTGACGCACCGTGGGTACGAGGTATTGACCGCCGGCTCGGGCGAGGAAGCCCTGGGTATCCTCAGCCGTCAGAAGATCGGCTGCATGCTCGCCGATGCTCGACTGTTTGGGACTCGCTCGGGAGAGCTCCTGTCTCGAGCGCTGGAGCGGGACGCCAACCTCGCCGTTATCGTTTCCAGCGCGACCGCCGCAATCCAAGAGGCGGTACATTACCTCCAGTACGGCGCAGTCGACTACCTGGCCAAGCCGCTCGACCCCGACCGGCTCGAAGCTGCGATGCAGAGGGCGCTTCGGCGACGGGCCGAACTGATCCGCGAGCGAAGCATGATTCGGCTGCTCAAGGAAGAGGTGGTGAACCTGGGCGCCGAGCTGGCCCGCGAGCGGGCGAACGTCAAAGGTCTCTCGGTCGCAACGCTGCAGGCGTTGGTGGCAGTGATCGAGGCTCGCGACCCTTGGTTCGCCGGCCACTCGCTGCGAGTGGCACAACTGGCCGCTTCCATTGCCGCCGAGACGGGGCGGACCGATGAGGAGATCGAGCAGGTTCGCCAGGCCGGCTTGTTGCACGACATCGGCATGATCTCCGTGCCCGAGGGTCTACTCTCGAAGGAAGGCCCCCTCACTGCTGAAGAGTTCGAGCAGATAAAGCGCCACGTGATCGTCGGCTCGCTGATTCTGGCGCCCTTACCCCACCTGAGCGGCGTCGGCGCCTTTGTTCGCGGCCACCACGAGCGCTGGGACGGCAAGGGATATCCCGATGGGCTTGCGGGCGAAACGATTCCCTGGGGAGCGCGTCTCATCGGGGCTGCCGAAATGTACGATGCTCTGGCGAGTGCCAGGCCGTATCGGGAGCAGTTGACTCCGGAGCTCGCCGTAGAACGCATGCGGGGTCTGATCGGGACGGTGCTGGCGCCGGAGGTCCACCGCGCGCTGGCTGCTGTTGTAGACCGCGGCAAAGCGCTGGTCTTCGTAGCTGATGAGCGCAGCAAAGAGCTGACGCTCTAGATCCTGCAAGTTGCCCGGGGACCTTGCCCGTTTCAACCGCAAATCTGCTCTCCTGAAAACGCCTCCCGCTGTCATAGGTGTCGCAGCAGTCGTCTTGTCCGAGTCCAGACGCCCGCTCGTAACTACCTAAAATGTAAGTGCTTGCCGCTGGACTGCAGCTGCTTGCAGTGCCGCCACTGCACTCCTCCGCACTGTGTGGTACAGGCGTTGCCACCACCCGGCTCAGACAGCTGCGGCCGGCCGGCAATCGATCGCCGCCACCGGTACGCTCGCCTCGACAACACTCTGCATATGGACGTTCCGATGCTAGTGACTCCTGCGTGCCGGGGGAACCGGCCATGACCGCGAGCCCGGTCGCGACCGAAGATCGGACCGAAGCACTATGGGCGCGGTACCGCACCGAGGGTGACCCCGATGCCCGTGCCCAACTGCTGGTCCGCCACCTTGGCCTGGTCCATCACGTTGCCCGCGACGTTGCCCGCCGGATTCCTTCAGTTGAATTAGGGGAGCTGGTCAGCGCGGGCGCTCTCGGCCTGATGAAGGCGCTGGACAGCTTCGATCTGAGCCGCGGACTCGCCTTCAGCACCTACGCAGTGCTTCGCATTCGCGGGGCGATTCTCGATGATCTTCGCAGCCGTGACGCCACTCCACGCTCAGTTCGCGCAAAGCGAAGGAGAATCGAGGGCGTTGCCACCGCTCTGGAGGCTCGCCTGGGCCGTGCGCCCACCCCGAAGGAAGTGGCCGACCATCTGGGAATTGACTTGAGCACCTTCTGGAAATGGAAGGACGCCGTCGGCATTTACGCCGAGGCGGATGCTCCCCGCCCGTCACATGGGCGACGCTTTTCCAGAGACGCCGAGAGCCACGCTGATCCTACGGTGACCTTACCGACGCAAAAGCTGATGGATTCCGAGCACGTCGCGCACCTACGAAATCTGATTTCACGGCTTCCGGAACAGCAGCGGCGAGTGCTCGCATTGTACTACTACGAAGAATTGAATCTGCGTCAGGTAGGCGAGGTGTTGCAGGTCAGTGAATCGCGGGTGTCCCAGATTCGGAGCCAGGCCTTGAAGCGGCTTCGTTCGGAGCTCGCCATCTCGGCGCGCGCCAGCTGAACGCGAACGGCGGGGCTGGGTAGCTGCCAGTCCCGCCGTTCCAATCCCACTCCTATCCTATCCTGTACTATTCGTCGTCGACCCCGGGATCGGGGTCGGCGTTTTGTTTTGCTTTCCCAACCTCCTGCTGGACTTTGCCCTTGATCTCCTGGGCCTTGCCCTTGAGGTCCTCTCCGGTGTCGCCGGTAGCGCTTCCTACTGTGCTGCGCACTCGGCCTTCAGCCTGCTTGGCTGCGCCTTTGATGCGATCCTTCAAACCCTCAGTGGCCATGTCTCTCTTGTCAGCCATATGCCCCCCAATGCGGGTCGTGATTCTCGTTGCTCAGCGCTGAGAACATCGGACAACTCAAGGGGAGGGGGCCGTGACCGTAGTCACGGCACCGGGGCTGGGTCGAGCTCCGAGGGGTGAGGTGTGCTCTCGGCGTAATGGCAGGCGGCCATGGTGAGCTTAACCGGACGCAGAACGGGGACCTCGACGCGGCAGCGCTCGTTCTTGAGGGGATGAAAGCATCGGGTGTGAAACGGACACCCCGGTGGCGGATTGGAAGGACTGGGAAGATCTCCCCGCAGCACGATACGATTCCGCCGCACCGCGGGGTCCGGCTCCGGGACGGCGGAGAGGAGAGCCACGGTGTATGGATGGCGCGGTTCGGACAGCACCTGGTCGGTCGGGCCTTGTTCGACGATACGGCCCAGATACATCACCGCGATGCGGTGAGCAATCTGCCGAACGACGGCCAGATCGTGAGCGATGAACAGATACGAAAGTCCGCGCTGCTGCTGCAGATCAGCCAGCAGGTTCAGCACCTGGGCCTGCACCGAAACGTCGAGGGCGGAAACCGGCTCGTCGCAGACGATGAATGCCGGTTGCACTCCGAGTGCTCGAGCGATGCCGATTCGCTGCCGCTGGCCCCCGGAGAACTCGTGTGGATAGCGGCGGGCGTATCCCGGATCGAGACCGACCTCCTCCAACAGCGCGGCAACTCGCTGAGGGATCTCGGCTTTTGGCGCCAGTCGGTGAATTTCGATCCCTTCGGCGATGGCCGAGCCGACCGTCATCCTCGGATTGAGCGAGCTGTAGGGGTCCTGGAAAACGATCTGGATGCGTCGCCGTAGCTGGCGCAGCGCGTCGCGGTCCAGCGAGAAGATGTCTACCCCATCGAAGGTCGCGCGGCCGCGAGTGGGCTCCTGAAGTCGAAGGATGGTGCGTCCCACCGAGGACTTGCCGCAGCCTGACTCTCCTACCAGTGCCAGCGTCTCTCCCATCTCCACATCGAACGACACACCGTCGACTGCTCGCACCGGCGGTGCCGAGCGGCCAAAGAGGCCGCCGGCGTGGTAGTACTTCACGAGGTCCCGCACCTCCAGCAGCGAACTCATCCGTGGTTACAGTTCATGGCCGTTCCGCCAGCCAGCAGCGCATCCGATGATCAGGCTCCACCGGAAGCAGAGGAGGTTCCAGCTCACTCTTCTCGAATGCCTTGGGGCAACGCGGGCGAAAGCGGCAGCCACTAGGCCAGGCCGTCGCCGGCGGGACGCTTCCCCGGATCGGGCTCAGTCGCTGAAGTGGACCAGTGAGACGGGGAACCGACGCAAATAGGCCCTGGGTGTACGGGTGAGAGGGATTCGCGAACAGCCGGGACGTTTGGGTCTCCTCGACGATCTGGCCGGCATACATCACCGCCACCCGGTCTGCCCTTCCCGCAACGATCCCTAGATCGTGAGTGATGAGTAGCACTGCCATGCCGTGGCTGGCGCGCAACCGATCGAGCACCTCGAGGATCTGCGCTTGCACGGTGACATCGAGCGCCGTGGTCGGTTCATCCGCGACCAGGATTTCGGGCTCCGCCGACAGAGCGATGGCAATCATGACGCGCTGACGCATCCCGCCGCTGAGTTGATGAGGATACGCCCGAAGCCGCTCGCCAGGATCGGGAATGCCAACCTCCTGCAACAACTGCAGGGCGCGCTCGCGGGCCTTGGCCCGAGGCATCTTGAAGTGAGCCAGAATTCCTTCTACGATCTGATCGCCCACCGTGAAGACCGGATTGAGGCTGGTCATCGGGTCCTGAAACACCATCCCGATTCGACGCCCTCGTATTTGTCTCAGCGCCTCGCCTCTCAGGGAGAGCACGTCCGTCTCGCCCAATCGGATGACACTGCCGTCTTCGATTCGTCCCGGGGCAGGGATCAATTGTAAGAGCGCGAGACTCGTCAAACTCTTACCGCAACCGGATTCCCCTACCAACGCCAGGGTCTCGCCTCGATTCAGCCAGAAGCTCACCCCGTCAACCGGATAGAACCGATTGCGATCACCCGCCGGAAAGGAGACGCGGAGGTTCTGAACCTCGAGAACCGGCGTCATGCGCGGCGGGGGTCGAGGGCATCTCGCAAAGCCTCGCCGAACAGGTTGACCGACAGAACGGTGATGAGGATAGCCAGCCCGGGGAAAACGCCGGTCCATGGCGCGCTTACCAGCACCTCTTTGGAATCGAGGATCATGCCACCCCACGATGGTGTCGGCGGTTGGACGCCAAGTCCCAAAAAGGAGAGCCCCGCTTCGAGAAGAATGACGTCACCGACACCGAGCGTCGACGCGACCAGTAGGGGGCCAAGAGCGTTTGGGAGCAGATGCCGGAAGATAATGTGACGCCGGCGCGCTCCCAGCGCTTCGGCAGCGCGAACGTAGCTCTCCTCGCGAAGTCGGAGCACTTCCCCTCGAACCAGCCGGCTGGTGCCGAACCATCCACTGGCACCGATCAGAAGCACCAGCGCTGCAATCGGGATTCGTTCCCACACCGCCAGCGTCAGGAGCAGAATGAACAACCGCGGGATCGCCAGCGCGCCATCTACGAATCGCATGAGCGCGGCATCTACCATCCCTCCCCAATAGCCGGCGATCAGACCGACCGCCGCACCGATCGTCGCGGACAAGGCCACGGCCAGCAATGCAACACTGAGGGAAATGCGAGCTCCCGCTACCACCCGGGCGAGGACGTCGCGGCTCAGTTGATCGGTGCCGAACGGATGCCCGAGACCAGGGGGCAAGCTTCCGCCCAGAATGTCCGGCTGCGCCAGAGGATCGGGCAGGAATGCGGGCCCGACGATCGCGGCAGCCGCCAGGAGGAGCAATACAATTGCGCCGATCCGACCCCGTGGGTTGCTCCAGACATCGTGGAGAGCGACGCTGGAATTCACGCCAGTCGGACGCGGGGATCCAGGAGCGCATACGCGACGTCGGTGAGCAACCCACCCGCGACTACGAGCGCGGCGACTAGCACCGAGGCCCCCATCAGCAACGGATAGTCGCGCCCGCCGACAGCGGAAGCCGCCAATGATCCCAATCCCGGCCAGGCGAAGACCGCTTCAACAAACACGGAGCCGGTCACCAGGATCGGGAGCCACAGACCGAAGAGCGTGATCACGGGGAAGAGAGCGTTGCGCCAGGCGTGATGCCAGGTCACGTCGCGCTCCGACAAGCCCTTGGCGCGGGCAGTGACGATAAATGGCATCCGGAGCACATCCAGCATGGCGGCACGCTGGTATCGCATGGTCGCCGCGATGCTCACCGCCGACAGGGTCAGTGAGGGCAAGATCAGGTGGCGAATCACGTCGGTGGCGCGGACCGCCAGTGCCGCATCGCCGCCCAGCAGCGGATCCTCCATGCCGGCGGCAGGCAGGAGCCGCCATTTGATTCCCACCAGCCAGGCGAGGACCAGACCCAACCAGAACGACGGCATTGCATAACCGGCCAGGGAGACGGTGGTGAGCCAACGGTCCTCCCGCCTGCCGTACCGCACCGCCTGCCGAACGCCCAGCCACAGACCGAGAGTGAAATTGAGCAGAAGAACACTGCCGCCCAGGAGCAACGTGGCCGGCAGGCGCTCCGCGAGCAGTCCCGTGACCGGACGGCCGTACTCGATCGAGACGCCGAGATCCCCGTGGACCAGGCCTCGAATGAAGGAGATGAACTGCGTGCCGACTGGCTGATCCAGGCCGTACCGAGCCTTGAGGACGGCGATCTCCGACGGAGCGAGGGGGCGGTTCTCACTCAGCCGTGAGAGGGGATCTCCTGGAGCGGCTCGCATCAGGAAAAAGAGCAGCGCCACCGCCACAGCGAAGGCTGTCACCGCCTGGACCACCCGGCGGAACAGCCAAACGCTCATCGTCCCGCCGACCATTCCCGCAAGAGTTGCCAGGACGAGGCCGGTGTAATGGTCACGTCGCGAAACCGGCGCCGGACGGCGTAGACGTAGGTGGGGGCATAGAGAAAGATCGCCGGCGCGTCAGCCTCGATTTGCCGCAGGACTGCCCGCCACGCCTCCGCCGGCTCGTTCCGGGTGAGCACCGCACGCTCGATCAGAGAGTCCACCCGGGGATCGCAATACTTCGCCACGTTGGTACCGCCGGTGCAGGTCCACCCCTGGCTCAGCCCCGATGGAGAAGGGTCCTGGCTGGTCGACGCAAAATCGATGTCGAACTTTCCAGCCGTCCTGCGCTCGATCCAGACGGGGAACTCCAGTTGGTTGAGCTCGATCCGGACTCCGATCTGCCGCAGTTGTTCCTGGGCAAGGAGAGCCAACTGGCGGCGAACGGCACTGGTGTTGGGTAGGGAAAGCCCAAGCGCAAGCGGGCGGCCGCCCCGGTCGAGAGTGCCATCGTGATCGTTGTCAGCCCACCCTGCGGCGGCCAGGAGGCGACGCGACTCGGCCAGGTTTTGCCCCTCCGGCTTGGGGGCCCCGTGACGGATCCAGAGCAGGGGAGAGACCGGCCCGTAGGGTACTTCTCCGTACGACCCGAATACGACGCGAACCAAAGCCCGACGGTCGAGAGCCAGCGTAAGGGCTCTGCGCACCCGAGCGTCCGAGAGGATCGGGTGAG
>JBKPAO010000099.1:0-22307 GCA_046726475.1 Gemmatimonadota bacterium | reverse complement strand
TCCTCTGTGGTTCAAGCTTTTGCTGTGCTTCCGAGTTTATCGATGCCGGCTGCCGGCGGACGAAACCTGGAGCCCACACTGGGCGTAGAGCGGCCGTTGGCTTCATTCCGACTCAATCCTTGGAGGCTGCGTGCTATCGTTTGCCCTGTTAATCCCCGTCCTGCTGATCGGTCCTCATTCAGCGCCTCGATCCGGCGAAGAATTGGTGCGCCAGATGCACGACATGTACGCCGGGAAGTGGTACCACAACCTGACGTTCGTGCAGACGACGACCTTTCCCGACAAGCCTCCCGAGACCTGGTACGAGGCGGGAGAGATCCCTGGCAAGCTCCGGATCGACATCGCGCCGCTGGACAGCATGAACGCATTCATGTACGTGGGCGACTCGGCCTTCGTCTTCCAGGGCGGCAAGCGGGTCTCGGCCCGCGAAGATCGGAACCTCCTGATGACGCTCGGGTTCGACGTCTACGGCCAGTCGCCGGAGACGACCATCGCGCAGCTCAAGAAGCAGTCGGTGGACCTGAGCAAGATTCGGGAGGACAGCTGGAACGGCACCAAGGTGTGGGTCGTCGGGGCCGATAAAGGCGACACGACGACCAACCAGTTCTGGATCGAGCAGAAGCGGCTCCTCTTCGTTCGCTTGATCGAGCCGCACAAGAGTCAGAAGAATCCGTCCGGTCCGCCGAACATCCTCGACATCACCTTCGAGAACTATCAGCCTCTCGCCAAGGCGTGGGTCGCGCCGCGGTGCGTGATCAAGGTGAACGGGAAGGAATTCCAGCGGGAGGACTACCGGGACATCCGGGCCGACGTGAAGCTCCAGCCCGACCTCTACGACACGAAGACCTATCACCGGGCTACCTGGATCGAGGCTAAGTAGCAGCGGGAAGGGAGGAAGGGTCGTGGAGCTCGAGCCGCCGCATCGCGGCCACGGCTACCTCCACGCCTCCTCGGCGGAGAGGCCCCTCACGGCTGCATCCTCGTGGGCCTGCAACGCTGTGCGCACGAGAACGTCACGCACTCGCTCAACGAATTCGAGCGCTTCAGGGCTCATGGCTTAGTGAAAGAACTCTCCGAGTCTCGGTCTCTATCAACTTGACGTCGCAATACTCGAATCGCGCATCGCGCAGGACTCGGTCGCCTATCTGAACCACCAGCGGTTGCCGGAAGATCGGGCCGGCATAGACGCAGGTATGGAACTCCCCGCGCTCACCGCAGGGATCTACCGTCGCCGGCAGCTCCGCCAGCAGCGCCCCGTCGAACTCTCGTCCGGCAAACTCGGCGCCGAGCTGTTCGGTGTCGACGCAGGTCAGTATGGCGCGGAACCCGGAGGCTACGAAGTGGCGCGCCAACGCTGCCGTCTCCCGTCCCCAGAGCGGGAAGAGTGGCGTCCAGCCGAGCGGCGGCAGGATGCGTTCGCGGTAGGCTCGCACCTCCTCGAGGAAGAGATCCCCGAACGCGAGATGACGAAGATCGGGGTGCCTACAGCGCAATTCTGCGAGCGCTGTCGCCAGGGCTTCCTCGTAGATCACATTGCTGGCGGCTGCGGGGATCGCCGCTACCACCAGCGGCAGATCGAGTGCCGCGACCTGGGCGGCGAGCACCGAGCGTCGAACGCCGTGCATGCTGATGCGGTCGAAGTCGCGGGTGATCGTGGTGACGAGGGCGACGACTTCGACTGCCGGATCGGCGCGGAGGGCGTCAAGGGCGAGACTGCTGTCCTTGCCTCCGCTCCATGCCAGAGCTACGGGGACGACTGGGTCAACCCGCATCGGACTCTGGTGCGATCTCGTCCAGATTGCCGTAGACGTATTCGTGGAGCGCCGACCCGGTACCGCTGTAGAGCAGTGTCGGCTCCTCGTGGGACTCTCTCTCGGGTGCCGTATCCGGGGCGAACGTGAGCACCGGACGGATCCGTTGCCCGTCATATTCCATCGGCGTGATGCCGTCCAGCTGCGCGGCCAGGGCAAAGGCGACGTCGCCGGTGAGCTGGCGGGCCTGGTCGGGCGGCAAGCCGGCTGCGGTGAGCGCCTGGTGAATCGTGGCGATCATCTCGTAGGAGTAGCACGCCTGTCGCTCGTCGAAAGCGTCGTCATCCCGCTGGAGCGGCATCTGGCCTCCTGTCAGGTGCTGATGTCGACCTTGGTGATGTCCGGCCGAAAGAACAGCGCTACCGTCCAGTCGAGCACGATCCGGAGCCGGCGATCCCAGCGCGGCATCTGGAGCAGGTAGTATGTGCGCCGGAGCCACCAGGCGGGGAAACCGGTGAGGCGGACACCAAACACCTGCGCCACGGCCCGGGTGTGGCCCAGCGCCGCCATGGTTCCGAGCGAGCGGAAGACGAAGGGTTGCGGTGGTCGGCCTTTCAGGACGGCAGCGAGATTTCGCGCCAACTGCTTGGCTTCGCGGACCGCGTGCTGCGCGAGCGCCGGGTAGAAGCGGCCGTCCGGCGCCGGAATCGCGGCGCAGTCGCCCAGGGCCCAGATCTCCGGGTGACTGCGACTTCTCATCGTCGCATCCACCGCGATCCGGCCGCGCTCGTCGTGGGCCACCGGAATTCCGCTGCTCGCGGCGCTCGGCACGATACCAGCCGCGAGAACCACGGTGCCTGCCTCGATCGTTGTGTCGGCCAGGTGGACCCTGCCGGGCTCGATCGAGCGCACTGGGGTGGAGACGCGGACGTCGGCCCCGCGTCGCTCGAGCACCCGCGCGGCCACGCTCGCGAGCCTGGGATCGACTTCGGGCAGGGTACGGGGTCCCGCCTCGAACAGGTGGAATCGGAGCTCGTCCCGGCGGATGCGTGGATAGTAGCGCAGCACATCGTCGGCGAAGGCGGTCAGCTCGCCGAGCAGCTCGATGCCGACCAGGCCGCCCCCGATCACAACGAAGGTGAGACATCGCTGGCGGAACTTCGGGTCCGACGTTGCATCGGCGCGCTCAAACTGCTCGATGACGTGATTGCGGAGCAGGAGCGCATCGGCCATGCTCTTGAAGGTGAACGCGATGGGCGATCCCGGAATCAGCCTCTCGTTGGTCGCCGCTCCGAGCGCTACCACCAGCTGGTCGTAAGGCAGCTCATACGGGCTACCATCGGAGGCGGCAGCCCGGACGATTCTGCGTTCCACGTCCACCCGCTCGACCAGAGCCTCGAGGAACCGGGCCCGGCGCAGGACAGGGCGAATGGGTTGGGCACAATGCCGGAGCTCCAATCGCCCGGAGCAGGCCTCGAACAGCAGCGGCGTGAGCACGAAGAAATTGTCGCGACTTATCAGCGTAAGCTCGACGTCCGCTCGTCCGCTACAAAGCCGCTCGAGCTCTCTCACCGCGGTCACCCCTCCGAATCCGCCACCGAGCACCAGAATCCGGGTCCGGCCAGGCTCAGCTACCGGGAGATTGGCCGGCCCAGGGCTGCCGGCCGGGGCGGGGCCCGGCTGCTCGCGTGTCGGTGGTGGGTGAGTCGTTACCGTGGTCTGAGCCATGCTTTCAGCGTAACCCCGACCGTCGGCAGCACAAGTGAGAAAGGATTGTAACGATCGTGGCCACGGAGATGATCAGGAGCGACGTGATCCGCGGGTCGTAGTGGGAGCCGCGGTTGGGGAATAGTTGCCAGCAGAGATTGAGCGTTCCGTGGTAGAGACTGGCGGCAAAAACGCTCCTCCCAGTGTTGTTGTAGAGCCAGACGATCACCACTCTGGAACCGACCGTGCCCAGACCCCACCAGGCGATCCATCCCGCCGTCCGGTGCGCCTGAAGGAGCGGGATGATGTGCCAGACGGCCCAGACGATTCCGACAACAATAGCGGCCGGGAGGGCTCCCCAGCGCTCCCCTGCAGTGGGTCGATGGCATATCCCGACCAGCCCAGCTCCTCGGCCATGGCGCCGGCAACAAGGGCCGGCCACAGTGCCAGTCCGAGGAGCAGCGGAATCTCCGGATGTGGGAGTGGAGCGCGCATCAGCCGCATCAGTCCGTAGGAGACGACTGTCAGGCAGGGCATCAGGAGGATGAGAGGGACGTACCACAGCGGTGGGATCCGTATAAAGTCGAAGGCTCGCTGCAGCAGGGCCCGCACGCCAGCGGCTCCTTCCTCCTGTACACCAGGATCGACGCGGCGATCACGGGAGTGAGCAGCATCAGTGCTCCCACCGGCAACGCCGGTAAGAGCTCGGCCGGCGAAGCCTGGCCGATGATCCAGAATGGAATGGAGAGGATGAAGACCAGCGAGAAGAATGCGAGAGGCCTGCGATGGCACCGGCGCGGCTTCACGCTCAGTGCACCACCGGTTCCAGCAGGCTTCGCCATAGCTGATAACCGGCCCGGGTCATGTGGAGGCTATCGGAGCCGAATAATTCCGGCCGAGGCTGGCCCTCAGGGCCGAGCATGGGAGTGAAGACATCGATGTAGGTAGCCAGGCTGTCCCGGGCGATCTCGGCCCTGATTCGCCCGTTGGTTTCCCTGGCCGCCTGGAGGTACGCCCGGCGCGACGGACTCGGTTTGATCGACACGTACACGACGCGGGTCTCTGGCAGTCGAGACCTGAGCTGCTTCATGAATAGTCGAAAATCGCTCACGACCCGATCAGGCGCGCGACCTATCGCCAGGTCGTTATCGCCGGCGTAGAGCACGACCAGGCGGGGGCGATAGCGGAGCACGACACGATCGGCGTAGTAGAGAACGTCGGCCAGAGTCGAGCCACCGAATCCGCGGTTGAGAACGGGAAGGGACGGGAAATCTGATGTCACGTCCGTCCAATTCTTGATGGAGGAGCTGCCGACGAAGACGATACCGCCGACGGGCGGCGGACTCGCACGGTCCTGAGCTTCGAAGGCCCGAATCTCGGCTTCGAATCGGGTCGGATCTTCGTCGGAGGCGGGGAGCGGGAGCTGGGGTGGTCCCCGCCGAATGGAGGGAGGCCTCGCTTGACGCAGCAGCAACTGAAGCGAATCGGTCGCTGATTGCGGCCGGGTCCAACGGCACTTATCGGTGAAGAAGCTGGCGTTTCCCTGTCGGCTCGCATCGATCAGGTAGCGGTAACCGGGAGTGAGGTCGGCGCCACAGGCGGTGGTTTGGGCGTCGGTCTCAACCAATACCGTGTCGGTGAGTTTGCCCTTCCAGATCTCCTCAGGAATCATTGTCGCAATCACGGTCCGCGAGCGCCACCAGATCGACTCACCTCGGGTACTCTGCACCCGAATCGAGTCGTGCCGGAACGAGGTAGACACCACGAGACCGGAGAAGAGGACTTCTCTTCCGGCTATAGCAGCGCGTGCCTCCGAAGCAGTGTGCGGCTGGCCGGCTGGAACGCAGGTGCAAGCAGCAGTTGGAGACCGGCATGGGGTAGCAGTAAGGAGAATCAGCAGGAGGAACATGGAGCGACCTCGGGTGCAGCTCCTGAGATTTCCGGAGCCCTAGTTAGAGAGCTTCCAAATATGGATCCCTCTTAGAGACGCCGCGGCCGGTACAAGCTGATCCACCGGATGCTCGGGATTGACAGGTGACCAAAAGGTCACATATTAACGGCTATGGACGCTGTGTTCCGTGCCCTGGCTGATCCTACTCGGCGCAGGCTGCTGGATGAGTTGTACAAGGAGGACGGTCAGACCCTGAGTGCATTAGAGCGACGGCTTCCGATGACGCGCTTCGGCGTCATGAAGCACCTGCGCGTGCTGGAAGAGGCTGGCCTTGTCGTTACCCGGCGCCGAGGGCGAGAGAAGCTGCACTACCTCAATGCGGTCCCCATTCGGCGAGTGCACGACCGATGGGTAAGCAAGTACGCCGAACCTTGGGCTGCAACGCTGAGCAATCTCAAACGGACTTTGGAGGAGACGCCGATGGAGAAGGTCTTCGAGATCTACATCAAAACCACATCCGAACGCCTGTGGCAGGCGATCACCGATCCGGAGATGCGCCGCAAGTACACCTTCGGCGTCGGCGTCTATTCCGACTGGAAGCCCGGCTCGTCGTATATCGGTCGTGCAACCGATGTGACGATCGCGCCGAACATGCCGATCGTCGAGGGCGAGAATTTGGAAGTCGACCCCCCACGTAGGCTGGTGCAGAGCTTCCGGGCGCTTTGGAGTGACGACGTGAAGCGGGAGGGCACTTCGAGAGTGACCTGGGAGATCGAGCCGATAGGCGACTCCTGCCGCCTCACTGTGATCCACGACCAGCTGCGCGAGGGCGCCAACGACGAGCTCTATGGTGGATGGCCGATGGTGCTGTCGGGGTTGAAGACCTTGCTGGAGACAGGCGAACTGTTGACCACGCCCGGCTCACTCCTATACCTCGGCAACCACCCTGCTGCGTAACACTTGATTGGAGGACGTACTGTGGGCCTCGTCGCTTTTACCAACGTGACGCTCGATGGCTACTTCTCCGGCCCAAACGGAGACCTCGGCTGGGCCAAGAGGAATTCCGATCCGGAGTACGACGCGTTCGTCGCAGACAATGCGAAGTCCGACAGCACGCTGCTGCTGGGTAGGATCACCTATGAGATGATGGCGAGCTACTGGCCGACGCCCCAGGCAGCACGAAACGATCCAGCTCTGGCCGAGAGAATGAACCGGCTCCCCAAGATGGTCTTCTCCCGGACCCTGAGCCGGCCGTCGTGGAGCAATACGACGGTCGTGAAGAGCGAGCTCCCGGCTGAGGTGAGAAAGCTCAAGCGGGCTGGCAGGGATCTCGCCATCCTGGGCAGCGGCAGCATCGTCGCGCAACTCACGAAGGAGGGTCTGATCGACGAATATCAGGTCGTGATGAATCCGGTGGTGCTGGGGCAGGGTAAAACGCTGTTCGAGGGCATCGCAGGCCCGTTGGCTCTGTCACTGACGAAGACTCGCAGCTTCGCCAACGGGAACGTGTTTCTCTGTTACCGGCCCAAGCTGTAAAGGGTGCTCGCTTCCCGCCGAAACTAGGTCCAGTGATCGGCGATTCGCCGCCCGGCATACAGGCCGACGCCGGTGCCGACCATGCTGAGGAAGAAGCCGGTCATCACTCCGACGCGGGCGCCGGCCCACCAGCCGACGCTGCCGATGACGCTGGCGCCAACAAAGCCGAGCAGCTTCTGCATCAGCGCATTCGCGTCAAATGGTCAGGTTACTGCCGTTGACCGACCCAGGTTCCCGGCAAGCTATCGATGGTAGTGGTTCCGCTCATGCGCGTCGAGGAACGAATTTCGCCTCGAAAGAGGAGGGAGCCGTGACGGTCGATCCGAACGGCTGATCCGCTGCGAGTCAGGAAGACCGTAGTGTGCTCGAGGTAAGGCTTAGCTGCGAAGGTCCGGTCCCCACTGCTGCACTGGATGGTCCCGCCCACTCCACCCTGGCCCACAAGGCTGTCGGCAGTCACGGGAGTAAACGTGATGGGCGCCTCGGTGACGTTGCAGATCTGGTTGGTCTCTTCGACGGTGGCGTTGAAGATCCAGGTCCCGCCCAGATCGAGCGCCGCGGGACTGAAGGAGTCACCACTGCACCCCAGTGCACTAAGGCTCAAGAGCCCGACTAGACAACGGGACTGCAGCGACACCTCCCGGTCAGTGACCCAGCTCGCGGGCCCGCGCATCGATCGCGTTTTTGGCTGCCTTGAGGTCCACTCGATGCAGCGTCCGATATGCTTTGATCGCGTCGATCTTGTACCCGGCCCGCAGAAGCGCATCGATCAGCTCCGGTGAAGGAGGATCGCTGCTCGAGCTAAGTCGGGTTGAGCCGGATTTTTCGCCCATCCGGCTCGCGAGGCCAAGTAGCACGACAACAGCAGCACCGGCCGCCCACATCCAAGTCACGCCGCCTCCCCGCGTTGATCAGCAGGTCGCCGCCGTGGTGGCCCATCCCCCAAGCGGGTCGGGCGGCTGGGAAGAACATGAGAAGCCTGCTGGACTGGACGACTATTCTCAAGCCCGCCGGGCGCGCGTGGCTGTCATTGGGACCTTATCCGGCGTGCCCGCCATAAGATCCGGAACCGTGGATGAAGTAGTGTGCAGTCTGCTCGACCTCGACTCTCCAACCCAGGCGATGCAACCGCTCGGTGAGCTGAGCGGGATCATAGAAGACCTTATAGATCCGAAACTCCCGCCCATCGTTGAGCCGTCGTCGTAGTACGGGCGTGGTTGGCTCGGGCAGCGTATGGTCCACCGCGGTGGAGGTCTGTTCGTGCCGGGAATCCACGAAGAAGACGCGACCACCGGGAGCGAGGCAGCCGCCCACCAGCTGCCAGAAGGCGGCGAATCGCTCGGGCGGAACGTGGGAGAGCCAGAAGCCAAAAAAGATGGTGTCGTACCGGTCGTCCGCAGTGGGCTGCCACTCAAACATGTCGGCCTGGATGTAGCGGACGAGGGGGGACTGAAGCCGTGCCGCGTTGATGGCGAGCACCTCTGGCGAAGCATCCACGGCAGTGAGGTGTGAGGCGAAGGGAAGCAGTTGCTCGCTCCAGATCCCGGTGCCGCACGCCAGCTCCAGAATCCGCCCGGCAGGTCGGAATGCGGCCAGCGCCGAGCGGACGACCGCCGCATCGGCAAACCACCGAGCGTTGAGATCGGCGCCTCGGTCGTAACGACCCTGTCGCAGCCACCACTGGTCATATTCGGCGGCTCGCGCGGAGTAGTAAGCGACCTGCTCGTGCAGGAGTGCAGCGGCCTCGGACATCATCCCTTCTCTGGTTGGCGACGTTACTCCGGCTTCCAGGGGCGCAGGCGGGGCAGGAGCCGGGGAACGTGACGGCAATAGTTCCGGTATGCCGCTCCGAAACGCTGGGCCAGGAGTGGCTCCTCGATCAGGGGAATGTAGACGGCATTGATGCCCAGAAAAATCAGCGCCCACTGAAGATGAGGAAAGGAAAGGAGCACCAGTGCCTCGCCGAAGAGGACCAGGACGACTCCAGAGATCATCGGGTTGCGCACGTACCGGTAGGGACCTCGGGTCACGAGCTCCCGCGGTGGGTCCCAAGGCGCCAGGGTGCCTCGGCCCTCGGTAATGAAGCCGTGGAGGCTGGCGGCGAATAACAGCAGGCCAATGGTGAGCAGAACCATTCCGGCCGACTGGAGGCCGATCTGAACCAGGCTCGAGCCGACGCCAGGGATGATACCGTTGCGGCGCGCCAGCCAGGCGGGGATGAGCACTGCCATGGTGAAGGGCAGCACCGCAATGGCGATGAGCTGGCGCAGAAGCCAGACCATCATCTGGCGGTGACTACGTAGCGCAGCTCGCCGAGGCGGGGTCATTGATCACCAGTGATAGATAATTTAGCAGCCGCGCTGGAGTTTCGGATCGAATCTGCAGTGGCTTGCATGGCCTTTTCCGAGTGTTCCCGCCCGCTTGCCTGACCCTCAGCCATAGGCGACCTTTCACCCATGGATCTCGACCTCCTGATCTCCGAGCTGGTGACTGGCAAAACCGCCGCACTGGCCCGGGCGATCTCGGTGGTCGAAAACATGCGGCCCGGCTTCGAGCGACTCCTCGGTGAGATCCACCGTTCGCTCGGCCGGGCTCGTCGCATCGGCATCACCGGTCCACCCGGTGCCGGCAAGTCCACCCTGGTCGAACGGCTGGTGAGCCACTACCGCACGGCGGGGCTCAAGGTCGGCGTGATTGCCGTCGATCCTACCAGTCCGTTCACCGGCGGTGCCCTGCTGGGCGACCGGATCCGCATGGAATCGATCGCCCTCGATCAAGGCGTCTACATCCGCTCCATGGCCAGCCGGGGTTCACTCGGCGGACTCGCGACAACCACGAGAGAGGTGTGCGACCTGCTCGACGCCGCCGGGTTCGACCGGATCCTGGTGGAGACGGTCGGCGTGGGACAGTCGGAGCTCGACGTCGCCCGCATGGCCGACTCAACGGTACTGGCGCTGGTCCCGGAGTCGGGTGATGGGATCCAGACGCTCAAGTCCGGCATCATGGAGATCGCCGACATCTTCGTGGTAAACAAGGCCGACCGCAGCGGTGCGGACAAGCTGCGTCAGGAGATCGAGGTGACGCTGGGCATTCGGCGGGGCAACGCCTTCAGGAATATGCCGGCACATCACGGGCGGTCAGGCGGTCAGACGGTCTGGCGGTCAGATGGAAAAACCACGAGAAAGGTACCCGCGACCACGCAACCGACCGACGGACCTTCCGCCTGGGAACAACCAGTGTTGCTTACGAGCGCGGCGAAGGGTGAGGGCATTCCCGATCTCGTCGCTGCGCTGGACCGGCATCACGAGTGGCTCGCCTCCAGCGGGGAGCTGGAGCTACGCCGGCGTCGCAGGCTGATGGAGCGGACCCGCGAGGTGGTCGATCGGGCGACCCGCAAATGGGTCTGGGAGGAGACCCGCGCGGAGCAGCTGATCAAGGAAAGATTGGACGAGGTCGCGGGAGGACAGGTGAGCCCCTATCAGCTGGCGCTGGACGTGCTCGAAGAATTGAAGCAGGGAGAGAAGATATGACGGCACGTCGCGAAGACCGGCGGAGCAAACCCACCCGGCGACTTTCCGAGCAGGAGGTCGAGCTGGAGCGGCTCCGGGCCGAAGTGGTGGCCTGGCGAGCGCGTGCCGCCGCCCTGCCGGTGCGCGACGACGTCGATCTGGCTTCCGCCTCAGGGCGAGCCGTGGAGGCGGCGTATACCGCCCTGGATCTGCCCTCCGACGTGATCGCCGCGACCGGCCTCCCGGGCAATTTTCCGTATACCCGTGGCATCCATCCGACCATGTACCGGGGCCGGCTCTGGACCATGCGCCAGTTCGCCGGGTTCGGCACCGCGGAAGACACCAACGCGCGCTACAAGTTTCTCCTGGAGCGTGGTCAAACCGGGCTCTCCGTCGCCTTCGACTTCCCCACGCTGATGGGCTACGACTCCGACCACCCCCGCTCCGAAGGCGAGGTGGGGAAGTGCGGAGTCGCTATCTCCAGTCTCGCCGACATGGAAACCTTGTTCGAAGGGATTCCTCTCGATCAGGTCTCCACCTCGATGACCATCAACGGTCCCGCGGCGATGCTCTTCTGCTTCTACGTCGCCGCGGCGGAGCGGCAGGGCGTTCCCATCAGCAGCCTTCAGGGCACAATTCAGAACGACATCCTGAAGGAGTATATGGCGCAGCACGCCTGGATCTTTCCGGCGGAGCCGGCGCTCAAGATCATCGTCGACCTTTTCGAGTGGGCCGCCGAGCATACTCCGAGGTGGAACACCATCTCGATCTCGGGATATCACATTCGAGAAGCGGGCGCTACTGCCGCCCAGGAGCTGGCCTTTACCCTGGCCAACGGGTTCTGTTACGTGGAGCACGGAGTGGCTCGAGGGCTCGACGTCGACGCGTTCGCTCCCCGGCTCTCCTTCTTCTGGGACATCCACAACGACTTCTTCGAGGAGATTGCCAAGCTTCGGGCCGCGCGGCGGATCTGGGCTCGACACATGCGCGAGCGCTACCGCGCCAAGGATCCCCGCAGCTGGAAGATGCGGTTTCATTGCCAGACCGCCGGCGTCACCCTCACCGCTCAGCAGCCGCACAACAACGTGGTCCGGGTGGCCTACCAGGCGCTCGCGGCGGTCCTCGGCGGCACGCAATCGCTCCACACCAACGCGCTGGATGAGACGCTGGCACTCCCCACCGAGGAATCGGTGCGCATCGCGCTTCGCACCCAGCAGATCATCGCCTACGAGACCGGCATCCCCAACGTCGCCGACCCGCTCGGCGGCTCCTACTACCTGGAGGCGCTGACCGACCAGCTGGAACGGGAGGCGGAACGACTGTTCGCCGAAATCGACACACAGGGTGGCGTGGTGAAGGCGATCGAGGCGGGCTGGTTCCAGCGGCAGATCGCGCACTCGTCGATGCGCTTCCAGGCCGAAGTGGAGCAAGGCCGGCGAACAATCGTCGGGGTGAACGACTTCGTGGAGGAAGCCGAAGCACCGGTCGAGATCTTAAAAGTGGGCGACGATGCGGAGCAAACGCAACGAGAGCGGATGCACCAACTCCGGTCGTCGCGTGACGCTGCGCTCATAGCCCAGCGACTGGACGCTCTGCGCCACGCTGCGGCCGAGGACCGAAACATCATACCCGCCATGCTCGATTGCGCGCGGGCTTACTGCACGCTGTACGAGATCAGGCATGTGCTCGAGGAAATTTATGGGAGCTATCGCGAACCGGTTTTCTTCTGATACAAGCAACGAGACCTCGACTCGAGGGTCGATGGATGGCCAGGGAAGGGCAGAAGCGGGAAAGCGGGGAAGTAGCGACGCGGAAAACCAGCGGTCGCCGATCGCGGACGTCCTGCAACGTCTGGCCCGAGTTCAGGCCGGCAATCACCGTATAGTCACCTGCTACCTGAAGCTCGAGCCCCGTGACCGAACCCGCGGCAAATACCAGATCAAGCTGAAGAATCGGGTAAAGGCAGCCGTCAATGGACTGCCTCGTCTCCAGCTCGGACGCCCCCTGTCGGAGGCGGTGCTCCGCGATCTCAATCGCATCCAGCAGTTTCTCAGGTCACCAAGCAATCTTCCGCCCACGCAAGGAGTTGCGATTTTCGCTTGTGAAGGAATTCAACTCTTTGAAGTGGTCGCGCTCCCGGCCGTGCACCGCTCGCGACTCGCGGTGGACGGCACTCCGCTGGTACGTGAGCTAGCGTCGGTAGAGGAAGAGTTCGGGCGCTTGCTGACGGTGGTGCTGGATCGAGCCAGCGCCCGCTTCTTCGAGGTCACCGCGTTCGATACGCGCGAGCTGTTCGGTCTCCGGGCCGACAGCACCCGAGGCAAGCGCTTCCATGGCGATCAGAATGGATCAGGCGGCTGGGGCGAGCACACTTACAATAATCGGATTCGCCAGGAGAAGCAGCGGCATTACGAGGCGATCGCGCGGGAGCTCTTTGCCATCGATCGCCGCCAGCCGGCGCGCGGAGTGGTGCTGGCGGGTCCGGGGCCGGAGGCGGGAGCAGTCGCGCCCTTTCTACACACCTATTTGGTCGAGCGGCTCTTTGGCACTGCACGTCTCAACCCCAAGGTGGTCACGCCTGCGGCAGTTCACGCCACGACTCTCGCGGTGCGGGAAAGCTACGAGCGCTCCTCCGAGCGAGCCCTGGTGCGCCAGATGGTGGAGGGGATCGGAAGCGGCTGGGGAATCAATGGAATCACACCCACCCTGCGGGCGCTCTCGCGCGGGCAGGTGCGCTCGCTCCTGGTGCACGCAGATGCCAGCGAGCCCGGCTTTCGCTGTGGCGACTCGGGCCGGCTTGTCCTCCGCGAGCGGGAATGCCGGGGCGAGGGCGAGCTTGTCCCGGTGCTCGACGTTATAGACGACGCGATCGAAGAGGCGCTCCGGCAGGGAGTGGACGTCAACGTGGTATACGAGCCCGAGGCCCGCGATGCAATCGAGGGCCTTGGCGCGCTCCTTCGGTTTCGTTGATCGTCAACGGTCGGGGGAAGCCCCTTCGCGCCGTGCTGTTCGATGCCGGGAACACGCTCGTGTTTCTCGACTATGCCCGCCTGGCGGAAGAGGTCGGTGCGGCCCTCGACCTTCCTCTCACCGGCTCCGGCCTGGTCCAGCACGTCTCCCACGCCACCCAGGCGATGGAGCGGGCCGGCGGCAACGATCAGGACCGGGCCGCGATGTATCTCGAGACCCTCTTTCTCCGGGCCGGCGTTCCCTCGCATCGTTTGGGCGAAGTACGCAACTGTCTGGGGCGGATGCACCGCGAGCGACACCTCTGGTCCTCCGTCGCAGAGCGGTCCGCCGAGGCACTAGCGCGGCTCCAGGCGGCGGGCATTCGGCTCGGCGTGGTATCGAACAGCGATGGCAGAGTCGAGCAGGCGCTTGAGGCGGCTGGGCTTCGCCGCTACTTCGACGTGGTCATCGATTCAGCGCTCGTGGGTGTGGAGAAGCCGGATCCGCGTATCTTCCAGGCCGCCCTCCAAAGGCTGGGCGTGGAACCGGACGAAGCGCTCTACGTCGGGGATCTATACCAGGTTGACGTTATCGGCGCCCGCGCCGCAGGGATCGACGCAGTCTTGTTGGGACAAGGCCCCGGGGCAGACGCGAACTGTAGATGGGTGCGCTCGATCGAGGATCTGGTGAATCAGCTTTTATCCGGAGAGATGGTGGTGGGACCAATGTCGCAGAAAGGGGCTTGATGGAGCGGACTCGCACGCGTCCGATCCGGGTACTCGTAGCCAAGCCTGGTCTGGATGGGCACGATCGGGGAGCCAAGGTCGTTGCCGCTGCGCTCCGAGACGCCGGCATGGAAGTGGTGTATACCGGACTGCATCAGACCCCAGAGATGATCGCCACGGCCGCAGTGCAGGAGGACGTCGACGTCGTCGGGCTCTCCATCCTCTCCGGCGCCCACATGACGCTCTTTCCCCGAGTCAGCCAGCTGCTCCAGCAGATGGGAAGACCCGACGTTCTGGTCACCGGCGGCGGGATCATTCCGCCAGAGGATATGGCCGCCCTGCAGCAGCATGGAGTCGGGCGTCTCTTTGGGCCCGGCACCCCCACATCGGATCTCGTTTCCTATATAGAATCGTGGGCCGCCTCGCACCTCGAGTCATGAGCCCGACCACCGGCCGGCTGCGCGCGCTCACCGAGGAATATCAGCAACTGGCGACGCGCCTGCGGGAAGGAGGTGGCAGCGCCCGCGTCGCCAAGATGCATCAGCAGGGGAAGCTAGCGCCGCGCGAGCGAGTTCAGCGGCTGCTCGATCCGGACACGCCGTGGTTGGAGCTTGGCCTGTTGGTGGCGTACGACCAGTACGATGGGCAGGCTCCAGGCGCGGGAGTGATCACTGGGATCGGGGTGGTGGAGGGGCGCGAGGTGGTCGTGGTCGTGAACGACGCGACGGTGAAGGCGGGGTCGTGGTGGCCGGAAACCATCAGAAAGATTCTGCGCGCGCAGGAAGTGGCGATGCGCCAGCGGATCCCCATCGTTTATCTGGTCGACAGCGCCGGAGTCAACCTGCCCTATCAGGGCGGAGTATTCCCCGGCCAGTATGGTGCCGCCCGCATCTTCTACTACAACTCGATCATGCGGCGCTACCTCCACGTGCCGCAGATCAGTGCCGTCATGGGCAGCTGCATCGCCGGTGGTGCCTACCTCCCCGCTCTCAGCGACGTGATCTTCATGGTCGAAGGGACCAGTTTCATGGGCCTGGGCGGGCCCAATCTGGTGAAGGGCGCCACAGGTCAGACGATCGATGCGGAAACGCTGGGCGGAGCCAAAACCCACACCGAGCAGAGCGCTGTGGCGCACTATCGGGCGGCCAACGATACCGAGTGTCTGGAGCGGATTCGCCAGTATATCGGCCGCTTGCCGCACCAGGAAAGGATTGCCCATCGGGTTCAGCCCGCGCGTCCGTCCGCCCGCCCGCCCACGGACTTGTACGACATTCTCCCCCAAGATCACCGACTTTCGTATGACATGCGACAGGTGCTGGCGTGCATTCTGGATGCGGGCACGCTCGACGAGTTCCAGCCCGACGTCGCGAAAGAGATGATCTGCGGGCATGCCCATGTCGAGGGAAGACCGGTCGCGGTGATCACCAACCAGCGAGGCGTCGTCAAGGGCCAGCCCGGCGAACGTCCGCGGTTCGGCGGCATCGTATACACCGGCAGCGCGGAGAAGGTCGCTTACTTCATCGAGACGGCGAATCGGGAGCGCCTCCCAATCCTGTTCATCCAGGACGTGAGCGGGTTCATGGTGGGACCTGAGGCCGAGCAATCGGGGATCATCCGGGCGGGAGCGCGGTTCGTGGAAGCGATGGCCACCGCTGTGGTCCCGAAGATTGTGCTGACGGTGAACCATGCCTCGGGTGCAGGATATTACGCCATGGCGGGGCAGGGATTCGATCCCGACTTTATCCTGTCATGGCCCACCGGACGAATGGGAGTGATGGAAGGGGAGTCGGCAGTCATGGCGGTGCACGGTGCCGAAATCGAGAGGGCGCGGCGGGAGAAGCGAGAGCCGTCGGAGGAAGCGAAGACCTCCATGAGCTCGATGCGCGCCGACTATGAGCACCAACTCGATGCCAAGTTTGCCGGGGCTCGGGGATTCGTCGATGCCATCATTACGCCGGAAGAGACCCGGGACCAGCTCGCGTTTACTCTCCGCATCGCCAGTAATTATCCGGGACCGCACTTGGGTCCATTCGCTCTCCCGCCGCTGGACGCGGCGCCAGCCCGCTAGGAGTCGCATGCCTGAGTTGCGCTTTATCGCCGCTGTCCTGGTCGTCAGTCTGGCCTGCGCCCCGAAGAAACCGATATCCGAGACCCCGTCGCCGGAGACGGCAGCCAAGCCCAACCCGAAGCCGAATATCGATCCCGGACGCATCCCGGCGGAGAGGGCCAAGGTGCCGCCGCCTGCCAAGGAGCCGCAGCTGGCGGAAGACACGCTCCGGCCGATGGTGCCGGCCGAGGCGGCGTACGCCCATGGCTGGATGCCGCTCGCGAGCACCGGAGTCGAGCAGTTTCTCCGGCAGCACCCCGAGTACGATGGCAGGGGAGTGATCATCGGAATTCTGGATACCGGGCTCGATCCCGGGGTGCCCGGATTGGTCAAGACGTCCACCGACGCGCCGAAGGTCCTCGACCTGCGGGATTTCAGCGATGAGGGATCGGTACCGCTCCAGCGCGTGATACCGAGGGGAGACTCGGTAGAAATCGGAGGCCACCGACTCGGCGGCTTCGGCCGGGTGACCGCGGTTAGCACTACTGGTCCGTACTACGGAGGTACCATCGCCGAGATTCCGCTGGGACCACCGCCCGCCTCCGACCTCAATGCGAACGGAAGCGACAGCGATACGCTCCCGGTGGTGGTGACCCGTGCGACCGACGGCTGGGTACTCATCGCGGACACCGACGGGGATGGCTCACTGGCCGGGGAGCGACCGGTGCACGATTACCTGGTTGCGCGAGAGACGTTCGGCTGGGCGCCGAAGGGTCGGGCTCCGCGGCTCGATGTAGGCGTCAACTTCTCCGGTGGCACCGGCGAGCCCGAGCTCGACCTCGTGTTCGACATCAGCAGCCATGGGACGCACGTGGCGGGCATCGCAGCCGGGCACGACATGTACGGGGTCAGCGGATTCAACGGAGTGGCACCCGGCGCCCAGCTCCTCGCCCTCAAGATCGCGAATAGCGCGCAGGGCAGCATCACCACCACCGGGAGCATGCTGCGCGCCATCGATTATGCTATCAGCTTCGCAAAAGCGCGGCATCTACCACTGGTACTCAATCTGAGCTTCGGGGTTGGCAATGAGATCGAGGGCACCGCGCGGATCGATGCTGCCGTCGATTCCATCCTCGCGGCGAACCCGGATCTAGTTTTCACCATCAGCGCCGGCAATGACGGACCGGGGCTCTCGACCATGGGATTTCCCGGCTCGGCGTGGCGCGGCATTGGGGTGGGTGCCACCCTGCCGGCGAGCTTTCTGCCGCCCGATCCGGTGAGCGGGCACCGCGACGACGAGCTGGCCTACTTCAGCTCCCGCGGCGGTGAGGTTGCCAAGCCGGATTTGGTGACGCCCGGTGTGGCGTATTCCACGGTGCCACGGTGGAGCACTGGGCAGGAGATTGAGCAAGGCACCAGCATGGCCTCGCCTCATGCCGCGGGTTTGGCGGCGCTGCTGGTTTCGGCCATGGTACAGGAGAAGCGCGAGATTCAGGCAGCTGACATCAAGCAGGCGCTCATGGTCACCGCCCGGCCGCGCGCCGGAGAGACCTTTGTCGACCAGGGTACTGGTCTTCCCGATATCGACCAGGCCTATGAATGGCTACGGGGCAACCGGCACGTGGCCGATTTCGTGGTGCGCGCAACCAACGAGCAGGGCAGGGCAAGCGCAGGGTATCACGTGCGTACCAGGGGAGAGTCGTCCTGGGGGCAGAAGTTCGAGCTGACCCGACCGGGTTCGGCGGCCGCTGCAACGTATCGGCTCCGTTCCGACATGCCCTGGGCTTCGGTACCGGCGCGAGTAGTCATGAGCGGCCCCACGTCGGTGGTCGAGGTGCGCTACAATCTTTCCACTCTTAAGTCGCCTGGTGCCTACGTCGCGACGATCACCGGATGGGGTAGTGATTCTCTCACCGGCCCAGCGTTCCGCCTGGTGAGCACGATCGTCGCTCCCGAGGCGCTGACCGCCGGCGTCCGGGAGCTCCGTTCCAGTGCGCAGGTCGAGCCCGGCACCCAGCTGAGATCGTTCTTCCTGGCTGATTCCGCGCGCCCCTTCGAGGTCCGAGTCTCGGGCGCGCGCCTGGGACAGAAGGGACTCGCGTTCCTGCACGAGCCCGACGGAATGCCGTATCGCGACGAGAGCGCTCGTCCTATCGGGACCGCCGACCGGGAAGCGGTATACCAAGTCGATGGCCGAGATGTTGTCCCGGGGGCCTATGAGGTGGTTGCGGTCGCGCCTTCGGCGCAGCCGCTCAGTGCGAACGTCAAGCTCATCCACTCACCGTTCCGGCTACAACTCGCGCGGGATCAGTCTGGAGTGAGCGCTAGGCTAACCAACGTCTCATCCGCTCCGGTACAAACCGAGGTCGGCGTTCTGCTGGGCGGCGGCGAACGCACCGAGACGGTAACAGCGCGGGGCTCGGCTCCGCGTCGCATACCGTTCGTCGCTCCGGCCTGGGCCAGGGCCGTGGTCATCGACCTGACTATGGATCGGGCGCAGTGGGGACGTTTCACTGATTTTGGATTCACGCTCTTCGACTCCGCTGGGCGGCAGATCGAGAAGCAGCCGCTCAACTACGCCTTCGGTCGGCTCCAGGCCAAGCTGCCGGACGGACACGGAGACATGAAGGTTGAGGTGGGACTCTTCCCCGGGTTTGCGGATTCCAAGAGCGACGAGAACTGGACTCTTCGCGCGTTCATCCGGCTCTACTCCGACTCCGCCGTGGCATTGAACCCGAAGAGTCCAGTGGACTCGACTCTCACGATTGCCCCCGGCAAGACTGCGACGCTCGGGTTTGCGCTGCCGGCCAGTCCGTTTCCGCTCGGTGATGGATTCTTCCCCCTGGCTGTGCTGGTGGCCCGCACCGAAGAGCGCAGTTGGACGCGGGAGGGAGGACTTCCGCTTCCGAACCCGCCGATGATGCGATGACCGGGCGGGTGGTGCGGGTCGCCGCAGGCCAGGGTTTTTGGGGTGACTGGCTGGAGGCGCCGGTCCGCCAGGTGAAAGGTGGTCCCATCGACTATCTGATGATGGACTATCTCGCTGAAGTGACCATGTCCATCATGCAGAAGCAGCGGTCACGTGATCCAAAGGCCGGTTACGCCCGTGATTTCGTGCCGCTCATGGAGCGTATCCTCCCCGACGTTGTGAGCAAGCGCATCAAAGTGACCTCCAACGCCGGCGGCGTGAACCCGCGGGCGTGCGCCGAGGCGGTGCTCGAGGTAGCCCGGCGCATTGGGTTGGGCGGTAGGCTGGCCATCGGTCTGGTCACTGGTGACGACATCCTCGATCGGCTGGACGAGCTCATCGCAGCAGGCCATCCTCTCACGAACATGGAAACGGGCCAGTCCTTCTCCGATATCCGGGATCGGGTGCTCTCCGCGAACGCCTATCTGGGAATGGCGCCCATCGTGGAGGCGCTGCGGGGCGGCGCCGACGTCGTGATCACCGGCCGAGTGACCGATACCGGGCTCACCCTGGGTCCCATCTTCCATGAGTTCGGTTGGCCGGCTGACGATTGGGACAAGGTCGCCGCCGGGACGGTGGCGGGCCACATCATCGAATGCGGCGCGCAGTGCTCCGGCGGGAACCTTCTAAAGGATTGGCGCTCGGTCAAAGGGCTGGAGAACCCCGGCTTCCCCATCGTCGAAGCCTCGCCCGATGGCAGCTTCGTGGTCACCAAGCATCCCGGCACCGGCGGAGTGGTTTCGGTGGCTTCGGTGACTGAGCAGCTGGTGTATGAGATGGGAGACCCGCACAGCTATATCACTCCCGATGGCGTTGCGGACTTCACCACGATTCAGCTCGAGCTGGCTGGTCCCGACCGAGTTCGCGTCAGCGGAATTCGCGGCGGCCCGCAGACGGCCATGCTCAAGGTCTCGATCGCGTATTTCTATGGCTACAAGGCAATCGGCACCCTGGTCTATTCTTGGCCGGAGGCGTACGAGAAGGCGCGCGCGGCTGACCGGATCCTGCGAGCGCGGCTGAAGGAGCTGGGCCTCGAGTTCGAGCAGATCCTCACCGAGTTCGTCGGAGCAAACGCGACCCACGGTGCACTCAGTGGGGAACCCGATCCCGAGGCCCCTGAGGTGCAGCTCAGAATCGGGGTTCGCGCTATCGAACGTGCTCCGGTCGAGCGCTTCACCCGAGAGATCGCGCCGCTGGTGCTGACAGGTCCTCCGAGCGTGACCGGCTTCGCCGGAGGCAGGCCAGCGGTGGAGGAAGTCGTGGCGTACTGGCCGGCGTTGATCGATCGGCGGGTGGTTGAGAGCGAAGTGCGGGTGGAGATACTGACAGCATGAGCGGGGCAGCGGGGGGGCGGGGCAGCGGGGCAGAACTGAGGAAATGGATAATGTCGAATGGCTACTAGCTCGCGGCGGAAGAAGCCGAAAAGATCACGGAAGCCTGCCGGGTCCACCCCGCCCCGCCGCACCGCTGCCGCGCTGCCCCGCATCCAGCTGCGCTGGCTCGCCCACGCGCGCTCCGGCGATAAAGGCGACACAGCTAACGTCGGACTGATCGCGCTGGAGCCCGAGTATTATCCCATTTTGGAGCGAGAGGTCACCACCGCTCGGGTCGCCCGCCACTTCCAAGGGATGGTGAGCGGCGTGGAGCGCTTTGAGCTGCCCAACCTGAATGCCCTCAACTTTCTCCTGCATGGCGCACTGGACGGAGGTGGAACCATCTCGCTTAAGACCGATGCCCAGGGGAAGGTCTACTCCACCGCGTTGCTTCGAATGGAAATACCGGTTCCTGCGACAGTCGCCCGCCGTCTCCGGAACAAAAAGCGGTGAGCTCCTCCCTTCTCCTGACCTCGATCGAGGGCGGGGTCCTCACCCTGACACTAAATCGCCCCGACAAGCGCAACGCACTCAACACTGAGCTCATCGATCTCCTGCACCAATCGCTCGAGCGGGCCGATCTGGACGGCGAGGTGCGCGCGGTGGTGCTGAAAGGTGCGGGGAAGGACTTCTGCGCGGGCGCCGATCTGGACGAGCTCCTGGCCTCGGCCGAGCGTTCGCTGGCGGAGAACGAAGCCGCGGCGCTCCGTTTGGGGACAGTCTTCCGGCGTATCCGTGAGCTACCGAAGCCGGTCCTCGCCATCGTACACGGACGCGCCCTCGCAGGGGGCGCGGGATTAGCCACCGCGTGTGACCTGGTGATTGCTGCCGCTAGCGCGCAGCTTGGCTATCCCGAGATCCAGCGGGGATTCGCGCCGGCAATGGTCATGGCCCTGCTGCGTCGACTGGTGGGAGAGAAAATCGCTCTCGACCTCGTTCTCACTGGCCGAGTCCTGAGTGCCGAAGAAGCCCGAGGCGCCGGTCTGGTAACTCGAGTCGTGGCCGACGCCGATCTGGAGCGGGAGTCAGAGGGCCTTGCCGCGCGACTGGCCGGCGCTAGTGCAACAGCCCTCGGTATCACCAAACGGCTGTTCTACGAGCTCGATACCCGCACGTTGGCGGACGGAATTGCGCTTGGTGCCAGAGTCAATGCAGTAGCGCGGGGGACTCCAGATTTCCGCCAGGCGATCGCAGCGTTCCTCAAGCAGTGACGAAGCGGTGGTACCTCCCTCCCTGAATGATCTCCGGCTCGGCCTCGCCCTCCTCGGCTTTGCGCTGGCGCTCCTGAGCATCGCCTTCGACAGTCATGCGTTCGCCTGGGGTGCGATCGGCGCGCTCGCTGTCTCACTCCTCCTCCGACTCATCAGTAGAAGGCGCAGTAAGAATTAACAGAAGTCGACGTCAGAAGTCATAGAAGGTGAAGTAAGGGAAACGATTTCCAGTACAGGTTTGTGACGCCAATCACAGGTATCGCCAATCGGCCAGAGCTACTTTGGCCCCCACGAACAGGCGTCTTTCCTGCGACAGGAGGAGGATAAGAGGATATGAGAAGTCTATCGAAGGGAGTAGCAGCGCTCGCGGTGGGCATGCTACTGACTGCCCCAGCGCTCCGGGCGCAGGGGGCAGAGTTCGCCCTGGGCGGAGGAGTTGGCCTTCCGCTCGGCAGCTTTGACGATGCAGCCAAAACCGGCTGGCACGGCCTGGGGGCGGTCTCGTTTGTGCCGAACGGATGGCCAGTCGGCATTCAGATCGATGGTCAATATCAGCAATACAAGTTCGATGGATCAACCTCTCTGAAGGATCGGTTCCTCATAGGGACGGGTAACGTCGTCTTCAAATTCAAGTCCTCAG
>JBKPAO010000098.1:0-6951 GCA_046726475.1 Gemmatimonadota bacterium | reverse complement strand
CTCGAGCGTGTAGCGGTCGGCCAGGGCAGCCTTGAGCCTTTCGAGGGTCTCGTCCAGAGAGACCTATCCGACTGGGGTATCTCCAGGCTATAGCCGGGCTCGCCATTCGGCCAGATCCGCCGGCCGACTGCTACAGTTTCTCCGGGCAGAAGCGGGCATTTTGGGGCAGGAAAGCGGGCACCGACGCTCGGTAAGTGACCGTTTCCGGGCAACTTGACCGGAACCGCTGCCCCAGCGGTACCGACTCTGGATCAGGAGAGTTCCCGCTTAACCCCATCGGTGTAGCGTCTCAATGCCCTGTCTTTTCCCCCCTGACCAGCTCCACCGCATGCTCGACCATATCGTTCAAGACCGCCAGTCCATCCTTCACCCCGCCTGCACTGCCCGGCAGGTTCACGATCAAGGCTCGCCCCCGCACGCCGGCGGCCCTCGGCTCAGCGCCGCGCGGGGGAAGCTGGGGTAGGCCGTCATCCGGAGTGCCTCAGCGATGCCGGGCGCCTCCTTGTCGAGCACCGCGCGGGTGGCTTCCGGAGTGACGTCGCGGGGGGTAAGGCCTGTGCCGCCAGTTGTGAGAATGAGGTCGGCCCGGTCGCCGTCCGCCCAGGCGGCAAACACCGAGGCGATGCTCGCGGTTTCGTCGGGTACCAGCGCGCTCGGCCAAGTCGAAGCCCCGGCTCGCTGCCCAGATGGCGATGGTATCCCCGGAGGTGTCGGCGCGCTCGCCGCGGGTGCCGGCGTCGGAGATGGTGAGGATGGCGAGGCGGAGCGCCATGGTAGGGGAGAATGTAGCCGGGCTCTGGCGGTTCCGCCGCCGACCTGGGGCTCGGGTATACGCCTCAGCTGGATCCGGGGGACCCGACCGGGCCGACCTTCGCGGTGGGACTGCGCAGCTTCACCTCGGGCCTCAAGCACCGCCTGTTCGTGGAGACGTCGGCCTCCCAGGTCGTGGTCGTGACCGGCGGGGGACAGGAGGGCACCCGGCACTACGGCCCGGGGCTCCAGACCGGCTACCAGTTCGTGTCGCCGGGAGGATTCACCCTGATGGCCTCGATCGGCGCCGGTTATGCGCTCGGGGTCCCGAGAGGCTCGACCCCTGGGCCACCCAGGTCGGTCTGGGCTGGGCTACACCTGGCGGCGGTCGCACGCCGCCGGCGAGCGCCGGCGCATGTAGCTCCGGTTCTGCGAGGTGTTTGTCACCCTGAACGAAGTGAAGGGGACCATGCTCGATATGGTCCCCTTCACTTCGTTCAGGTGACACCAGAGTTCCAGGGGCTCCCGCCGCCAAGCTGGCGGAGCGTTACCCCCGATCAAGAGAGTCCTGGTTCGAGCCCAGCAGGGCGCAGCCCATGTCGCTTTTTGGCCGGAGAGGACGCGCCTAGCAGTAGAACCTGCTGGTCCACACCTCACCTGGAGATTCTGACGATGCAATCACCGACACTGACCGGAGCGGCAATGCTGCTGGTGACGCTCCTGACGGCCTGCGACCGGCCAACCGGCCCCGCGGACCCCTCTACGCCGAACGCGGCCACCCCTGCGTTCGCCGCGGGCAGCAAATTCGTCGACCCCGCCGCGCTCACGCCCGCGCCACCGCTCGTCGGGGCTGAGGCCGAATGCCGGGCCGACGGGCGGTGGATCCTCTGCCATACGACCCTGGTCCTCGAACCGGTGAACGAGCCGGTGTTCGACCTCGCCTGCGGCACAGTCTACGAGACCAGCCGGGACATCCGCCGCGGCACCCGCTGGTACAACGCCGCCGACAGCGTGATCGTGAAGCGGCACGTGACCCAGCATCTCGAGGGTACCTGGAGCCTGTCGCCCGAGGGCACCGGCCCGACGGTCACCATCACCGTGCATGCCAATTGGTACGACAGCCAGTACGCCGATCCTACTGACATCGACAGTGGCGTGGGGGCCTCGCACGGCGAGGCCACGGTCTCGGCCCCGGGGCGAGGCGTGATCGCCCACATCGCCGGCCTCGACCGACCCGACGACACCCATCGCGGGGCATTCCGGTTCATTGATGACGCCGCCGTGGCCGCGGAGCTCTGCGCCGCGCTCACGAGCTAAAATGTCTGTCTGGGCGAGTAGACTCTGGATCAGGAGAGTCCTGGTTCGAGCCCAGGAGGGGCAATGAAGCCCGGCAACGACTTAGCTGTTGCCGGGCTTCTCCTATCTGCGGGGTGTGTGACGCAGTGGGCGAGTTGGTCCGTGAAGGTCTAGGTCACCACCGACTTCGCATGACTTTCCGCTATGGATCCGCGACACCGAGATCTCTCTTTCCAAGTGTCCAAGCGGAGATCCGCCTCAGTCCTTCGGTCGAATCCACTCTTGGAAATCGGGATCGCCGCGGAGGGGTCCCAAGTCCGGATCAACGTGCGCGGCTCCCCATCGCGAGAACCCCTTCCTGGTGGCCTCCTGGAGCAGCCTAAGGGCTCGCTCACGATCTCCGAGCAGACCTGCGATCTGCGCTTGCAAGTAGAGCGCCCAGCTTTCGCTCATGGCATCCGGAGGCCCGTCAACCTGGGCCGTGCGCCATGCTTTAACCCTCTGGGCTTCACCAATTTGTTGTTGGGCGGGTCCGATACGGCCCAAGCGAAGGAAATGCAACGTCCAGTCGCTGCTGGTCCCCGGTCCTCGGCTGGTGTGCGCTGCCAGCCAGCGAATAGCCTGCTCGGCTTCGCGACGATCGCCTCGACGTGAGGCAATGTCGCCGAGCATGAGTCGTCCCTCGACGTGATTGGAGTCCTCGGCGACGAGCGATCGGTACACGGGGTACGCTTCGTCCCAGCGTCCTTCGTCGTTGAGCACGCTAGCTAACAGCAGGCGCATTTCAGGCGTTGCCTGCTGTTCATCCGGTTGCCTCCTGATCCAGGCGATCGCGCGATCCCCAACCACCTTAGCGGCACCCGCCTGACCATGGGCCGCTAGCTCAAGACCTGCCAGTTCCATCATCCCAACCACTGACGAGCGTCGCCGTTCCGCATCGAATTGCCCCACCGCCTCGTCCAAGGCTCTCGTGAGGTCAGACAAGCGCCCCAGGGCAGCGAGCGAGACGATCTCCTGCGAGGCGAAGAGCGTTTGAAGGGTTACCTGTCCGTCGTACGACGCCAGCTTGCGCTCCTCGGCGACGCGCCGGAGCGCGCGATCGTACAGTCCAGCGCGATGGTAGGCGCCAAGGAGGACCGAGAAATACTCGTAGAGATCCACAGCACCTGACGGCCTGAACCGCTCAAGGGTGTGGATGGCGAGGCGCGGTTGGTTCAACTGGAGCGCCAGCGAGGCGACCACGACCGCGAGCGGCCGGCTGGACGGAGACTCGTGGAGTCCAGAGCGGGCCTGCACGAGCGCAGCGAGTCGATCGCCACGGCAGACCAAGGTGGCCGCTTGGAGCTGGGCACGGTCCACGGCAGGCAGACGCACGAGCCGCGGACCCAGGACGACCACGACGGAATCCACACTCCGACAGTCACCTGCGTGCGAATAAATTAGGGCCGCGCTCGTCTCGGGCAGGGTGAAGTCCGAGTCGATGGCAGCAGCCCGCTGAAGGTGTGCAAGCCGCTGCGCTCGGCAGCTCGTCCAGTCTCCCGTACAGCTATTCACCGCTGCCGCCGCCCCAGCCCACTCCACGTATGCTTGGTACGTCGCCGGCACGCTCGTCCCCTGCAGGTCCGGGTCGAGCAGGGAAGCAACACCTGCCATCACGCGCGTGCGGACCTCCTCAAGTTCGGGTCCCCCTTGCGGGGTGGCGATATTCATCGGCCCAATGGCTCGTTCGGCCCTGCCGGTGCGGGTATCCACCACCTGCGCCTCAACCCGGAGACTCTCCCGAGTCGCGCGATTATAAGTGCCCCAGACTGCGTAGCCGGCACGGGCCGCACGCGCAGCCGCCCCGGCACCGGCCGCATCCAGGCGCAACGATCCGCCCGAGGGGGTCTGCGAACGCGCATCTAGAGCCTCCTCAACATTCGCCGTCGCAGCAAGCCCGCGAATGAGGTCGTTGGCGATGAGGTCGCCCAACGAGTTGAGATTCGGGTCGCCGGTCAAATTCTCGAAGGGAGTCACGAGTACCCGACCTGCATTGAGCCCGGTGGGTTCCCTCGTTACAGCAACCGCAAGACCAGTCACCACGATGGCAATAGCGCCCGGGGCCACCAAGCGCCGCGGCCAGCCCTTCGCATTGACAGCTGGCGTCGACGTCGCTGGTGCATCACCCGCTACCTCGGTGCCCAAGGCGTCGGCGAACTCCCGCGCGGTGGAAAATCGCCCGCCCGGCTCCTTCGCCAGCGCGCGCGTGACGGCTCGCTCAACCGAAGGCGGCACCGAATCTGTAAGCGCGTGAAGCGGTGGCAACGGTTCGGCCGAGTGCCGCGCCAAGATCTGCTGAACCGAAGTGCCGGTGAAAAGCGGTTGACCGGCGATCATCTCGTATAGGACGCATGCCAAGGCATAAACGTCAGCTCGCCCGTCAATGACCGTTTCACCCCGGACCTGTTCCGGGCTCATGTAGGCCGGTGTACCGATGGGCGGGATGGTGCTCACAGTGCCGGCCTTGACAGCACCCGTGGCGATTGCACCGGCGATGCCGAAGTCGGCGACGACCGCCTGTCCGTCCTGCAGCAGGATGTTCTCCGGTTTGATGTCGCGGTGCACCACGCCCTGGCGATGGGCATAGTCCAGCGCTCCGGCCACCTCTTGGGCGATGCGCCGCGCGCTCGCCAGCGGGATCCGGCCCTCGCGGGACAACCGCTGGCGCAGGGACTCGCCCTCGACATGCGGCATCACGTAGTAGAGCCGGCCGTCGACGTCGCCCGAGTCGTGCAGCGGAAGGATGTGCGGATGGTGCAGTCCCGCGGCGGTGTCGATCTCGCGCAGAAACCATTCCCGGCGGACCGCGGCGGCGACCTCGGCGTGGAGGACCTTGACCGCGACGCGGCGGTGGTGCTTGTGGTCCTGGGCCAGGTAGACCGTGGCCATCCCGCCCCGGCCCAGCAGGCCCCTCACCTCATACGCGCCGAAGCGTGTCCCCACCGCCAACCTCTGAGCCTCCTGACGGGCGACCCACAAGACCAGCGGCGCGGCGTCAGTCGCGGCGGGCTGGGAGAGGAAGTCGGCGGCGCGAGCCGCCGCATCCATCAGTCGGTCGACCTCGCCGCGCAACACGGCATCGCCGGAGCACAGGCGCTCGACGACCGCGGGGCGGTCGGGAGGGTCGCTGTCGAGCGCCAGATCCACGACCCGCATAACCTCATCCCATCGCGCCAGCATGTCGGCATTCATCGGGGCCCGCCGGTCGGCATTGCGGACCTCAGCCGTTCATTTCCAGGAGGAGCCAGCCCCGCGCCTTGGCCCAATCCCGCTGGACCGTCCGGCGGGTCACGCCCAGCACATCGGCGGTCTCCTCCTCGGTGAGTCCGCCGAAGTAGCGGCATTCCACTACCTGGCTCAGCCGCCGGTCGACTGCCGCGAGCCGCTCCAGTGCTTCATCCAGTGCGAGCACCAGTTCGCCCCGCTCGGCGGCCGGCACGTCGTCGTCCAGCGTGAGCCGGGGCGCCCCGCCCCCGCGCCGTGCGGCGCGGTTCCGACGGGCGTAGTCCACCAGTATGCGCCGCATCGCCCACGCCGCGGCCCCGAAGAACTGAGCCCGGTCACGCCAGTCGACCCGCGTCTGATCCACCATTCGCACGTAGGTCTCGTGAACCAGGCCCGTCGTGCCCAGGGTGTGCCCGGGCCGCTCCAACTGGAGCTGGTGGTGCGCGATCCGACGGAGCTCCTCGTATACCAGCGAGAAGAGCCCGTCCATGGCCTCGGTGCCGCCGTCACGCAGTTGGAGGAGGAGGTCGGTGATCTGCCGGGTGTCGCCGATTACAGGCGGCGCGGGCTGATCCATGGGAAGGATCCTGACGAGTTGCGGAGGCCGGTGGGGACTCCCGTGTCCGCTTTCAAGATGCGGGCCCGGCCGCCGGGTCGCAACCGCCCCTACCGGCGTATCCCCGCCGAGTCCCCTGGGGCGGATGTCGCTTTTCGCCGGGGGATTCCGCGTCTTTCAGTACGAGCAGCGCACGACGGGTCGCATCGCGGGATCCTCCGCGAGTTCGAGGATCCGGCGGTACTCGCAGAGCTCTGCGCGTCGCTCACCCGCTGAGCAGGCACCTCGAGCACGTGGTTGATCAGCGGGCGGCTCCGCCCTCATCCGAGTCTCTCTTTCGACCGCGAGGTATACGATGCGCCAATTTACAGCATGCCTGATTCTAGCTGCCCTGCTGGCCGGGTGCGACTCGCCCACCCAACCCGCGTCGCTCGGCCTCACTTCGACTATTCCCGATCTGCTCAAGGAGCATGTTGGTGAGATCGTGCGGCAGCCCGTCTCATTCGTGATCGACAATCCCTGCAACGGGGAGCTGGTGACAGTCACCGGCGAGGAACTGCATGTCTTCAACGGAGTAGGCCCTGACGTCGAGACGGGCAACTTCACGAACTTCACTGACTTCTTCACGCTATCGGCCACGGGCGTGGGCGAAAACGGCACCCAGTACGTCTTCCACTCCGCTGAGCACTTCACCTTCGAATCGCCCAGCCCAGAGGCCCCGCAGATCAGCTTTACGTTCAAGGGGGCGGACGTTTTGGTGAGCCAGGGCGCGGGCGCCAACTTCATCGCGCACGTGACCTTCCATATCACGGTCACACCGAGCGGGTTCGAGGTGGTGACCACGTTTGATCGTGCGGAGTGCCGGGGGTGAAAGGCGCGGGACATGACGTGCTTCCGTTGGCGGCCCAACAGGTCTCAGCCGCAGTTTTGCCGTAGTTTCTCCGGGCAGAAGCGGGCAAACTACGGCGGGGAAGCGGGCACCGATGCTCAGGAAGTGGCCGAATACCAACAGGTTGTCCGGAATGTCTGCCCCGGCCGGAGGACTCTGGATCAGGAGAGTCCTGGTTCGAGCCCAGGAGGGGCAA
>JBKPAO010000097.1:0-16623 GCA_046726475.1 Gemmatimonadota bacterium | reverse complement strand
CCCGCCCGGCCACGTCATCAGTGACAGGGAAGTCGCCTTTGGCATGGCCGCCCTGTTGTGCCCAAAAACGTGTCAGGGGTATGTGGTGGGTACCGATTCCGACCTCGATTGATCGGCTGCGAAGCCGGGATATGATCTGCGGCTGTCGGTCTGCCGCAGCACGGGGCAGCATGACGACATATGCCTGGTATATGTGCGCCGATGGTTCCAGCGCCAATGGCTTCCTTATTCCAGTCCCCTCCAGCAGGCGATCATATTCCTCGGCTGCACGGCGCCGGTGGCCGACCAGCTCGGAGAGTCGCTTCATCTGGACAAGGCCCATGGCGGCTTGAAATTCAGTGAGTCGGTAGTTGAAACCGGGCGTGACGAACTCCGGGGTGGAGGATAACGGATCAAGGCCATGGTTGCGCAGAGTTCGAAGACGACGAGCGAGCTCTGGCCGGCTGGTCGTCACTGCTCCTCCCTCTCCGGTCGTGATCACTTTTCGGGGGTGGAAACTGAAACATCCCAGCATTCCCCACGCTCCAGCTGGCCGGCCTTGAAGCCACGCACCCAACGCGCACGCCGCATCCTCGATGACGTAGGCATCGTGGCGCGTAGCCACCTCCAAAATCGCAGGCATATCCGCCATCCCGCCGAACGCGTGCACCGGCAGGATGGCCTTTACCCGCCCGAGCGGCCGCATTACATCGGCGAGACGCTCAGGGTCCATGTTGAAGGTGCGCTGATCTATGTCGACGAACAGCGGTTGCGCCCCGCACAGCCCCACCGCATTGGCGGTCGCCGGCCAGGAGTACGTCGGAACGGCCACCAAGTCACCAGGGCGGACGCCTAGAGCCAGAAGAGCCAGGTGCAATGCCGCCGTGCCGCTACTCACAACAACCGCATCCGAGGTCCTCGCCGCGGCCGCAATTTGACCCTCGAAGGCCCGAACCTGCTCCCCCTGCACCAAGAACCCGGTCTGCAGGACCTGTGATATTGCCTCCGCCTCCTCGGCCCCAACCGAGGGAGAACCTAGGCGGATTAGGCTTTCGTCTCGTCCGCTGCCTCGGTCCGATACCATTGGATCGTCCGTTGAAGGCCGTCTTCGAGGTCGACCTGCGGCTCATACCCGAGCAGTCGTCGAGCCTTCTCAATGTTGGGAATCCGCAACTCAACGTCGGTCTGGTCCCACGGTACAAATGAGATTTTCGACCGGGAACCGGAGAGCCGCACAATTTGCATTGCCAAGTTGTAGATGGTAACGACGCTTCGCGGATTTCCAATGTTGAATGCCTGACCCACGGCCTCGTCCCGTTCGAGACAGGCCAAGAGCCCAGCGGCCATGTCATCCACGTAGCACCATGCTCGAATTTGACTTCCGTCGTTGTGAATCGTGATGTCCTCATCGCGGAGCGCCTGGACGATGAAGCGGTGAATTGCTCCCTCGCCGATCTGGCCCGGACCATAGATGTTGAACGGCCGAACCGAGACGGCGGGTATGCGGAATTGCTTGTGGTAGTTGTGAGCGAGGTGCTCAGTCGCGAGCTTACTGACCGCATAGGTCCAGCGAGCTTCACCGACAGCTCCCAGGCTGGTCAGATCGGCTTCCCGCACGTTATACGCGTAGGCCCCGAACACCTCGCTGGTAGAGAAGTCCACGAATCGCTCGAGACGATGCTGTTGGCGGGCAGCCTCCAGCATGTTATACGTGCCGAGGATCGCCACCTTCATGGTGTCGACGGGCATCCGAAGCACCGTATCAACTCCGGCGATCGCCGCCAGATGAACAATGATCTCGCAGCCTTCAGCTGCGGCGTGGGCTGCTTCTGGATCCGTGACGTCCCCGCGGATGACCTTCACATTGGGATGATCCGACAGACGTGTATAACGCAGCGCGTTTCGGTGGTAATTGTCCAGAATGACGATATCGTTCTGATCCACCAACCGCCCCGCCAGCGTCGTGCCGATGAAGCCTGCGCCTCCTGTGAGAAGGATCTTTTTCCCTTGAATCACTGGCCCTCCTGCCACAGGGGAGCAGCGTTATCGACCCGGGGAGAATTACAGCCAAGCTGTGATGCGAGAATATCGGAGGCGGCGCAAAGATGATGCCCAGCTTGGAACAGGCAAGGTCGTGGCCCTCCAGATTGCGGGGAGACGCCAAGCAGAGTCCGGCTGCCTTCGGTCTGGCGACGATCCTGGACGTGTTGGACCTCGGTCACACTGAATTTCCGAAGGCGTTCGATCTGGATCTCCAGGATCGCCTTCTCTCCAATCGGCAGGAGCGGCTTGGGGATCGCCTCGGTGAACGGCCGGAGCCGCGCTCCCAGGCCTCCGGCCAAGATCACCGCCTTCATCTCTCGCAACCGTGCTTGGCTTGCGCGATCGCCAGGCTGTCTCTTCTGGCCCTGAACACCTCGAACGGAGGGACTGGCGCAAGCTTCTCGTACTGCCTCCGCACAGTGCCGGCGATCCGAACCGAGGCGGGAGTATTGTACTTATCCGTGGGATCGTAAAACACGAGCTTAGGTGGGTGACAGCGGATCACCTGCAGCACCGAGTCGAGGTCTGCGGCGGACCTGACCCCGACTGCTGTGTTGTAGAACCTGAACGGATTGGTCCGGCGGCCGAGAAAATACAACTCGGCGTTGGATGGAAGTACGAAGATCGTGTCGCCCGGCTGAGTCTCCCGGTCGATCAGCCGAACCAGTGACTGGTAGAGGTGGGCTTCCCCGGCGTCGACGTATAAGCCCGCCACAGGAGAAGGAAAGGGTGTAACTGGAAAGCGCCGTTCGCCCGCCACACCACCCTGAAGGTGGAGCGTCATTGGCATTGCCGCCTGATAATACAGTGCCACCCCGGCGATCGCGGCTGAGACAGCCGTCACGAGTCCTCTGGTGGCCGCGCTTGACTCGGCTGTCAGAAGCAAGACGGCGGCAAGACTCAGTCCGACGGTATAAAACAGGTAAATCGGCACCTGGTAGTGCAGCGACACGAGGGCGTAGAACGTGGCAATCACCGGCAAAGGGTGAATGCTCGAGCGGCTGCCGCGAACTAGCGCGCGGAACAGGAGTAGACCCAGCAGCGCTGAAATCAGGAGCAAGGAGGTGTACAAGCCGGCATTGAGGAGTCTGTCCAGCTCACCGGAATGAAAGCCACGCCAGGCCAGGATCCCCAACATCAGGTATCCCGGCCTCTTCATAAATTCCAACCGAGGAAGGGCTAGAGCGGCGCCAAACGTATCCTGGGCCCAGCTCCCCATGGCTCCATGCGCGAGGTGGTAAGAGAGGAGCGGAAGGCCCGAGATGAGTCCGCCTAGCGCGAGCTTACCCAGGGTGGCGACTACATCACGGTTGGACCGGGTCGTCCGTCGCCACGCGCAAGCCAGGACTGCAAGTGGCCAGACGCCGAAGAGAACCCAGCCGAACGGGTCGGTGGCGCGCAGGACGTACCCCGTGAGGACGAGGGCAATCAGGGCCAGGATTGCCCAGGCCAGAACTGGACGGTCTCGGCCGACACTCCCGGGCTTCTCCAGAACCATTAAGACCAGAACACCAGAGGCGAGGAATACGCCGGACAGCTGACGGAACAGGAAGGTGCTGCCGACCAGGATCCCGGTAACGACATCTCGCGACGCAAGTCCGACCGGACTCCACGACAGCCAGGCAATCGTCAGGACTGACAAGAACAGGGTGTACCAGTTTGCGGTTGGGTTCAGAAACTGAACGAAACCCAGCGATGTAAGCGCCAGAGCGCCCACGATTGCTGTGGTAACTCCCCGATTCCGCAGAATCAGAAACATAAGTCCCGCTTGAATGACGGTCAGCACCGCCAGAGGATACCGCATGCTGACCATCCGGACGCCAAAGAGCGAGAATGCAGCCGCATTCGCGAAGTGGGCATACCCGGGGTACAGGTCTTGAACGTCTCGATGCAGCACCTGACCCAGCAGGATGCGCTCGGCAACGTGGGCATACATGCCCTCATCTGCCGGTGACCAAAAGCGATTGTGATAGATGATCATGACGATGGTGCTGATCAGCACCACCAGAATGAGAGCGCCCGCGGACCGGAGATCCCAGGCGCCGGAGCTCCACCCGGAGTTGGCGCAGCTACCGCCGAGACGGAGCTTTTTTTGGCTCAGCTGTCGCTGGGGGGGAGTCGGAGCTGTCCGACTCTTCCGGGGTCGGAGTTTCAACTCGGCTCTCGGGTGGCTCCGGTAGGGTAAGGGTGCTCAGTCCCCTGGAATCAACGCCCATGCCGACCTTGGCATCACCGCTGCGATCAGCAAAGACCAAAGTGGATGAACCACCCCGTACCAGACTCAGAACCGTGCGGGTGGTGCCGTTCTCATCTGCCAGGAGCAGGCTGACCGTCTGGTCCGGCAGGAGACCGAGGACTGCGCGGGAACGCCCGGCCGAATCCCTGACGGTGATCCCCGATGCGCCATCCGGCAGTGAGGCGAGGCTCAAACCGGCCTTGCTGCCGGGCGACTGGAGGGTGAGTCGCATGGAGCCATTGCTCGCTGTGCTCCAGGTACCGCGCACAGCACCGTTTGCATCCCGCAGCAAGAATGCTCGAGCCTCGATCACATCGGCCACGGTTCCTGGGAGGCCATGACGGGCGGACACAAGGACCAGTGCGGTAGCTAGGCCGAGGAGGATAGCCCCGGTCACCACCGTACCCATCCAGAGCCGCCGAAGGCGCCGATTCTCCCGGGCCTGTTCCTCGATGCGGATAGAGAGGCCCCGCTCGAGCTCGTGCATCTGCCGGCGGACTGGATCCACCGGGACTTCCGGATTGAACGGATCGCCTGGCTTGACACCAGTCATGCGGCACCACTCAGAAGGAAGTATGAGCGACACGCACCCTGGAGCAGCTCGGGGGTGAGTTTCGGCTCTATTTCCAGGTACTTGGCGATGTCGCGTACATGAGAGATCAGATCACGCGGGTGGCAACCCCGGGGAGGAATTCCCAACTTGTCGTAGAATTCGTTGAACACGTAAGTGACCGCCTCTGGGGTGTAACTCACTCTCTGGGTCTGGCACTGGCCGCGGAAAATCTCCTCGTACTCCTCCCGGGTGGGATCTACCACCGGAATCTTGTAGTGAATTCGGCGGAGGAACGCCTCTTCGACCAACTGGGCCGGGTCGAGATTGGTGGCGAAGATGAGGAGACAGTCGAACGGTACCGGAAACTTGCCCCCGGTGTGTAGTGTCAGGAAATCGATTCGCTTTTCCAAGGGCACGATCCAACGGTTCAGCAGATCCCGCGGGGGAACTCGCTGGCGTCCGAAGTCGTCGACAATCAGGACCCCACCGTTTGCCTTCACTTGAAAGGGCGCCTGATAGAGCTTGGTGAAGGGATCGTATCGCAAATCGAGCTGGTCCAAGGTCAACTCACCACCAGTGATGACGACTGGCCGCCTAACCCGGGCATAGCGGCGGTCATACACCGGCCCGCTTTTCCAGAGCGACTCGATGCCGACTTCTTCGTCTTCGGACTTGATCTCCTGATGGTGAACCGGGTCGTACACCATCATGATCTGGCCGTCGACATCCACCGCATACGGCAGATAGAGCTCGCCGCCCAGCAGTTGGGCGATGGCCTCGGCAATCGCAGTCTTACCATTGCCAGGGTGTCCGTAGAGAAAGATGGATTTGGAAGAGTTGACCGCTGGGCCCAGAATTTCGAATATGGACTGCTCCAGCACCAGGTGCCGAAAGCCCGCCAGCAATGACTCTTGAGTCACGTGAGTATTGCGGATGGACTGGGCGTGGATCCACTTGCTGTACTGCGACAGCGGAACCGGAACCGGACCCACGTATTGACTTGCCTCGAGCGCAGCTTTCGCCCGATCTCTCCCCTCGTTCCCTAGCTCGAACTCGTAGCTACCGCGGTGGGGTGCTTTGGTGCCCCGAACCTCGATGAATCTGCGGTGCTGGAGGGTTAACAGCTCCTCGTCTACCAAAGGGAAGGGAAGTCGCAGAAAATCGGCCAGATATTGTCCGGTCCGTACACCCTGGACGTACAGAACTTTGAGCAGAAGATCCCGGATCGCGTCGGTGGAGAGACCGGTGTCAGCCAGCTTCTCGGGACTCGGAGGAACGGCCAGGGATTCGGAAAGATCCGGTTGGTTGACCATCAGGGGACTGGCGCTCACAGCTCGGCCTCCCGGCCTAGAATTCCCGCAGAACCTTCAGCGGCTGGCGACCAGACGAGCAGGTCTCCCACGGCAGTACCCGACCGGCTCAGAGCTCCGTTCGGGAGCTCCAGAGCATGAGCTGCGTTCCGGTGCCACCGGGTTCGAGAGCCCGGGGCAAGAGAGGGGTACATGGCCACCACTGTCCCATTCCGATCCAAAAACGCCACGTCCAGCGGGAATCGCATCCCGTACATGTGCACCGAGCTGCAAGGGGTCAGGAAGAGACCTTCTCCATTCGCCGGTTCGGGACGAGCCAGCATTCCTCTGAGTCGCGCCAGCCAGCTATCTGCCATTCCGATCCGGGCTCCCAACTCCCGCCCGAGCCGGGTGTTCATCACCCGCACCATCCGCATTAGAGCTTGCTGAAGGTCCGGTAGATAGCCAGCGCGGACGGACCGATCACGACCACGAACATTGCCGGGAAGACGAACAGGACCAGCGGAAATACCAACTTGATCGTCGTCTTCGCAGCGGCCTCTTCTGCCCGCTGGCGGCGCTTGGTTCGCATGGTATCCGAGTGGACCCGGAGGGCGTCGGCTACCGAGGTTCCAAACCGATCCGTCTGTATCATCATGCTCACCAGCGAGCGTATATCGGGCACACCGGTACGATCCGCAAAGTTCTTGAGTGCCTCATCCCGGGGAGTACCGGCCCGCATCTCGAGGTTGATCATCGCGAGCTGCTCACTCATGACCGTGCTCACGTGCTCGATCTCGTCGGCCACCCGGACTAGTGCCTGGTTGAGTCCCAAGCCCGCCTCGACGCAAACCACCAGCATATCCAGCATGTCTGCCAGCGCGAGCTGGACTTCCTTCTGGCGCGCCTTGAGTCTCCTTCTGACATAGAAGGCAGGGCCAATCCATCCAATCGCGCCAAAGTACAGAACCGCAAGCAGAACCTTGACCGACGACACTCCCAACAGAGGCAAACCAAAGAGCGCCATAACCGGCAGACCGAGTGCCAGGCCGACACGCGAGGCCCAATAGTTGGATACGGCGCGGGGATCGGAGAAGCCGGCCTGTATCAGGAACAGTCGAACCGCATCGGCATCCTTGCGCCCACCGCCCACCTGTTGGCCGAGCGTTTGGAGGACCTTCATCAGCCGCTCGGACTTGGCCTGCCGCCGTCGACGGGCGACCGTGTCGTGAACCTGTCCGCCTGGCTGCATCTGCTCCAGGCGACCGACCACCGCACCACGTCCTGGGCGCAATTGCAGGAGTGTGAGCGCGAAGAGAGCGACGGTTAACGCAGTCAGGATGACGATTATGGCGAGCATGAGAATCTCAAATCTCGATTTTGATAATCTTCCGGATCCAGATGAAGCCGATCAGTTGCATCGATATCGCCACCCCTACGAGGATCTTGCCCACCGGATCGGTGAAGAGAATGGACATGTACTTACCATTCAGCGCGTACAGGATCGCGAAGATGATGAGCGGCAGCGCCGACAAGAGATAGCCGGTCATTCTGCCTTGGGCGGTGTAGACCCTGACCTGGCGACGGATGGTGAAACGGGCCCGCACCACGGCAGACAGGTTGTCCAGAATTTCCGCGAGATTGCCGCCTACCTCGCGCTGAATGAGAATTGCGGTCACCAGGATGCGTACGTCCACCAGATTCACTCGATCGGCCATCCCAAGCAGCGAGTCCTGCAATGGCAGTCCGAATCGTTGCTCCTCGAACACCCGGCGAAACTCCCCGGCCACCGGTTCAGGGCCATCATCTGCGGCCATCTTGAATCCGGCAGAGAGCGGGTGACCGGCACGAAGCGCTCGGCCCACCAAGTCTATGGACTCGGGCAGGAACTCCTCGAAGGCGTTGAGGCGTTTGGTCCGCCGCCGGCGGACGTACATGCTCGGCAGCATGGCACCGAGCACCGTCGCCATGACCGAAACCGCCAGCGACTGAGTTGTAATCAGTGTTGCGAGCGCCAGAGCTACTGCCGTTCCCACCGAGAGGATAAGAAGAGTTTGCAGGGTCCAAGAGAGATCAGCCTGTTGGAGCAGGAACTCCAGGTCGCGAAGCTGGGGGACCCGCGCTACGATCGGACGGAGCCAGGGTGACTGCATGACCGCCGAGCGGAACACATTCGCACCGTGACCGGTACCGGCGATCGGCTCATTGGCAAGCGAGCGAAGGTGATCCACCATGCCGCGCTTGCGCTGATTTTCCTGGAACCATTCCCAGAGAAAGACCAGCGAGATGGTGCCGAGGGCAACGGCCAGAAAGGCTACTAGCGCCGGTACCCAGATGCTGGTCGGGAGTCCTACCATCGCGGGACCCCTCCACGGCCATTTTCCGGAGTTACCGGATTGGAGAACAGAAGAGCCGAGAGATCGATACCGTAGCTCTTGAGCCGGTCGGAGAAGCGGGGGCGAATTCCAGTGGCTCGGAAGTGTCCCAGCACCTTGTCATTTTCACCCATGCCCTCACGCTCGTACACGAAGATGTCCTGCATGGTGATAATGTCGCCTTCCATACCGACGATCTCGGAGACCTGCATCAGCTTGCGGGACCCGTCGGAAAGCCGGCTGACCTGGATAACGACATTGATGGCGCTGGCGATCTGCTGCCGCATCGCCCGCTCGGGCAGCTCGAGGTTGGCCATCGAGATCATCGTCTCCAGCCGGCTCAGCGCGTCGCGCGGGGTGTTGGCGTGGAGGGTAGTCAGCGATCCGTCGTGACCGGTGTTCATCGCCTGGAGCATATCGATGGCTTCGGCTCCACGACACTCACCCATGATGATCCGGTCGGGCCGCATACGAAGCGCGTTAATGAGCAAGAGCCGTTGGGGCACCTCGCCTTGGCCCTCGATGTTGGCCGGACGGGTCTCCAGGCGGACCACGTGGGGCTGCTTGAGCTGGAGTTCGGCCGAATCCTCGATGGTGACGATCCGCTCGGTCACCGGAATAAACGAGGAAAGGATATTCAGTAGGGTCGTCTTGCCGGCGCCGGTTCCGCCCGATATCAGCACGTTGAGGCGAGCCTTTACTATCGCCGTCAGCAGTGCAAGCATCGGCGGGGTAAGGCTCTCGGTCCGCAGGAGATCGTCCCCTGAAAGCGCATCGCGCTTGAACTTACGGATCGAGAGGTGGGGACCATCCAGGGCCAGCGGCTTGATGATGGCGTTCACGCGAGAGCCGTCCGGCAGTCGAGCGTCCACCATGGGCGAGGAATCGTCGATCCGGCGGCCCACCGCGGACACGATGCGATCGATGATCTGGAGCAGGTGCCGGTCGTCCTGGAACATGACTTCGGTGCGCTCCAGCCGTCCGTGGCGCTCGATGTACACCTGCTTATAGGTGTTGACCAGGATGTCGGAAACTTCGGGGTCCTTGATCAGCGGTTCCAGTGGGCCGAGACCAAAGATCTCGTCCAGCACCTGCACCACAACCGCGTCGCGCTCCTCGAAGTTGAGCGGGACCGATTCCTGGGTGATGAGGTCCTGCACGACCCGGCGGACCGCCTCGGCGACCTGCTGCCGGTCGAGGCGATCCAGGTTCGAGAGATTCAGCCGCTCCAGCAGCTTCCGGTGAACCCTGCCTTTGACCTGCTGAAGCGCGTGGACCCCATGCGCCCCCTCCGTCATGCCGGACCGGTCAGCGGGAGCGGCTGATCCCGGAGAGCCCGCGCCGCGGGCGGGCTCCCAGGGTACTACTGGTCGCTGGCCATTGGGACCGGGAGGGACAGCTACGGGGATCTTGGGGTCGGTCATCGCTTCTTTCCTTCTCCTCGCCGTTTGACAAGCTTGTCCTTCATGCCCTGAAATGGTGCTGCCAAAGCGCGCGCGAGGCGGGTTCTCCGGGATCCGACATCCTGTCGCACACCAGTCACCTGGGCTGCCAGTCCTGCAATGTCTCGAGTATAGGGGGAGCCGCCATTCATAACGATCGGCTTCCCGGCAGTGACGGAACCCGTCACCGCTTCGTAGTCGTTACTGACCGTCCAGAAGACCCTCAGCCCAAGGCTCCGCTGGACGTCCTCGACTGAGATCGTGTCCCTGGGATCGTAGCGATTCAGAATCAGGCGGACCTGTTCCTCGCCTTTCGTCAGCACCCGTTTGAACAATGGTATTCCCCGCTGAATGTTCCGCAGCGATGCGAGATCGGCCACGGTAACGAGGAACAGGAGGTCGGCCTGCTCGAACACGGCGAGCGTGGTAGGTGCGAAGGAGCGGGGTACGTCCACCACGATGTAGTCGTAGTGTTGACGCAGGAAGGCCAGAATACGCCGGATCTGCTCGGCCGTCACCGACTCGGCCTTTCCCGGCTCGACCGGCGCCGACAGGAGATCCAGCCCCGACGGGTGGTGATCGATATAGGAGGCCAGGAGTCCGGCATCCATCCGGCGGAAATTGTCGACGAAGTCCACGAAGCTGAATCGCGGCTGAATGCCGAGCATCAGCGCGCTTTCGCCCAGCTCGAGGTCGAGATCGACTAATAGCGTCTTCATCTTCGTGCTTCGGTGGATCATGATGGCCAGATTGGTGGCCAGCGAGGTGGACCCCCCTCCGCCCTTCGGGCTGAAGAAGGTGAAGATCTTACCCGGCGGCCGCTGCTTGTCGCCGTCCGCTTTGCGAAGCTTGTGCGCTAAACGGGTGATGGCGGCGCGGAGATCGTCCAACGCCACCGGCTTGGGCAGATAATCCGAAACTCCGGCACGCATAGCCAGCATCAACTGCTCGCTGGACAGCACCGGTCCGGTCGCGATGAACAACTGAGCTGGGTTCAGCTCTACCAGGTACTGGGCCAGCTGAATGCCCAGGTCCTGGCTCTCCTCCAGATCCAGAATGATCAGCTCGGGCGACACTGCTCGGAGCGCCTGCACCTGCTGCTCGCCAAATTGGTAGAGCGGGGAGTTGAGCTCCAACTCAAGAGAGACCGGGCGCTCGGGCCCGGTCAGTAGTTGCTTCACTTGGGACACGAAGCTCGAGTCACTGGAAATGAGGGCCGCGCGCCCTAACTGAGAAGTGCTCACGGTGCCGGCGTCAACCTACTTGATGAGTACAAGGTGGTAGATCAATGATCCGGTAGTGGGACCACCCGCACCACCCTCGACATAGCCCAGGAATCTCGCGGTGATGGGATTCTTGCAGGCACCCGGTCCGACGCAGGGTCGCTGATCCAGCCACACTTTGGCAAAATTGGTGAATTGAATGTCGTTAGCCTGCGGCATGCCGGCATATTGCGGATCATAGAGACCCACAGTAACGACGCGAGGACTCTGGTCCAACCAGTCCCCCCCAGACGTGGAACCATCTACGGTATTGGTCGCATCGTTCCAGTGGGCTGAGGGGTCCTGGTTGATCAGATATTCCCATGCCGCTCCGAGGGGTTCCTTGGCGCCGTCGCCCTGTCGGTAGTTCGTACCCACCGCGCCCGCAGTGCAGCGCTCCCCTCTGATGGACGCTGCCATGGAATCGGTACCGCGGGTGGTTTCATTTTCGGCCCAGGTGCGAAAATATGATTCGACGAGCGCATCCTTCGGATCGAAAGTCTGCACCAGGACCTGTCTGCCGTAATCCTTCGTTTTGCTGACATACCCCGAGCCCACGCCATCCCGGTATCCCGTACCATAACCGGTAGTGGGAGGATCGTACACGTCGCCGGTGTTGAACGTCCAGGGCTCGATCTCGCCAGGGTCGATTATGCCATTTCCGTTGGTATCGGTGTAGTCCCAGAGATTGTTGCCGTTTCGATCCTCTGGAACGGGCTTATTGCCCTGGCCCAGCGTCGTATTGTTGTTGTTCTGCCAAATGTCAGGCAGTGCAACTGGTTTAAGGCATTCCGAGACGCCGGATTCAGCGGCTCTTGCGGTTGCCGTAGCGCGTAGGCCCATCGTGGACGTGCCAAATATGTTTGCGAACCAGAGTGGCAGGTTACTGCGGTACCAGTCGACCTTGACCGTCTTCGCAGCCACATCAACGGTGACGCTATCTTCGCCCGCAGTGATCGGCACAGTCTGCACGGAGTGCTTGTGAGCGAACTCATGTGCGCGCTCTGTCGCGATTGCCGTATAGTCGGTCTCGGGATCGGGAATGAGAAAGGCGCTCGCTCCCGCCAGGGCCGCAGCGTCCATGGCGCGCTGTGCCTCCGCTTTCGCGGCCTTGATCATCCCATAATCCACTACCATGGCACTCACTCCTAGTATCAGGAACACCATGAGTGCCATCATGACCAGCGCGACACCGCGCTCATTCTTACGCGCAGCCTTGCTCGAAGCACTACGACCCGGATACATACACCCTCCCGCTCCTCCTGATGACCACTAATGCTCCTGATAGCCTTTGGATGTGCTATCGGCGGACTTCTGAATTTTCATGTCACCCTTGAACCCCCAAGTTGCCGGTTCTCCAGTAGGTAGCAAGGCAGGTGTGTTACTGGGCTGCACCAGCTTCGGCGAAACCAGCACCAGGAGCTCGGTGCGGTTCTGCCGGGCGTCCTTGGACCGAAAAAATTGACCCAAGATGGGGATGTCCCCCAGCACCGGGACCTTGGTCGAGTTGTTGGTCATTCGGTTGTCCACCAGACCGGCGATTGCCAAATACTGGCCGCTCTGCATTTCGACCTCGGTCTCGGCCCTACGCGAGAGCAGGCTCGGGATAGTGAACCCTCCAAAGATCAGTGGGTTGGAGAAGTCCAGCGAGGACACCTCGGGCGCGACCTTCAGCCGAATGCTGCCGTTGCGGGTAATCGTGGGGGTGAACTTGAGGCGGATGCCGAACTCCTTGAACACGATCGAGACCGCGTTGTTCCCGCCGCCACCTTGAACGGCAGGGTAGGGGAACTCTCCGCCGGCCAGGAACGACGCCTCCCGGCCCGGAAGTGTCATCAGATTGGGCTCGGCCAGGCTCTTCAGGAGACCCTTGGAGGACAGCGCACGGATCAGCAGTTCGATGCTGGCGCCGGCGTTGAAAAGCCCGAGATCCACCACCCCGTCGGAAAAGGTGCCGTCTACCGGGTTCGTATTGGACGATCCGATCCAGCCAGGATTCAGATCCTCGGCGTCGAGCTTGTGGGGGTTGAGGGTGGCGAGCTGAGAACGGAATTCCTTGATGGCACTCTTGTTCACCTCGGCGAACCGGACCTTGAGCAATACCTGAACCGCCTCGGGGGTAGTCAGGTTGTCGACGATCGTGGCTCCGGAACCCTTGGCAATCTCGACCGCCCGATTGGCGACGCTGGCATCGCGGACCTGTCCCGAGAGTGTCACCACATTGCCGCTCGCGATCACGTCGATGCGCTCACCCTGAAGCACCGAGCTGAGGTACCGCTGGAGGCCTGGCGCATCCGCGGTTACCTCGACCGAATACAACTTGATTGCACCGGTGTTGTCCCACAGGAAGAGACTCGTGGTCCCCAACGCCTTCCCGTTGATCAGGATCTCGGTCGGAGACACCACGACTGCCTCGGCAACGGCTGGATCGCCGATGGAGAACCGCTGGATATTGGTCGTGTTGACCAGAAGCGCGGACGCGCCCTTCGAGACTGAAACGACCTGTTCCGGTGCCCGCACGACCCGCTGCGCCACCGCCGGTCGAGCACTGCCCAGCAAAGCCACTGCCATGGAAACGTAGGCGAAACCCCACGGCCAGGCATACGAAACGGAGATAGTCCAACCGTGGCGGAAGAAGCGCACGAGTATTCCACTGGTAGAGGTCAGGGTTTCTGGAAGGTTGTCAGGGTCCGCTCACCACCGCGGTAGCCCTCGACGACCGTAGGGTTGGCTCTCAGCACTGGAGCGAGGGAGCGAGTTCGTTGAGGTCGATGCGGGTTAGCGGACGAGTATGCTGGGGTGAGCTTATCGGAACGGGCACCGCTGGTAGACACCGCGAGAGTATCCAGTGTGTTCCGAAGCGCCAACTGCAGTCGTCCTTCCTTGGATGCCAAGGCGAGAAGCTCAGCATCATCGGGCGAGACGAGAAGCGTAATGACCGTTACCGTCTGTGGCTTCCCTTCCTTATCGCGGGTCACCGACTGACCGGCGGCGAGGGTCTGTACGTTCTGGAGCAGCGTCTTGGTGATCGCCTGGGGCCGGCCATCGTTCTTGTCCAGGGTCAGAAGGACATCGACCCTGGTACCCGGAAGCACGAAACCGGCAACACCGATAACCTCATCCACTTTGACGCTGACTGCCCGCATACCATCTCGAATGATGATCGGCAGGCCTCCGCCGGCGTCCTTGGTGGACACTTTGGCTTCCAGCAGCGGCTCGTTCTCAGCCACGGGCGTGATCACTCCCCGGCCTACGGCATCCTTCACCGACCTGAGGTATCCGCTCGGCACCGCCTCACCTGGCCAGCTCACGACTTTGAGGTCCCGCTCTGTGAGGACCGCGCCCACCGGCAGGCTACGAGCTGATAACACAATGTTCGCCCGCTTTGGCTCCGCGGCCATCAGCGGGGTGGTGCGCTCCCGGAGATATCGCAGGGCTAGGAGCGCTGCAACAACTCCCGAAGTCAGTGCCAAAAGGAGCATGAACCAGGGCCGGGATTTTCTTCTCATAAGAGCTGACGCCTACCTCTATGAATGTCTCGTGCCCAGGTGACGCTGGGTCGGGATGGTAATCGCGGTACAGCTGTCCTAAGGTGCTACAGCACCGCCCTCGTTCCGCATCGTGGCATTGGTTGTAATGGTGATGCTTGTAGGCCCCCCGGCCCAACCGAGCAAGGTACCAATCAAGTTCATCTGGAACGGGGTCGAGACGCTCACCGTCATCTCTTTTCCAATACCCGCGTTCTGGTGAAAACAGTTCGCTACGACCGCGCAATCAGGATCGTCACTCGAAAAAGTGATAGTCGATTCTGTGACCCCGCCGAGGGCGAGCCGTTCCTCGACTTTGGTCTGGACTGCAGCTAAGTCGGGGATGTTCGCATCTTGAACTACCGTATACCGGGCGCCCTCACGAGCCGCGTCCGTCACCACCTGCTTGATATTCCAGGCGCGGCCCATCTCGACGACACCGGCGATGAAGAGTAGGATCAACGGGAGCACGAGGGCGAATTCCGCCAGCGCTTGCCCTCGCTCGTCGTGCAAGAGCCGGCGCCTACCTGCGACCTTCATAGACGAACTCCCTCTCCGAACCACCAGATTAGCGTCCCGAGCGCAATCGGGACCCCATACGGTACCGTTAGCACAGCCGCTGAATCGAGCTTACGTCTCTCGCCGGCTTGCCCGAGACTGGCCAGCGATTTCACCAGATCCAACGTGTTGAACAGGAGCAGGGGCAACACTCCCTGACGGGCCATGGTCAGGAGCGCAAACGCCGCTCCCAGAACTGCGATAAGCGCCAGAGCTCCAATTAGGTGCGTAGAGCCGAGAAATGCCCCGACTCCTGCCAGCAACTTCACGTCACCGCCGCCGATTGCTCGAAGTGCGTAGAAGACAAAAGCGATCAGTAGAGCGATGCCGGCACCGGCCAGACCCCCCATTAGCACATCAAGTCCGAGCGGGGCTCTCAGCATTAAGGCCGCTGCGAGCCCCGTGACAGTGATCTGGTTCGGGATCCGGTGGGTAGTGGCGTCCAACCAGGCAGCAGAACAAACAAAGGCCACAACCGCGACGTCTGCCACCACCTGAATCACGGGACGACTTAGCTAATCTTCGACGCCGCCGTGGTCAGGTCCGCATTCGCCTTGCCAAAGATCTTCTGGATCGATACGCCCATACCCTGAATGAGGACCACCACTCCTATGACGATGAGCCCCAGCAGCAGAGCGTACTCGGCCAGGCCCTGGCCAGACTCGTCGTTCCAGAATTTCCGTGCGAGTGCCATCATACTTTTTGCCTCCACTGCGTGGTGTGAGTTAACAACAGAAAGCACCAGGAAGGTGGTCCCCAGAGGCAGCCCTCGCGCCTGAGTTAGGTCGGGGTGAGTTCTCATGGGGAAAGCCTACGTTTGGCGCTGCGGGGGCTTCCGGGTGTGGTCATGATATAGCCCAGAATCTCTGTCCGCGCCAGTCCCATTCGGGGGGGCCCCAGTCCCACTTAGGGGCCCCAATGATATACAGTTCCTAACGCACCGCCGCTAGTGCCACCATCTCAGCAGCAAGGAGCACTGGCGTCGCTGGTCATCGCACAATCCTGGCCACCGGGACCTATATTGGATGCGCACTCCCGTAGTCCGTCACAACCTCTGCTCAATTGATTAGAAGAGAACAACTTGCATAGGTATTCTTAAAGCCTGATGGAGCAATTCGTAGCTCGGCGGCCCGCCGCCACACCCAGCAGTGATGTAGTGGCGAAGCCACGGCTACGCCCGCCCTCGATACCCGCGGTGGTCTTCGTGGTCCTTGGAGTGGTCGTACCCATCGCCCTGCAGAAGCCTCTGCTGAACTCGGACGGAGATCTGGCGAGACATCTGCGGCACGGGCGGTATATGCTGGAGCACGGAGCGCTGATCCGGTCCGACCCATTCTCCTTCACCCGTCCTGGAGCCCC
>JBKPAO010000096.1:0-3740 GCA_046726475.1 Gemmatimonadota bacterium | reverse complement strand
CCGTTCATGGCGCTGTACGCAGCCAGCAAGCACGCGGTGGAAGGCTATTCCGAGTCGCTGGACCATGAGATCAGGGGTTCGGGTGTTCGAGTTGTGCTGGTCGAGCCCGCCTACACCCGCACGTCCTTCGAGGGGAATGTCTACCACGCAGACCAGCAGCTCGACGTGTATCGATCGGCACGCACCAACGCGGAGGGAGTCCTGCGGGATGGGATGAAGACCGCCGACACCCCGGAGCTGGTTGCGAGGGCTGTAGTGAACGCTTCCACCGAGGCCAACCCGCGCCGCCGCTACACCGCAGGACGGGCCGCGCGCCAGATCAGCCTGCTTCGGCGCTTCGTTCCCGCGTCTGCGTTTGACAAGAGTCTGCGGAAACAGATGCGCTTGCCCGCATAGGTCGAACCTATTCACGATTAGTCCTGAGGAGGGCACCAATGTTCACCAGAATCCAGAGTCGTGCACTTGTGGTGCTGAGCCTGGGGCTCGTACCCATCGGAAACTCGCTAAACGGTCAGAGTGTGACTCGGACCAGTGAGCCGAGTCAGGATAATAAGATCGAGCTGTCCTATCACGTGAAGGCCATCAAGCGGGACAGCGCGGGACAGTACACGCTGTCGGGTAGGGTGAATGGCGAGCTGCGGGGCCGGGCAACCCTCGTGTTCGGCTTCGACGAGGGGTCGTCCGGGCAAGCCGGCAAGGCACTGATTCATTCATCCTGGGTAGTCAAAGCGGAGCCGGCTTCAGAATCCTTCAAAGCAAAATTGAGTGGAACCGTCGAGGTGGCCTCGGGTCAGACCCACCTGGTCGGCAAGATCACCGAAGGCGCCAACAAGGGGCGTCGGGTCGAGACCACCAGCCGGGTGCTCGACTTCGGACCCTACGGCTCGCTCAGTGACATCGACGGCAACATGATAATTGATGGGAAGTAAGGGGGAAGACCACCGCGCGAGTACGTTGCTCAGACGGCCACAGGGACAACTGACACGGCGGTGTCCCTCCGCCGGCGCGATGTTCGTGCCCCTGCCGCCCACGTAGCCGAACCAGATGTTGAGCATGGAGTGTGACAAACTTTAACATTTGAGCGAGTAAAGTACGGCAAAGTCCAGCATGAAACCCGGCAAACCCCAGCATCGGGTGACACGAACTCGCGTAAATGGTTGCAAGTTGCTGGAATTCGGGCCATTCCTGTGGTCCCTCTGGATCAGGAGAGTCCTGGTTCACGTACCGTGGCCTTCGGCTGGCCCCAAAGGCCGCCTGCGGCTCACCCCAAAAGGTGGCCTTCGGCTCGAGCCCAGGAGGGGCAATACGGCCGCAGAAAGTGCGGCCGGTTTTTTGTGACTCTGCCTTCGGCTCCAGCCCAGAGGGACAATGGCTTTCGGTGGCTGCGCCCTCTCAGCTCAGGGCGATCGCTGGCCGACGGCGCCCGACACCTGTCGCCTCCTCGAACGCGTAAGCGAGCTGGAGGACGTCCCAATCGTGCCGGTGCCTACCGACGATCTGAATTCCAATAGGCAGCCCATCTGCCGTGAATCCGGCCGGTACGGATATGGCCGGTTGGAAGGTTACGGTGATCCAATAGGCGGATTTCTGCCATGCGATGTAGTGCTCCATTGCTACCCCTTCTATTTCCTTTGGCCAGTCGAGCTTCGCATCGAACGGTGGGAGCTGATTGACTGCCGCGACCAAGAAGTCGTACCGCTGGTGGAACCTGCGCATGCGATCTAGGAGCTCGCTGTGCTGGATCATGGCGGTGCCAACATCAGAGCTGCTCAGCTTGGCGCCAGCTTCGATTTCACCCACTGCCTCGGGTTTCAATTGATCCCGATGCTGCTTGAGCAGCGGCCCCAGCGACATCCAGGTTCGCCACCTCCGGATGGTCAGGAAGATGCTGTCTGCGTTACTCAGATCCGGGCAGGCGTCCTCCACAATGCACCCAAGATCCTCAAACTTCTTCCGCTGGCTCTCAAGGACCGAGCGCACCCGCCGGTCGAGCGGGAGCCCGCCCAGGTCGGGGCACCACGCAATCCGTACACCTTTGAGCTTTCGATCGAGCCGCCTGGTGAAGAGGGAAGGATCAGATGGATAGCAACCCGGGTCGCGCGGATCTGGGCCCGCCAGGACGCTCAGGAAGAAAGCGGTGTCGCTCACCGATCTGGCCATTGGGCCCTTCACCCCGAAGCCGACAAACGGCATTGTGGTAGGGGCCATGGGCACCAGTCCCACCGTCGGGCGAAGCGCCACGACATTGTTAAAATTCGCCGGATTGCGCAGGGAACCGCCGAGGTCGCTTCCATCCGCCAGGGCCAGCAGCCCCGCGGTGAGCGCCGCACCGGCACCGCCGCTGGAGCCTCCAGCGCTCTTGGTCAAATCGTAGGGATTGAGTGTGGTGCCGTATACCCGGTTGTAGGTGTGAGAACCCATTCCGAACTCAGGCACATTTGTCTTCCCAATGAGGACCATGCCGGCCCGTCGCAGCCGCTCGACCACGAGGGAGTCTTCTAGCGGCATGTCCTCTTTGTAGATTGGGGAGCCGCGCGTGTAGCGGAAGCCGACGGCCGGTTCGAGATCCTTGATGGCGACGGGCAGGCCGTGCAGTGGTCCAATCGGTTCGCGTCGGGTCAGCAGCCGGTCGGCTTCGTCTGCCAGGGCGAGACACTTGGCGTCGTCCAATTTGGCGACGATAGCATTGATCTTCGGGTTCACGCGATTGATCTGTTCGAGGGATGCAGCCATGAGCTCGCGGGCCGAGAGTCTGCGAGTTCGAATCAAGCGTGCTAGTTCTCGGGCACTCATGAAGCAGAGGTCGCAGGACTGTAAAGGCACGGCTGGCGGGGCCTCGCCAAGCGCAATGGCGTCCAGCCCGATCGCACTCGTTAGAGTCGCCGCCCCTGTTGTCTTGAGAAATTCGCGGCGGTCAAGCGTCGTCATGCTGCCACCTCCTCTTAGGGGCTTCCTCACCGATCTAGGCAATTGAGGGAAAGGGACAGCAAACTCTAACATTTGAGTTAGTAAGGTACGGCAAAGTCGAGCATGAAACCCAGCAACTCCAGCATCGGGTGACACGAACTCGCGTAAGGGTAGCAAGTTGCTGGAATTCGGCTGGTTATGCTGGCCCCTCTGGATCAGGAGAGTCCTGGTTCACGTACCGTGGCCTTCGGCTGGCCCCAACAGGCCGCCTGCGGCTCACCTCCGGTGGCCTTCGGCTCGAGCCCAGGAGGGGCAATGGCCGGTGCGACAGCACCGGCCGTTTTCTTTGGGGCAACACGAGCCTGGGATCAGTTCAGCTCACAGGCAACACTGAAACCGCGGCTCGCTCCTCACCGTGCGGAGAACGGATCTCTCGCTATGAAGCGGATTCCTTCATTCCCGCTTGGTACGTGGGATTGAGCCAGTCCAGGGCCAGCTTCGATGACCCCGGATGGCCTAAAACGCATCGAGGCTCGCGCACGAAGGTAGCGAGTATACGGCCCGGCGCCTGATGGCGCCAACAGCTAACCGGCAGTATGTTAGCCCGCTTCCGAGTTCCAACGAACGTGTCCGCACCAACGCAGGAGGGTGGTATGCACCGCTTTCACCTGATCTGTGCCGCAGCCATCCTTGCGGGGTGCGGCAAGCCCGCAAGCCGCGCTGCCGATGAGCACGCCGCGGTGGACACGAGTGCACAGGCCGGGCCGGCCGCTCAGCCTGCGCCTACGTCGGCAGCCACGATTTCGCTGGCAGATATCGCAGGCAAGTGGAAG
>JBKPAO010000095.1:0-5421 GCA_046726475.1 Gemmatimonadota bacterium | reverse complement strand
TGCCTCGGTCAAGGCACTGACGGTGGGAAGCGACCTGGTGGAGGCAGTGAGCCTGTCGCACGATGATCGCTGGCTCTACTTCGACTCCAATCTTCACGGCACCCAGGACATCTACCGGATGCTGGCGTCCGGCGGTCCGATCCAGCAGCTGACCACCAACCCTGCCGACGACTTCAACGGGGAAATTTCGCCGGACGATCGGGAGCTAGCGTTTCATGCGGTGCGCAACGGCACCCGCGACATCCTGGTCATGCCCGCCGCCGGCGGTCCGGAAATGACCGTCTACGGCGGGCCGTACGAGGAACGCTGGCCGCACTGGTCCCCGGACGGGCGCTCGCTCGCCTTCAGTATCACTGAGGCGCCGATGGGCCAGGCCGGCCTTTACGTGATCCGCCGAGCCGAGGATGGATCGTGGGGCACGCCGAAGCGAGTCAGCCCGCGCGAGGTGCAGGGGTATTGGACCCCGGATGGGAAGGCGCTACTCCTGGAGCGAGGGTTCGCCGACTGGGAGAATGAGCAGCTGGTGCACTATATCGAACGAGTCTGGGTGGATAGCGGACGGGTGGACTCAATACCGCTGCCGTTCGAGAACACCAGCTTCGTGGGTACCCGGGTGGTGCCGGGTGGGCGCGAGCTCTTCCTCAGGATCGCAACTCAGGGGGGCAGCGTGTCATTCTGGGCGATGCCGATCGGCGGCGGAAAGGCTCGGCTGGTCCTACGCCCTGAGGGCGCCGACATCGGAGGCCGCGGTTACTGGGCCACCAACGGGAAGCGAATTTACTTTGTGCGCACCGAGCGGGAGAGCGACGTGTTCGTCGCGGAAGTGAACCATTGACTGCTATTCCGCCCTACCCTTTGGTGCAATAGCACGCAGCAACACTCTGTCCCACATTTGATCTCTGGGCATCGGGCCCAACCCCTCAACTCGTGAACACGCCGCCTCCAATGGTGAGGCGGTCCCCGACCGGAACTGAGATTCGGACCAATGTGGACCCGGAGTACCCGGCCTTGGGCCGTGACGCTCTATGCCGCTATCAGCTGCGCCCTCGGCGTCCTGCTGGTGCTGATCCCGGCTGCCTGTCGGGATCGAGCAGCGCGACCGGTTATCTCTTCAGCACCCCGGTAAGCGACGTCGAGCTTGCCTCAGAATCCTAAGGTCGCCATGGACGGGGTAAACACGGTGGCCCAATCCTTTCTCATGCTGACAAGCGTCCAGCCCTCAGCTTTCCCTCGCTTCAGCGACCTTTCCGCCCCTGCGATATAGTCGAACTCGCGGTCTCCATCATCGTGCAGCAGCAACAGGCGCAACGCCGGCCGGGACCCGCCGGCGTACTCCAGCATAGGGATGTCCCCATTGGAGTTTCCCACGGCGATGATGGGCCGCCGGCCGATACGGCTCCAGATGCGCACCGGCTTGGCAGGACCGTCATCAAAGACATCGGGGGTTGCCCGGTAGACAACTGAGCCTCCATGCTCGTCCTCCCGGTACCGCAGCGCGTTCGAGCTACCGATGATCCGCTCCGGTGGAATGCCGTAGATCTCGGAGGTAACCGGCCGCATGAAGTCCCGGTCGCCACCGGAGGCAATGTAGAGGGTGAAGCCGTTCGCCTCGAGATAGCGCATCAGGTCGAGCATCGGCAGGTACACGCAATCGACCAGAGGCCGCCCGAGGACGGGGTGCTGGGAATGGTGCATGAAGAAGTACGCCGCGGCCTCGTAATCCTCGACCTTCCAGCCCCGGAATGCCTTGAGGATTCCACTCAAGAGAAGCTTCACATCGCTGTCATCCCCCTGATAGTGCCTGGTGACGGCGGCACCGAGCCACTCGTAATCCCGGTTCCAGGCGGCTTTCCAGGGCTGGCGATCGCGCAGCGCCGGATCCTGTTCAGCCATGGCGGCGAGCCGTTGGAGAATGAATCCGAGCTCAATGGGCATCGGCTTCTCGCACCAGAGGGTGCCGTCGTTGTCGAACACCGCAATTCGTTCACCCGGCCGGACAAAGTCCCGTGACTCGCGCAGCGTCACCCGGACCACGAACTCCTCGATTTCAGCCTTGGCGGCATTATCATTCCACGAATAGAGCGCAGTCTGCCTCTTTCCGGAGGTCACGGCGAGCCTCTTATCAGATTTGGTGTGCAGTCGGGCGTGAGAGCGTCAGTTGCGGAGGCTGGCCACCCTTATTTGGCATGAGGAGGAGGCCAATCAGCGCTTCGCGACCAGTATGTTCGTTTCCAGGACGAAACCGAAACTGTCAATTCTGACAGTGGTCCTTACAGAGAACCTGTACTTTCGAGGCGATACGACGTGACAAGACGCTCTGCGGCTACTTCCACCCTCGCCGCGGTCTTGCTGCTGGCGGGCTGTGCCCCCACGGTAAACCTGCTCAATCCACTGTCGCCCAAGTTCCAGGGGTCGTACGCCTCACCAGTTGCGGCAACCGGCGCCGCAAACCGGCTTCGGGTCGTCAGCTTCAACATCAAGCTGGCCGACCAGATCGACCGCGCTATCGAGGTGCTGCGAACCGGCGAGCTCGCGAACGCCGATGTGATTTCTCTCCAGGAGATGGACGAGTCCGGCACCGAACGGATCGCCCAGGCATTGGGACTCAATTACGTGTACTACCCGGGTTCCATCCATCCTACCCGCCATCGCTACTTCGGCCCTGCCATCCTGACCCGCTGGCCCATCGTGGACAGCCGGAAGATCCTGCTGCCCTATGAGGCGCCGTTTCGGCACCAGCGGCGCACCGCCACCGCCGCGACGATCGATGTAAAGGGAAGCTGCGTCCGGGTCTACGCCGTGCACCTCGAGACCCAGGCTCGAGCCACCCAGCATGATCGGGAGAGCCAGGTGGATGCGGTTCTGGCTGACGCAGCCGGTACCCACTGCCCGGTCGTGGTCGCGGGTGACTTCAACAGCAAGGGGATCGGGAGCTACTTCGAACAGAAAGGCTTCAGCTGGCCCACCCGAAACGTCGGCCGCACCATCACGTGGTTCTCCTGGGATCACATCTTTGCCAAAGGGCTCGCACTTCCGGATTCCGGCGAGGCGGGCAAGGTCCCGGAGGTGCACGGCGCAAGCGACCACCGCCCCGTCTGGGCGACTCTGCTTCTGCAGCAGTCTCAGCCGAGAGCCGCCCTAGCGCCCCACGTAACGCCCGCACTGTACTAGCCCGGTCGCCGGTGGGCCGCCACCCTTCTGCTGTAGCAAAGTCCAGTGTAGCAAAGTCCAGTCTCGGGGCCGCTCCGCATCACCTGACCCGGGTGCGCGGTCATGAGCGCGGTGGACGGCGCGCGGTGGAGCAAGGGCGCCGTTGCCCCACCACGCTCTATGCCAAGCTAAGGCTAGTACGCGAGCCCCTCCCGCCAGGAGATAGGCCATGACCTGTCGAGGGGGCTGGTTGGAAACGGTCCTTTTCCCCATGTTGGTCATCCGACCCGGCGGGGAGGCATGTCGACCCCACCGGGATGGTTGAACACCGAAGAGCGGACTATCTAGGTCGGGACGAGCCCAGCCCGCGACCGAAGCCGCCGCGGAGGGATCTCTCTATGCGACTGTTACTCATTCAACCACAGCAAGGCACCCGGTTCGGATTCACTCGGATCCTGCTGGTCGAGCCCCTGGGCTTGGAGTGCGTGGGGGCAGCGCTCAAGCTGCATGGACACGAGGTCACACTCATGGACATGCGCCTCGACAGTGCCGCAGCCCTTCGATCGGCCCTGACCTCGCCGCGTCCCGATGCCGTAGGTATCAGTTGCGGTTTTACCACCGACGTCTATTCCACGCTCTGGACCGCCCAGGCGGTGAGGCAGACGATCCCGGGAACGCCGGTCTTCGTCGGCGGCCACCACGCGTCCCTCATTCCCGGCGATTTTCTCTTCCCCGGTTCGCCGGTCGATGCGGTCATCATCGGCGAGGGCGAGTGGACTGCGCTGGAGTTGGCCGATGCGCTCGAGCGGGGAGATGATCCAGCAAGCGTCGCCGGCGTGCTGACGCTGCAGAACCGGGACGGCGGATATAAGCAGCGGGTTCACTCGAACAGCCTCGACGATTTGCCGCTGCCCGACCGCCAGCTGACTCTCCGCTATCGCCGGCGGTATCACCATGCGTTCGACAGTCCCTCCGCCTGTGTCGAGACCTCACGCGGCTGTCCCTTCGACTGCAACTTCTGCAGTATCTGGGTCTTCTATCAGCGGCGCGCCCGGCGCCGTTCACCCGAGCGGATCGTCCAGGATCTGGAGCAGGTCCGAGCTCTCGGCGAGGACCGGATCTTTTTCACCGACGACATCGCCTTCCTGCAGCACGATGCGTACGAGGAGCTGGCGCTACGAATCCGGGCGGCCGGGCTTAAGCTCCTCTACTCCTGCGAGACTCGCGCCGATCTCATCGTGCGCTACCGCGACCTCTTCGGGCTCTGGAAGGAGGTCGGGCTCAAGACCGTGTTTCTGGGGATCGAGAAGGTGGACGACAGCGGGCTGGAGGCGATTCGGAAGCGGACGAAAGGTGGGGCCGCGACCAATCTGGAGGCGATCGAGATCCTCAGAAGTCACGGCATCACGCCGATGACATCCCTGATCACGGACCCGGCATGGGGCGAGGAGGACTTCGATCGGTTGGAGCAGTTCCTGCAACTGCTGGACCTTCCCTGCCCAACGTTCACCATACTCACACCGCTGCCCGGCACCGAGCTGTGGGAGAGCCGGAAGAACGAGCTCATCACCGAGGACTATAACCTCTTCGACGTGATGCACCTGGTGCTTCCGTCGAAGCTGCCTCCGGAGCAGTTCTACCAGCGGTTCGCCGGACTGTATCGCCGAATGGACGCGAACACCCGCCTCACCTGGCCGGCTATACGCAACCTGACGCGGCTGGTGCTGGAGGGAAAGAGCTTCGCAGTGCGCCGGGTGCTCCGAGCTGCCCGCGAGCTCCGCAGCCCCAGGTCGTTCCTGGCCTACCCGGGGTCGCGGCCGCGTCCCGACTTCGTGCCATCCGGGTTCGGCCGGGCCCCGTGGGTGGATCGTTCCCGCTCCCACTTGGTGGAGCGGGTGGTTTCAGCAGTCTGACTCTCGAGGGGCCCGACGGGATCCCAAGGCGATCAGTGCGGCCACGGCCCCCAGCGCTACCCCGAGATAGCTGGTGATCGCTCGCCAGACGAGCGCGAAAACGCCCCAATGGCTCTCCGGCAGCACACCCGCCATGAACATCGGCACGCTGGCCTCGGCGATGCCGCTGCCACCGGGGGTAGGACTGAAATACAGAAGCGAATACTGCACGGCCTGGCGAGCGACTACGCCTAGCGGGTCCGCCTCTAGTCCAAGGCTTCTGACGATGAGCAGGCCCACCGCGCACTTGTTGACCAGCATACCGGCAGAAAGCAGGAGCCCCGCAGCGAGCGGGGACCACCAACGTCGCCGCATCATC
>JBKPAO010000094.1:0-7152 GCA_046726475.1 Gemmatimonadota bacterium | reverse complement strand
ACGATGTAGTCCACCACCTTCTGATCCATGTACAGCTCGGAGATCGCGTCGCGGGCCGTCAGGATCGCGTGCGGCTCGAGCAGACGCTGGACCTCGATCTCCTTTCCACCGCTTCGCCGCAGGAGAACTTCCTTCTCCTCGTCCCGGCTCGGGTAACCGACCCGCACCTTCAACATGAAGCGGTCGAGTTGGGCCTCAGGGAGCGGATAGGTGCCTTCGCTCTCGATCGGATTCTGGGTCGCGAGTACGAGGAACGGCTCTTCCAGCGGATAGGTCGAGCCACCGATGGTCACCTGGTGCTCCTGCATCGCTTCCAGCAACGCCGCCTGCACCTTGGCGGGGGCGCGGTTGATCTCGTCGGCCAATATGATCTGGGCGAAGAGCGGTCCCTTCTTGACGTGGAACTCCTGGCTCTTCTGGCTGAAGACCATCGTCCCGATGACGTCGGCCGGCAGGAGATCGGGCGTGAACTGGATCCGAGAGAACGAGGCGTTGATGATCTCCGCCAGGGTGCGCACCGCCAGCGTCTTGGCCAGGCCGGGAACGCCCTCGAGCAGAATGTGCCCTCCGGTCAGCAGCCCGACCAAGAGGCGCTCGACCATCGCATCCTGGCCGACGATCCGCCGGGACACTTCCTTGAGAACTCGGGGTACCGGCAGCAGCTCTGCCGGCTTCTTGGACAGCTTTGGTGCACTCATTCCGACCTGGCTCCTCGGGATGATCTTCTGGACGCCACCCGGCGGGGTGCGGTTTCACCGCCCTCGGGCTCCAGGCCGACCGCCTGATAGAGGGAGGCCTCCTCGCGGGGGGTCAGCGGACGATACTGGCCGGGCGGCAAGTCTCCCAGTCGGACGGGGCCGTAGGAGAGGCGCGCCAGACGATCCACTTTGAGACCCATGGCCTCGCACCACCGGCGCACGATCCGATTCCGGCCCTCGTCCAGCGTGACATCGAGAATGCTCCGGCCCTCGGTCCCCGGCCGCACTCTGACCTGCGAAGGTAGCACCGGCCTACCGTCGATGATCAGCCGCTCTCGCACCGCCTGCGCGATCTCCGCCGAGCTCCGTCCGTGTACCAATGCGGTGTAGCGCCGGGGAATATGGAAGCGCGGGTGAGTGAGACGGTGAACCGCTTCCCCGTCGGTGGTCAGCAGCAGTAGACCGGTCGTCATGACGTCGAGTCGTCCGACGTAGGTGAGCGCGGCTGGATCGGGGATGAAGTCGAGGACAGTGCGTCTCCCCTCTTCATCCTTCGCCGTGGTCACCACGCCCAGCGGCTTGTGGAAGGCGAGCCAACGCCTCGCCCGCAGCTTGACCGGCCGGTTCCCCACCGTGATCCGCTGCCGGTCGGGATCGACCTTCATGCCGAGGGTGGCGGTCTTCCCGTCCACCCGGACCCGCCCGTCCTCGATCAACTGCTCGGCTGCCCGGCGCGAAGCGACTCCGGCCCGGGCCAGCGCCCGCTGGAGCCGCATTTCACTCACGATTCCGCCTCGACGTATGCAGCCGCATCGTCCATCCCCTCGGCCACCGCACGATGAGGCCGGAGCGCGATGGTGAGCTCCTCGGCTTTCGGAAGATCGGCCAGATCCCGCATGCCCAACAACTCGAGGAAGAGAGGGGTCGTGCCGTACAACAACGGCCGGCCGAGCGCCTCACTTCGTCCTACCACCTCGATGAGTCCCCGTTCCTGCAGCGAGCGCAAGACGCCGCCCGCCGAGACACCCCGGATCTCTTCGATCTCCACCCGGCCGACTGGTTGGCGATAGGCGATCACCGCAAGCGTCTCCAGGGTGGCAGCGCTGAGCTTGGGCGCGCGCACCGTGAACTGCGACCGCTCCAGCACTGCGGCGTGCACCGCGCGAGTCAGGATCTGGTACCCACCAGCCAGCTCTACCAGCTCGACTCCATGCTGGTCGAAGTCGTAATGCTCACGCAGTTGGTCGAGCGCGACGCGCACATCGGCGGCACTCGCATCCGGATCGAGGACCGCAAGCTCCTCGACGGTGAGGGGTCGGCAGGCAGAAAACAGCGCTGCCTCAAGCAGCTGAGCGAGCGGTGTCACGGGCAATCACCAGTGGTGAGAAGGGAGTCGGTTGCACCAACTTCAGGGCGCCTCGTTTCGCGAGCTCCAGTAGTGCCAGCAACGTGGACAGCACATCGACGATCGTTGGTCGAGCACCCAGGGCATCCAGCCAGCGGATCTCGTCCTGCTCCGCCAGCAGCCCCTCGATCCGGCGGGTAGCGCTCTCGACGTCGAGCGGCCGGGCTACCACGCGGTGCAGCACCGGAAATGGAATGTTGGCGAGCACCCGCTCGACGGCGGTGAACACATCGAGCAGAGCCAGGGTGAGCGGCGGTGGCGGCACTGCCGGCGGCGGCGGTAAATAGCCTCGGGCGAACTGCTCTGACCGGCGGTCGGCCGCTTTCCCCATCCACACCGCGATCTCCCGGATCTGCTGGTACTCCAGCAGTCGGCGCACCAGCTCCGCTCGCGGATCTTCCCAGCCGTCCTCCTCGGGGTTGCGGGGGAGCAGCATCTGTGCCTTCAGTCGAACCAGCCGACTGGCCATGTCCAGATAGTCGGCGGCCTGATTGAGGCCGAGCTCCGAGATCGCCTGGAGAAACTGATCGGCGATGCGCGCGATCGGTATGTCCGCGATCTCGATCTGCTCCTCCCGCAGCAGATGGAGCAGCAGGTCGAGCGGTCCGGAGAAGCTCTCCAGCTCCACGATGAAGCCAGGGCCGGCACCCAGCGCGGAGGTCGGAGCCTCCGGCGCGGTCATTACTGAAAGATGTTCCATCCGTCACCTACACTGAATGGGAGTATGAGGTGAAGTAGGAAATTCATTCCCTTGAATGCCGGCGTGAGCAGGATCGATATGACTGGCCGGAATAGAAACATCAGCGCGAAGATCGGGAGATAGCCGAACCGTTGGAGTCCGCGGTACCAGCTGCCCAGCTGAGGCGGCAGCGCGTGATAGAGCAGATGAGATCCGTCCAGCGGCGGAACTGGAATCAAGTTGAAGAAGCACAGTATCAGATTCAGCCAGATGCCGTACACCATCATTCGTTGGGCGGTATCGAACAGCGGAGTCATACCCGAGAACGAGCGCGCCACCAGGCCGACCATGACGAACGCGCAGGCCCAGACGAGTGATAGAATGAGGTTGGTGGTCACGCCCGCGGCGGAGACCAAAATATCCCCTTTGACATAGTTCCGAAATTTCCGGGAGTTCACCGGCACCGGCTTGGCACCGCCGAAGGTGAAATTCCCTCCGGAACCGAACCAGAGTAATGCGGGCAGCAGAATGCTCATCCATGGGTCGATATGCGGGAGAGGATTGAGCGTCACGCGGCCCAGCATGTAGGCCGTGTCGTCGCCCTGACGAAGGGCCGTCGCCGCATGAGCGTATTCATGAGCCACCATGGCAAAGACGAGCATGGGAAGGGCGAGCACGAAGTCGCCGAGCTGTCGATCCAGGTGTCCGTCCTAGGCGTGGGCGGTCGAAGGTTACATGGTCTCCTGAAGCAAGTCAAAACGCTTTTCCCGCTTGACCTTGCATGCCGAGCGACCTATGTTTTCGCCCGGCATCATCCGGAACTGCTCCGGATGTCACCACCCACTGACTGAGGTTGCCGTGCCCCGAATCAGGTCCGCCGCTAAACGCATGCGTCAAGCCCGTCCGCGGGCCGCCACCAATCGCACCCAGCGGAGCCAGTTGCGCACCGCTATCCGGAAGGTTCGCTCGGCCACTGGTGCAGAAGCCCAAGCTGCGTATGCTGAGGCGGTCAAGCTCCTCGACCGTGCCGGGCAGAAGAACATCGTTCATAAGAACGCGGCAGCACGGCAGAAGAGCCGGTTGGCGAAACTCGTCGCGGGAAAGAAATAAGGTAGAAAAAGGCGTGAGCGGAGAAGTAAAAGCGTAAGTGGTGGGCGGGTACATACCGGCAGTGATGCGAGAGGGGCGCCGACAACCAGTCGCGCGCCCCTTTCATTATTGCTCTGACGGTTTGGAGAATTTGGCTGAGCTCGATAAACGCAACCCCTTTCCCCTGTGGCTGTTGAGGCCACCCGCTTACGCCTTCTCTTTCCCGTTCACGCCTCGCTGCCCCGGGTCACACCCCGGCCAACTCCGCCCCGCACCTCTCGCAGTACCACTCGGTGGGGCGGTTGAGCGTGCCGCACTCCCCGCACTTGAGCGTCTTGGCCACCCCGGCCTTGCTGACGGTGGGTACGGTCTGAACCGCCGGCTCCTGCGCGCGCCCTATGCTGGGCGCGGCCATCCCCGGGTTGCCGGGGCCGCGGGAGGCCATTGGCTCCTCATCGGAAACTGACTTGAGAAAGGCCAGCTCATCCACCGGTGCCGCCGAAGGTTCCGGCTGCGGTGCGGGCTTGGGCGCAAAGCGAGAGCGTGCCTGCTCCGGCTCCTCCACCGACTCTGCCACGTGAGTCACCAGGGGAGCCTGCTCAACCACTTCGGATCGCGGTGCAGCGCGCTGTGGTGGCGCTGCCGGCGCGGCAGCGGAGCGCGGTGAAGCGATCACGCCCTGTACCTGGGTCAGCCGAGTGATCTCGGCTCCGACCGCGCGCAGCTTGTTCCGGAGTTGTTCGATCTCCTTGCGGCTTTCGTCGCTGAGCCGGCGCCACTCGTCCTCGGTGTATTCACCGACCGCGTAGCGAACCTCCGCTTCGGCCAGTGCCTCCTCCGCGGCGCGGCGCTCCCGGTCGAGCTCCGCCTGGGTAGCATGGTGCCGCTCCAGCTCCTCGGATACTGCGGCGCCACGATTCCGCAGCTGCTCCATCACGGTCTGGAGTCGAGCCTCGTAGTCGCCCCGCACCCGCTGTCGCACCGCCGGCGGAGCCTTGTCACCGGAGGCATCGAGCTTCGCGAGCCACTCCTCGTACTGGGTGCGCTGTTCCAACAGCTCGTCGATCGTGGCTTCAGAATCCTGGGTTGCTTTGGTCATGGGCAAACGTTTCCTCTCATCCGCTCTAAGACGTCGATCTGTTCCCAGGAATGCTTGTCACCGTCCTGGGAGTGCGCGCGGCCAGGAGTACCGCGCGCAATGTTCGAGGCTTTCCATATGGCCACAGGAGGATGGGCATGTGCGACCGCGCCGGATTCCTCTCGCTGTCGTGCCCTGATCTATAAATCTAATTCACTAGTGGCCTCGCGGTACCCGCTACGGCTTGGACCTAGGAGATCCACCTCGACTAGATCCTCAGGCTGAGGCCTGGTCTGAGCACCGCACCGGTCTCAGCGGTCCCGCTGGTAGACGATCTGACCCCGCACGATGGTGACGTCGGCGCGGCCGGTGAGCCGCCGTCCGGAAAAGGGAGTGTTGCGGCTCCGGGAATAGAACCGCGTCGGGTCCACGGTCCATTGCGCGGTGGGATCACTGATGGTGACGTCGGCCGGCGCGCCGGGAGCGAGCGTGCCGCCCGGCAGCTTGAAAATCCGGGCTGGTGTCGTGCTCATCCGGTCGACCAGGTCGCAAAGGGTCAGGAGGCCGGTTTCGACCAGCTCGGTGATGGCGAGTCCCAGCGCCGTCTCCAAGCCGATGATGCCGTTGGGGGCATCATCGAACTCCCGCTCCTTGGCGTCGTAATGATGGGGCGCGTGATCGGTGCAGATGGCATCGATCGTCCCGTCCTTCAACGCTTGGCGAATCGCCTCCCGATCCTCGGGTTCCCGGAGCGGCGGATTCATCTTCGCGTTGGTGTCGTATCCTTCGCACCGTTCGTGGGTCAACGTGAAATGATGGGGACACGCCTCGGAGGTAACGCGAAGTCCCTTGTCCTTGGCGCGGCGGATCAGATCGACCGAGCCGCGGGTGGACATGTGACAGAGATGCACGTGGCCACCAGTGTGCTCCGCGAGCAGGATGTCCCGTGCCACCATGATCTCTTCGGCAGCAGAGGGAATCCCCTTAAGACCCAGCCTGGTCGAGACGATTCCCTCGTGCATTGCCCCGCCGGCCGAGAGCGTCGGATCTTCGCAGTGGTCGGCCACAGGAATCCCGAAGGTACGAGCGTACTCCAGCGCCGTCCGCATGAGATGGCTGGAGACGACCGGCTTGCCGTCGTCGCTCACGGCCACCGCCCCTGCCCCGACCAGCTCGCCGAACTCCGCCAGCTGCTGGCCCTTTTGCCCCAGTGAGATCGCACCGATCGGGTACACCCGCGCCTTGCCGGCTCTCTGAGCCTGGCTCACGATGAAGCCGACCGCCGCCTGATTGTCGGTGACTGGATCAGTGTTCGGCATGGCGCAGACGGCGGAGAATCCGCCCGCGGCGGCGGCCATGGCACCGGAGGCTACCGTCTCAATGTCCTCCTGGCCCGGCTCTCTGAGATGCACGTGCAGATCAATTAGACCTGGCGAAACGACCTTCCCGGCGGCATCGATGGTGAGCGCCTCATCGGGCGAGCCAAGGTTCCGGCCCACCGATGCGACCTTACCATCCTCGAGGTAGACGTCGGCTACTCCGTCGGCGCCGCGCGCCGGATCGATCACCCGACCTCCGCGAATGAGAATCGGCCTCATCGCTCCTCCGCTCCGCTGGCCCAGTCGGGCGCGCCGCCGGCCAACAAATAGAGCACCGCCATCCGAACCGCGACTCCATTGGTAACCTGAGGCAGGATCACGCTGTGAGGTCCGTCAGCCACGTCGCTGTCGATCTCCACCCCACGGTTCATCGGACCGGGATGCAGGATCAGCAGCTCCCTCGGCGCCTTAGCCAGCCGCTCGGTGGTCACCCCGAAGACTCGATTGTACTCTCTGAGCGAGGGGAGAAACCCGGTTTCCATCCGCTCGAGCTGGAGCCGCAGGACGTTGAGCGCATCGGCCCACTGGATCGCGTCCTCAATCCGCGGCAGGATCGTCACGCCCAGCTCCTCGACGTGACGAGGCAGGAGCGAGGCCGGACCGCACACACCCACTTCTGCGCCCAGCTTGGTCAATCCCCAGATGTTGCTGCGGGCCACTCGGCTATGCAGGATGTCTCCGCAGATGGCGACCTTAAGCCCCTTGATCCGGCCGAAGCGGTCACGCAGCGTCAGCATGTCGAGCAAGCCCTGGGTCGGGTGCTCGTGCTTCCCGTCGCCCGCGTTGATGACGTTAGACCGAATCCGTTGGCCGAGAAACTGCGC
>JBKPAO010000093.1:0-10855 GCA_046726475.1 Gemmatimonadota bacterium | reverse complement strand
AACGCCGCCGGATCCTTGAGCCGGAAGGTGACCGACTGGAACCCGTCACTCCTGAACACCGGCATGAACTGCTCGTTCTCGCCCCAGATCTCCGACTCGAACGCCGAGCCGTTGGCACTGAACCGGCACACCACCGTCCAGTTCCGGCCGGCGAAGCGCAGACTCTCCCCGATATTGGTGTGATTGAACCGTCCCGCCATCTTCTTTCCCACGCAGATCTCCGCCTTGCCGCTCTCCGGCTTCCGCCCCGCCTCGATCCGTACGTTGTTCCGCACCGTCCAGGCCGCGGGGCTGACGCCGCGCACCACCACATTGGCGAGGCCGGTGGTGTCGGAGCCGGAGCTGGCCCGGGCAAGCGGAATGATGACGTAGGCCTCGGGACTGATCATGGGCCGGCCATCGGCGCCGGTCGCGATGTGCGGGGACGCGGCGAGGATGCTCGCAGCCTGGCGGTCGATTCCGCTGGAGAGCTCGGAGTCGGCACCGCGGCGCAGTACCATCACGTTCTGGTCCGAGCCGGTTTTGGTGAGCGCCGCGCGGAATCCGTTGGCCAGCGCTAGCATGCCGATGAAAACCGCAACCACCAGCGCGATACCGAGCGCGGTAAGCAGGGTTGAGACCGGCCGCTGCAGCAGGCTTCGGGCGTTGTACTCCAGCGGGATCTTCACTCGACCGTCCTCAGCGCCTGGACGACCGGGAGCCGGGCGGCCCGGATCGCCGGGACCAGGCCACTCGCCAGCATGAGCAGAAGCGCCACTCCGGCGCCCATGAGCAGGGTGTCGATGGTTACGTCGAACCCGGGGAGAAATCCACCGGCGTTGAAGTTGCTGGTCTTATAAAGCAGCTTAGCCCCGCCCAATCCGATCAGCGCGCCGATGGCGGTGATGATCCCGGCCTCCAGCATGACCATGCCGAACAGGCGCCCGTTGCCGAAGCCGATCGTCTTGAGCACCGCGACTTCCTTGGTCCGCTCTCTCGCGCTCATCATCATCGCATTCGCGGTGACCAGCAGGATGGCGAACACCACCGCCATGCCGATGGTCCCCATCAGGAGACTCACGTTCCCCCACATGGTCGCGAAGCTGGCGTTGAACGCCTGCTCGGTGCCGGTCTTGGTCGGCGCGCTCGAGTTCCGAAACTGGTCGTCCACCATCTTGGCCATGCCAGCCGCGTTGTTGGGGTCCGCGATCTCTACGATGTACCAGCCGGCGATGCCGGGCCGCCCGGTCCGCTCCTCCAGGTAGTCGTGATGGAAGAACATGGCGTCGTCGTTGATCACTGGATCGGTTGGGGTGTATACCCCACGGATGGTGAAGGTCCAGTCGCCGGGGAAGATGGTACCCTGGATGGTGATGTTCTGCCCCAGCTTCCAGCCGAAGATGTCGAGCAGCCGCCGTCCGATCAGGGCGGAGGAGCGCTCCTTGATGAACGCCTGCCTCTGGTCCTCCGGGACGCTGATCTCGGGGTACATCGCGAGATAGGACTCGGGGTCGATGGCGAACTGGGCAAAGAATCGCTTGCCGTCGCCGTAGCGGCCGCCGAACCAGTTGGCCCAGGTCACCGCCGAAATTCCCTTGTCGGCCTTGAGCCGGTTGGCGTAGCTCAAGGGCAGCGGGAAGATCAGACCGGTCGCGTTCTGAACCACCAGACGGCGGGTGCTCCCGAACTGGGCCGACCGCGCCAGCGTGGTCACCACCGTCCGGAGTGAGGCGAACAGAAACAGCGCCAGGGCGACGCTGGCGATAGTGAGAAGGACCCGCCGCTTGTGCCGGCCGAGATTGGCCAGCACCAGAGGAAGAAATTTCACGAGACTGCCACCTCCCGCTCGATCAACGCACCCTTCTCCAGGTGCAACACCGTCTTCGCCCGCTCGGCGGCGTGGGCGTCGTGGGTGACGATGATGATGGTCTTCTTGAACTCGTCGTTGAGCCGCTCCAGGAGACCGAGCACGTCCTGGGAGCTCTTGGCGTCGAGCTGGCCGGTGGGCTCGTCCAGCAAGACCAGGGTGGGATCGGCCACGATCGCCCGTGCAATGGCAACCCGCTGCTCCTGTCCGCCGGAGAGCTGGCGAGGGTAGTGCTTCAGCCGGTCGTCCAGTCCCACCACACCGAGTGCGAGCTTCACCCGCTCGTCCCGCTCCTTCTTGGAGAGCCGGGTGAGGAGGAGCGGAAGCTCCACGTTCTGGTAGGCGGTGAGCACCGGCAGGAGGTTCAGGTTCTGGAACACGAAGCCGATGTTCTCCGCCCGCCAGTTGGCCAGCTGGCCCGGTGTCATCGCGCTCACCTCGGCGCCGGCGACCCGAATGGTGCCGCTGGTCGGCTTGTCCAGCCCGGCGAGAAGATTCAGCAACGTCGATTTGCCCGAGCCCGATGGGCCCATCAACGCCGTGAACGACCCCTCGGCGACGTCGAGGCTGAGGCCGGTGAAGATCTCGATCTTCTCCGAGTCGCGCTGGAAGATTTTGTAGACGTCACGGATTTCTACTAGAGCCATGTCTCTCTCGTTGTTAGAGCGCTAACCGTTGCTTGTCATCTTGAGCGAAGCGAAGGATCCCTAAGCATGCGGGCCTGTGGGCGCTACCATCCCAAATCAGACGTAGTTTGAGGCGCTTTCACCACAAAGGACACAAAGGGCTCCTGGCAAATTGGAGATCACCAGTCGCGGCATTCAGCATGGGCATTTTTGTGGGGCGGGGTGACACAACATCAAAGCGCCAATGCCCGCGCACGCGCTGGTGATCTCCTAGGAGCATGGAGCCCTTTGTGTCCTTCGTGGTGAAGCTTTTGCCATGACTTCGATTGACTACTGCGCCACTCTTACGCGCATCCCGGGCTTGGGCTCGTCCACTCCACCGGTCAGCAGTAGCTCGCCGCCGGACAGCCCGGAACGGATCTCCCTGAACCCGCCGCTCACTGGGCCCGCCTCTACGGCGCGCGACTCGAGCCGCCCTCCGCGGATTACCCATACGACGCTCGCGCCGTTTAGTTCCCGCACCGCCGCGGCGGGGAGCCGGAAGCGCGGTGCGCCTGCGGGCGCTCCAGTCGCGACCCGCGCCGTGTCGAGAAAATCCACCCGGGCTCCCATTTCGGGAAGGATCCGGGGGTCCCGGTCCACGATGCTCACCTTCACCTGCACGGTGGCGCGCTGCCGGTCGGCAGTCGGCACCACCTGCCGCACCCGGCCGCGAAACGAGGTGTCGGGATAGGCGTCGAGCGTGATCTTCGCCGGCTGGCCGTTTCGCACCCGAGCGATATAGGCCTCGTTCACGTCGACCTCGACCTCGAGTGTGGTCAGATCCGCCATGGTGACCACCGCGCCTCGAGTCAGTCCACCACCCACCGATGGCGCCACCACCTCGCCGATCTCCGCTTCCTTCCGGAGGACCGTCCCGCTGAACGGCGCCCGGATCACCGTGTTCTCCAGGTTCGCCCGGGCGAAGTTGCGGCTGCCTTGAGCGGCAGCAATGCGCGCCTGGGCGGCCTCCACCCGCGCCACCGCCTGTTTAGTGCGTCCTTGGGCGTTCTCGACATCCTGCTCCACCACGCTGCCGCGATCCTGAGCCCGCATCCGCACCAGCCGCTGTTCGGCCTGGCTGGCGACACCCCGCTCCGCCTCGGCATCCAGCAGGTCGGCCCGCGCGGAGGCGAGTGCCGCCTCGGCCTGCGCCAGCTGCGCCTGATAATCGGCGTTCTCCAGACTGGCGATGATCTCGCCTTTGCGGAGCCGGGAACCCTCGCTCACCCGGAGCTCCGCTATCCGTCCCGGCAGCTTGGCCGAGACCGATGCGCGAGTGCGGGCGACCACATAGCCGTTGGCGGTTACGCTTGCGGTGCCGGCTTGCCCACCAGCCCCGCCGCCGGCAGAAATTGGCGTGGCCACGACGGTCTGGACCGGCACCGCGCTTCCGCGCCGAAAGACGAGATATCCCCCGATCACGAGGATCAGGGAGACGAGGCCGAGAGCCAGGTTCCGTCGTAGCGCGCGACGAAGATTCGGCGGCGGCGCATCCCGGTTGATCCGGAGCTTGCCGAGGTCGGGTTGCGGAGGGGAGGTCACGCGGGGAATTTGGGGGTGCACGGTCGGCCACGCTACGGCCCCGACCATCGCCCTCGCCTGATGGGACTCGGGGCAAGCTTCCCGCCTACGGCTTACCGCTTACCGCCGTACCACTACATTCCAAATAGATGCCTGCTTCCCTGGATGACACCCGCGCCGACCCCCGCGCCCGGGCGCGGCGAACCGGCCTCCTCCTGGCCGGCGACATCGGCGGGACCAAGACCGCCCTCGCCGTGTATTCCACCGAGCAGGGGGCGAGGGCACCGCTCGCCCAATGCGAGTTTCGCAGCGCCAAATACCTTTCGCTCGCTGCCATGGTCCGCGAGTTCTTGACTGGCACCGGTCTCATCGTCGACCGCGCCTCCTTCGCTGTGGCCGGTCCGGTGCTCGCCGGCTCCTCCCGGGTCACCAACCTGTCCTGGCGCCTAGCGGAGGCCGACCTCAGAGCCGAGCTGCAGCTGCAGTCGGTCCATCTGGTGAACGATCTCGAGGCCATCGGCGACGCGGTGCCCACCCTCGGCTCGCCCGATCTCCACCTGCTCAATACCGGCCTGCCGGTAGCCGGAGGCGCCCGGGCGGTGATCGCCCCCGGCACCGGACTGGGAGAGGCCTTCCTTATATATGACGGGACCCGCTATCGCGCCTTTCCTTCCGAGGGCGGCCACGCCGACTTCGCTCCCACCAACGAGTTGGAGGCCGGGCTGCTGGCCTACCTCAAGCGAAAGTTCGATCACGTCAGCGTGGAACGAGTCTGCTCCGGACCTGGCCTCCTCAACATCTACCAGTTTCTCCGCGACTCCAGCTACGCACCCGAGTCGCCCGAGCTGGGCAGGGCACTCACCGCCGCCGAGTACGCCCCGCCACTGATCGGCGGAGCCGCGTTGCGACCAGACCCCGACCCGCTGAGCCGCGCTGCGCTCAATCTCTTCGTCTCGATCCTGGGAGCGGAGGCCGGCAATCTCGCCTTGAAGGTGCTGAGCCTCGGTGGCGTGTATCTGGCCGGCGGCATTCCCCCGCGAATTCTCCCGGCGCTGAAGGACGGCCGGTTCCTCCGCGCGTTCACCGCCAAGGGCCGGATGAGCGAGCTGCTGGCGCGAGTGCCGGTCTCCGTGGTCGCACTCCAGGCCGCACTCTTGGGCGCCGCGCTCCGGGGCCTCGAGTCCACCAATGCGCCCGAAGTCATTGCGAGGCGCGAACGCGCCGCGGCAATCCCGGCGCGTCCACAACCGGATCGCCACGCGGGCTAACGCCCGCTCGCGATGACTGTCATGCAACTAGGCATGGTCGGCCTGGGACGGATGGGCGGCAACATGGTCCGCCGCTTGATGAAGGCGGGACACCAGTGCGTGGTCTACGACGTCCACCCTCCCGCGGTGAAGGCGCTCGCCGGCGAAGGGGCCACCGGCTCCGACTCGCTGGCCGCCTTCGCGAAAGCACTGCGGCCGCCGCGCGCGGTCTGGCTGATGGTGCCCGCCGCGCTGGTGGACCAGACGCTCTCGGACTTGGCGCCGCATCTTGCTTCGGGCGACATCGTGATCGATGGCGGCAATTCGTACTATCACGACGACATCCGGCGCGCAGCGGAACTCAAGGCGAAGGGCATTCATTATGTAGATGTGGGGACCAGCGGCGGCGTCTTCGGGCTGGAGCGGGGCTACTGCCTGATGATTGGTGGTGAGCGTTCAGTGGTCGAGCGGCTCAACCCGATATTCGCCACACTCGCTCCCGGCACTAATGCCGCTCCGTCCACTCCGGGACGAAAGTCCCCCGGCACCGCGGACCAAGGTTATCTCCACTGCGGTCCCGCGGGCGCAGGGCATTTCGTGAAGATGGTGCATAACGGGATCGAGTACGGCATCATGGCCGCCTACGCCGAAGGTCTCAACATCCTGCACCACGCGGGCGCCGGGCTCCAGAGTCGGGAGGCCGATGCCGAGACCACGCCGCTCCGCCACCCGGAGCACTACCAATACCAACTCGACCTCGGCGAGATCACCGAGCTCTGGCGACGCGGCAGCGTGATCAGCTCCTGGCTGCTGGATCTCACCGCCCGCGCCCTGCTCGAGAGTCCCGACCTGTCCGGCTTCGCCGGCCGAGTGTCCGACTCCGGCGAGGGCCGCTGGACCATTGCCGCCGCGGTCGACGAGTCGGTTCCAGTTCCGGTCCTGAGTGCCGCCCTCTTTCAACGCTTCAGCTCGCGCGGGGAGGGCGACTTCGCCAACAAGCTCCTCTCCGCGCTCCGCTACCAGTTCGGCGGCCACCAGGAGAAGAGTTCCAGCTAGGACGATAAGATGGCGCAACCCCCCTCCGACGCACTCGTCGTCTTCGGTGTCACCGGCGACCTCGCCTTCAAGCAGATCTTCCCCGCGCTGCAGGCCATGGTCCGCCACGGTCATCTGAGCGTGCCGATCCTCGGCGTGGCCCGCTCCGGCTGGAGCCTGGACCAGCTGCGGGCCCGTGCCCGTGAAAGCGTGGAGCAGCACGGCGGGCTCGATCCAGTCGCGTTTAAGAAACTGTGTGGGCTGCTCCGCTTCGTGGGCGGAGACTACGAGGACCCCGCGACCTACGACTCACTCAAGGAGACGCTGGCCGGCTCCCAGCGCCCGCTCTATTACCTGGCGATCCCGCCCAGCCTGTTTACCACCGTGGTTTCGGGAATCGCGCGCGTGGGCGCCTCCAGCAACGCTCGCGTCGTCGTGGAAAAGCCGTTCGGCCGCGACCTCGCCTCAGCCCAGGCGCTCAACGCCACGCTGAACCAGTTCTTTCCCGAGGCGGCAACCTTCCGCATCGACCATTACCTCGGCAAGGAGCCGGTCCAGAATCTCCTCTACTACCGGTTCGCCAACAGCTTCCTGGAGCCGATCTGGAATCGCAACTACGTCGAGCGGGTGCAGATCACCATGGCGGAGAGCTTCGGCGTGCAGGGCCGAGGGCGATTCTACGAGGAGGCCGGAGCGATTCGCGACGTGGTGCAGAACCACCTGCTCCAGGTGGCGAGCCTGCTCGCGATGGAGGCGCCTTCCGCCAGGGGAAACGAGGCCGTCCGGGACGAGAAGACCCAGGCGTTCCGCTCGATGCGTCCGCTGGAGCCGGGCGACGTGGTGCGGGGACAGTTCCGCGGCTACCGGCAGGAGGAGGGTGTGGCGCCCGACTCCGGTGTGGAAACGTTCGCCGCGGTGCGACTCCAGATCGATTCCTGGCGCTGGGCCGGAGTTCCTTTCTACATCCGCGCCGGCAAGTGCCTGCCGGTGACTGCCACCGAGGTGCTGGTCGAGCTGAAGCGGCCGCCGATCGCACTCTTTCCCGACTGCGCCGCGGCGCCCCCGAATCGCTTTCGCTTCCGCCTCAGTCCCCATGTGGTGCTCTCCCTCGGCGCCCGGGCCAAGCTGCCAGGCGAGACCATGCGGGGCGAAGATGTCGAGCTGATCGCTTGTCATGATCAGGGCAACCAGATGGGACCCTACGAGCGGTTGCTGAGCGACGCCATGCGGGGTGATCAGATGCTCTTCGCCCGGCAGGACTCGGTCGAGGAGGCGTGGCGGGTGGTCGAGCCGGTGCTGGGGAATGCCACGCCACTAGTCGAGTATGAGAGCGGCACCTGGGGACCGGCCGAGGCCGACCGCCTGCTGCAGGATGGCGCCGGATGGTTCAATCCCGAGCAGGACTGGAGCTGCTGATGACCACCCGGCATGAGACGGTCTTCCTGTTCGACGTGGACAACACGTTGCTCGACAACGATGCGATCATCGCCGAGCTCAGGCGCTTCCTGATGCGCGAGGTCGGTGAGCGGGCGGAGGAGCACTACTTCGAGATCTTCGAGCTGCTGCGGGAGGAGCTGGGCTACGCCGATTATCTCGGGGCCCTCCAGCGCTACCGGTTGATGTATCCCCGCGATCCCTGCCTACTCGCCGTCTCCTCCTTCCTGGTGAATTATCCCTTCTCCACCCGGCTCTACCCCGGAGCGCTCGACGTGCTGGAGCGGTTCGGAGCGTTCGGGCCGACCGTGATCCTCACCGATGGCGACGTGGTGTTCCAGCCGCTCAAGATCGAGCGGTCGGGGCTCGGCGCCGCTGTCGAAGGCCGGATCCTGATCTACATTCACAAGGAGCGGGAGCTGGACGACGTGGCCCATCGCTTCCCGGCGGAGCACTATGTGCTGGTGGACGACAAGCTCCGTATCCTGGCGGCGGTCAAGCATCTCTGGGGCCAGCGGGTCACCACCGTCTTTCCCCGCCAGGGCCATTACGCCCACGACCCGGAGATTCTCGCAGCCAATCCGCCGGCCGACCTGAGCATCGAGAGGATCAGCGATCTGCTGGAGTGCGACATACCCACACTGCTCCGCGGAACGACGGTGGGGCACGTTCCTCACGGTCCCCACGTTCCTCACGTACCCCACGTACCTACGACCACCGAAGGTAAACACGCATGACCAACCCAACTAAACAGCTCCATGATCTGGGCCAGAGCCTCTGGCTCGACAACATGACCCGAGAGATGCTGCAAGACGGCACCCTTCGGGGTTACATCAAAGAGCTTTCGATCACCGGGCTCACCAGCAATCCCTCGATCTTCGATCAGGCGATCAAGAGCGGCGCGTACGACGATTCGATCCACGCCAAGACACCGGACGGTCTCTCGGGCGAAGAGCTCTTCTTCCAGCTCGCTGGCGAGGATCTGACCCAAGCCGCCGATCTCTTCCGACCGATTCACCGGGAGACCAACCACCTCGACGGCTGGGTCTCACTCGAGGTGTCGCCCCTGCTGGCGCATGACACCAAGCGCACCTGCGAGCAGGTGAAGTCGCTCCACCGGCAGCTCCAGCGGCCCAACCTCTTCATCAAGATCCCGGGAACGCCGGAGGGACTCCCCGCCATCGAGGAGGCGATCTTCTCTGGGATCCCTATCAACGTCACCCTCCTCTTTTCTCGGGAGCAGTATCTCGCGGCCGCCGCAGCCTACCAGCGCGGCATCCAGCGCCGGATCGAGATCGGGCTCGATCCCGAGGTGGTCTCGGTGGCGTCGTTGTTCGTCAGCCGGTGGGACAAGGCGGTGCACGACCGAGTGCCCGCCGAGCTGCGGAACCGGCTCGGCATCGCTATCGCGGGCCGGACCTATCGGGCGTACCGCGAGCTGCTCGACTCGCATCGCTCGGAGTGCCTCGCCTCCGCGGGTGCCCGGCACCAACGGCTGCTCTGGGCCAGCACCGGTACCAAGGACCCTCAGGCTTCCGACGTACTCTACATCGAGGCGCTGGCCGCGCCGGACACCATCAACACCATGCCGGATGCGACGCTGCTCTCCTTCGCCGATCACGGTGAGATCCGCGGGGTGATGGCGGAGGATGGCGGTGATGCCGAAGCGGTGCTCGCCGAATTCGAGCGCGCCGGGATCGACGTCGCCGCCTTGGCCGAGCAGCTCCAGCGGGAAGGGGCGGAGGCGTTCGTGAAATCGTGGAACGAGCTGCTCGAGCGCATCGCGGCCAAGTCCGAGGCGCTGGCGGCATCATGACCTCGACTCGAACCGCACCGAACACCGCCGCTGCCACCATGGATTCCGCGGAGCTCGACCGGCTCTGCATCAACACCATCCGCACGCTCTCGATCGACGCGGTGCAGGCCGCCAAGTCGGGCCATCCCGGCACCCCGATGGCGCTGGCGCCCGCGGCGTACACCTTGTGGCAGCGGTTCCTCCGCTACGATCCGGAAGATCCCCGCTGGCCCAACCGGGACCGCTTCGTGCTCTCGAACGGGCACGCCTCGATGCTGCTGTACAGTCTGCTCCACCTGGCCGGAGTGAAGGCGGTGAACGAGTCGTACGAGGAGGTGGGGCAGGGGCGGCTGGCCGTGACGCTGGAGGACATCAAGAACTTCCGGCAGGCGGGAAGCCGCTGTCCCGGTCATCCCGAGTACGGCTGGACCTCCGGCGTTGAGGCGACGACCGGCCCGCTGGGACAAGGAGTGGGGATGAGCGTCGGCATGGCCGCGGCCGGCCGCTGGCTGGGCGCCACCTACAACCGTCCCGGCTTCGATCTCTTCGACTATAACGTCTACGTCTTTTGCGGAGACGGCGACATGATGGAGGGGGTCGGCTCCGAGGCCGCTTCCCTCGCCGGTCATCTCCGGCTCTCCAACCTCTGCTGGATTTACGACAACAACCGGATCAGCATCGAGGGATCGACCGAGATCACCTTCACCGAGGACGTCGCCACCCGCTTCCTGGCTTACGACTGGAATGTGATCCGGGTGAGCGACGTCAACGATCTCGACATGTTGACCCACGCATTCGAGACCTTTCTGGCCACGCGCGAGCGGCCGACTCTGATCATCGTCGACAGTCACATCGGCTACGGTGCTCCCAACCGGCAGGATACCAAGGAAGCACACGGCGAACCGCTCGGCCCCGATGAGGTCCGTCTGGCGAAGGAGTTCTACGGGTGGGATCCGGACGCTCAGTTTCTGGTTCCGGATGAAGTGCGACAGCATTTCCAGTCGCAGCTCGGCCGCCGTGGTGCAGACGAGCACGCGGCGTGGAACAAACTGGTCGCAGCGTACCAGAAGAAATTCCCGGACGTGGGTCTCGAGGTTGGCTGCCTCCCGCAACACACACTGCCACCCGACTGGGACAAGGAGCTCCCGGTGTTTCCCCCCGATCCCAAGGGCCTAGCCGGCCGCGACGCCTCGGCCAAGGCACAGAACGCGATTGCGCGCCGAGTCCCCTGGCTGTTGGGTGGGTCGGCGGATCTGTGGCCTTCGACCAAGACCCTGTTGACCTTCGAGGGCGCGGGCGAGTTCCAGGC
>JBKPAO010000092.1:0-18953 GCA_046726475.1 Gemmatimonadota bacterium | reverse complement strand
CTCGCGGCCCAGACCGAGGGCGCCATAGCGGGACGGGTATATGAGTCCGGGACCGATAAGAGCCTAGCCCAGGCCCAGATTCTAGTCGACGAACGGGTCCGAGCCATAACCGATACCGGTGGCATCTACCGAGCCCGCGGGGTTCGGAGCGGCTGGCACATCGTTGCTGCCCGGCTGATCGGCTATCGGAGTCTGGTACGGGATAGCGTATTCGTCCGCGCGGGCGCGACCGTCACCGTGAATTTTCCTCTAGAGACCAACCCCCTACAGCTCGCTCCGCTGGTGGTGACCGCCCCAGTGGATCCGGTACTTGACCCTCTGGCAACTGCCACGGAGCAGAAAATCACCGCGGCCGATCTTCGCGATCTGCCGGTCAGCTCCCTGCGGGAAGCCCTCGAGTTGTCGGCTGGGAGCGTGGGCGAGAGCTATCGCGGTGGACGGCTGGGAGAAGAGTCCTTCATTCTGGACGGACTGGGAGTGAAGAACCAACTGGACGCAGGCAATGGTGGGCTGGGTCTCACGATTCCGCCGGACGTGCTGAGCGAGGCCTCGCTGGTGACCAACGGGTTTTCGGCGCGATACGGTCAGGCCCTCTCCGGATTAGTGAACGTGGTCACGAAGGATCCCGGTACTGAATGGGATGGCCGACTGGGGTACGAAACCGATCGGCCCTTTTCTGGTGGGGACTACGGGCTGGATCGCGTCATCGCCGAGGCCGATGGTCCAGTTGCGGGCCGCCTGGGCGTTGTCGCGGCCATCGATGTTACCGGACACCTGGACGCCGATCCCGTGAATGCTCCCGCTCCCATCGATCCACGCGACCCCCGATTCGATGCACCGAATCTGTTGCCCCACAACAGTGGCGAGCTATGGAGTGGCTTGGGAAAGGTAACGTTTCCAGTCACCGACCGGATAACACTTCGCCTCCTGGGCTCCCACTCCGAGGAGCAGCGCCTTCTCTTCGATCCAGCCTACAAATACGACCTTGACCTGGGCCCGGCGCAGCGACTCAGGGGGGACCTGCTGAGCGGTCACGTGCAGTACGCGAGTGGGCCCGACGCGCACCATCCGCTCATCCTGGATCTTCGGGTAGGCCGGTTCGTGCGAGATTTTTTCCGGGGGACTTTGGACGGAGAGGTGGATTACGCGTTCGGCGGAATCACCGGAAAGCGGTTTCACTTCATCGGCGAAGAGACCGCCCGGGAGCAGGTCGCTTCTCCCGACCCCATTCCCGGGCTGACGACACCGCTGCCGAGTCTGGTGACGCCGTGGGGCGTGCCGGCGTTCTTCCTCGGCAATGGCTCGCGGGGAGCCCTCAGCTGGAGCCACTTCGGCGAAACCCGCGGCCAGGCCGACGCAACGCTTGGGGCCGGCGAGAAGGTCGACCTGTATTTCGGCGGCGAAATAGTCCGCCAGGAAGTCCGCACATTCCAACGGGTACTGGGATACCTACCGGTCGGTCTCGGCGACAGCGTACCGCCCAGTGCGATCTCCACCTTTTCGCCGACCAGCGCCGCCGGATACATCGAAGCTCAGGTTCGACTCACCGACCTAGCGTTTACCGGTGGACTCAGGTACGACCAGTTCGATGCCGGGAGTGACCTGCCGTCGATATCTCGAGGGGCCCAACAAAAGCTGAGCCCGCGCTTCGCGATATCCACCGTGCTCAAAGGTGCCACCCTCGTCGCCAGCTACGGTCGCTTCGCCCAGGCTCCCGACTACCAATACCTGGTCGACGCGGCGTTCGATGATACCACTCGCACCGGGCGTTTCCGCCGGGGCAATCCGAACGTCGGTTATGAGGACGCCACGCAATATGAGTTCAGCCTCCGGGTTCGCCCCACGCCCATCACGTCCCTCCGAATAGGCACCTACGTCAAACGTCTGGACGGCCTGGTGGCGTCGGTCCCGCTCGGACTGGATCCGGATTCAACAATCTTTGGCAACGCGGACGCGGGAAGCGTCAAAGGTGTCGAAGTGGTTTTTGAGCGGGAACTGCGAGGCGGGTTCGGCGCCCGGCTGATCTATACCTTGCAACACGCGACCGCGACCGCGAGCGATGCCTTTCTGCTGAACCGTCTCATCTCGATCGATCCAGTGACCGGCGACACGATCCGGCCGGCACGGGCCGAGTTTCCTCTAGACTTCGATCGCCGTCACAGCTTTACCGCAATCTTCCGGAGCCGGGTCTCGGACACCGGCGGGCCCAGGGTGTTCGGGGTCCGTCCGCTAGGCGGATTCGAGGCCGCCGCCATCCTGCGATACAGCACGGGACTTCCCTACTCCCGCAGTAACGCGGCAGGTGATTCGCTCGTGGGACTGCCAAACGACTCCCGGCTTCCGGCGATCAGCACTGTGGACTTGCTGGTCCGGCGGCCGATGCGGCTCGGGGGTGTGCGTGGCGGGATCTATCTGGACCTCCGCAACCTTCTCAACCGACGGAATGTGGTGGCAGTACGGCGGGATACCGGGCTCCCGGGCCCGGATAGCACCGCACTCAATGCCATCGCCGAGGAGGCCTATCAAGCGCATCCAGAGGAGATTCCCTATGAATCGGCGTATTACCGGGCTGCTGCTGATCTCAATGGGGACGGTTATATCGAGGGGAGAGAGGAGCTGTTTCCGCTCTTTCTCGCGGCTGCGAGGGATTACACTCAGCCGCTTTTTGCGTACGGGCCGCCTCGCTTGTTCCGTCTCGGCTTCGAGTTTCTGTTCTGAGCCAACTCGTCCTTGAGTAGCGCTTTGTTGATGGCCATGCCGGCTTCGGCCCCTTCGGCGGCAGCAATGATGACGAACTGGGCTTCTTTGGAAGCATCCCCGGCGACAAAGAGCCCGGGGACGTCCGTGGCCTCGCACGTTCCGGTGTCGACGGCGCCCTTGGTGGTGAATCGGCAACCCAGTTTCCGGGCCAGCCCGCTGTGCTGGTGCTGCGGCGCGCACACGAATAGGGCCTCTCGGACCAGCGGCTCACCCCGGCGGAAGACTATTCGCTCCAGCCGACCCTCCCTGCCTTCAAGGCGCAGGATCCGGTCCTCCCGGACCTCGATTCCGAGCTGTCGGAGTTTGTCATCCTCTTCCCGCGACAGGCGGTTTGGCCCATCGGTGCAAAGCACCAAATCTTTGCTCCACACAGTCAGCCCGAGCGCGAGAGCGGAACCCTCCTCGCCGGCACCATAGACCGCCAGTGGTCGGTCGCGCCACTCCCACCCGTCACAGTAAGGGCAGTGGTGCACGCTGGTCCCATAGAGAGCCGCGAGCCCCTCGATGTCCGGTAACTCATCGACCACGCCGGTCGCCAGCAACAGCTTTCGGGCGGCAACCTGATGACCGTCGGCACAGACGAGACGAAAGCCGTCAGGGGAACGGGTCGCATCCAGCACCTCGACCCGCCGAAATTCAATCGATGGATAGCGGCCCACTTCTTTCCAGGCTAAGTCCAGAAATTCAGCGGGCCGGCTACCATCGCGGGTGAGATAATTGTGGACGCCGGTAGACCGCGCGTTTCTTGGCTCACCCGCATCGCACACGAGCACCTGGCGGCGGCAGCGGCCCAGCATCAGCGCTGCGCTCAGCCCCGCCGGCCCCGCGCCCACGATGATGCAGTCGTAGGTCACGCGGGGCATACCTGCATTCATGAAGAGTCTAGATCCGTCCGGCGGGATGTTTCGAGTTTCCCGCGACCTCAGCCGCCTCCATCACCTGCTTGAACCGCCTGAGATCGTCTTCCACCTGCTTCGCAGGTTCCTCTCCAAATAGCTTGGCCACCGCTGCCCCGAGCTTTCCGGCCGGCGGGTCATAGCTCAACACTACGCGTACCTCGGTCGCCGCGCCGCTGGCGGAGGGCGTAAAATGGACCGATCCTGCGTTGTCGACGTCGGCGCCGGGAAGGGACCGCCACGCGATCAGCTGATCCTCGATCTCATTGTGGATGGTCGCATCCCACTCGACCCGGGTCCCCGCCGGTGCCTTGGCGACCCAGTGAGAGCGATTTTCGTCCACCACGGTCACCGACTCCAGGTGATCCATGAATCGGGGCAAATTCTCGAAGTTCCTCCAGAACCGGTAGAGCTCCTGAGCCGGCCGATTCACTAGCACGCTCTTTTCGATCTTGATTCCTTCGCCACGAGGAACACTAACCACGCGGCTGACTCGGCCCTCTCTGGCGGAGTTCCGGCCCAGGGCGCGATTCACGGGGCAGCGGCCAGTAATTGCTCGAGAGATCAGGTTGCCCGCGAGGGGAAGCAGGAGCGGACGGAGACGCCGGCGACGAAGGGCCACGGCGGCGACTGCGGCCGCAGCAATCCCGGACGCGATGCGCTCGGTGCGCCCGACGTTGATGCCGTGGTCCTCTTTGCGATTCCGGCTGAGATTCTCCCAGCGTTCGTGGGAGATCGTACCATCATAAGTGGATGCCATAACGTAACCTGTCCTCTGGATGAGCCGGGAAAAGTTCTACTAGGCGGTTTCGCCCTCCGAAGGGGCGATCTGATTGTAGGTGCGTGCTGCCCGGTCGCCCAGGCGGGTCAGCCAGGAGGGCGACAGCCACGACTGGCTCTCCGCCCCTTTCCTGCGACCTGCCTGATGACCCGGGCCGGGCAACAGCTCGTCGACCGCGCTGAGCACCGACGTCGTCAAGCCTGGAGCTACGGCGTTGGCGACGGCTGCTAGCCGCGCGGTCACTGGAAAGAGCACCTCTGCGTCGCCGTGCACGCAGGCGTCGGCGATCTTGCGCGCGGCTCGCTCCGCGCTGATGGACAGACCCGGTAAGGCGTCACTGATGCTGAACCAGGCGTACTCCGACCGGTGTTGGCCGCGAAATACAGCATTGCGCGGGCTGCCGGTGCGCATGAGTCCAGGAACCACCGTGACCACCCTTACCCCGTCGGCGGCTACTTCGGTCCGTAGACCCTGGGAGAACCCCACGGCCGCGAATTTGCTGGCACTGTACGGCAGCAGGTGAGGGATGCCGAGCTTACCTCCGATCGAGGTGATGTTCACGATACGGCCGCTCTTGCGCTGGCGCATCCCAGGCAGGACGGCCAGAGTGGGGTGAAGCATCCCCCAGAAATTTGTGGCCATCGCCTCTTCATAGTCTGCCAGGGACATGGTCTCCGCTGGGCCGACCTCGATGACGCCGGCGTTGTTGATCAGCACGTCGATCGGACCCAGTTCGCTTGTCACCCGCTCGACCAGCCGCTGGACCGAATCACGATCGGTGATGTCGCACGGTACCGCGATGACTTCGGCACCGAATCGCGTCAACGATGCGCGAGCGCGCTCGAGCGAATCCGAATCTCTGCCGCAGATGGCCACGCGAGCACCTCGCGCCACCATTTCCCGGGCGAGTGCCAGTCCCAATCCACGGGACCCGCCAGTAATAAGCACGATCTTCTGCCGGAGATTGTACCTGGGTTGGCTTCGCAGTCGACGCGACACCCACACCGAGGTGAGGACTGCGGCCAGCAGCAATCGCCTTCGATCAGATTTTCTGCGCAACATCAGCGACCTTGTCCTGGCACGGTGTCTTCCAGCTACCTTGGTCTGTTCACTGCCACCCTGCCGTGATTGTGATCACCCGCGGAAACGCAGCGGGCAGGCCCGCCTCCGCATGGCCTGCCCTGAGCGTTTCTGCACCCGCGCGGTTATTCGGTATCGGGCTGCTGCATCCGCCGTTTTCTGGCCTGCTCCTGCACCGCACGCTCGTGCTGCTCATCATCAAGCAACGCGCTCAGCCCATCCCGGTGCTCGGGATCGGCCACTTCCTGCCGGATACTGGAGAAGTGCGCGCCCATGCGGTCCTCGTCGCGTGGCTCGTCGAGCGATAGCTCGGGTGGCAACTCGCGGGTCCCTTCGTCTTCCTCGAGCGTGAAGCGGCGACGCTCGTCCTCGTTCATGGCCGCATACTTACGACCGAGATTCTTTGCCATGCTCTTCACTCCTCGTAGTTGCCTCGAGCAACGCCTTCATCCGCCCGAGGTCCTCGTTCAACTTTGCCCTTGGATCCGAGCCCAGGAGCTCGACCACGGCCCGGCCGGCGCCACCGGCAGGCGGATGGTAACAGAATCGAAGATCGACTCGCGTGCCACTACCGGCCGGGCTGAACCGGATGATGCCGGCGTTTTCGAGCATGGAACCGGCCTCGCTGCGCCAGGCGATCACTTCGTTCGGGGTCTGCTGGCTCAGGACAGCGTTCCATTCGATCGGCACTCCCCCGGGGCCACTGACCTTCCAGTGAGACCGACCCTCACCTCGATCTTCGACCTCACGCACATGGGACATGAAGAGCGGGAAGTTCTCATAGTTGCTCCAGAAGTCGTACACCTGCTCGATCGGCGCCTCGATGTACAAGGTCTTCTGAATGTCCACCGCGCGGCGGCGATCGTGGGCAGGAGCTCCCATGCCCGTCAAAGCATCCCGTGCGCTGTCGACCAGCATTCCCGTTCCTAACGTTCGGATCATGGCCCCGACCATTCCCTTTCGGGTCAGGCCGTAAAGAGCGAGCAACGCGCCGGCCACGCGAAGCGCCACCGGTGGGCCGTCAAGCCGGCCGATGCTCTCGCTCAGGCTAGCCGCTGCCAGCCCCTGGATGTCGCCGACCCGGGACCCGTACCGTAACATATCGGCCGGTCCCGATTGGCCGGTTCTCGCATTGAACGTGTCCCGGGCCTGCTCCAGCAGTGGTGCGAGACGGCGCTGGAATCGATCACGCCGAAGCTGCCCCCGTTCCGGATCGAGGAAATAGACCAGACCGGCACCGACAGCAACTCCGCTCATAAAATTTCTGGTGCTTGGCATGGATTCACTCCCGAGGCGATTCCTGCGTTGACAAGGTGTGATTTTGACCCAGGGGTTCTGTGACGAAACTCACAGGATTTTAGAGGCACCCGACCCGGCACCGATAGGGCCAAAAGGCCAAATTGGCCGCGCAACAACAAGCGCCCGCAGATCCTGAAAGCTATCGAGATTCAGTCGGGCTTGCTGGAGCAGTAAGGGCTGCTCTGGGAGAGGAAGGGTTGTCCATCGCACCCAACTAGACCCGTACCGAACCGGAGTTCTTCAACCACGAGCGCGTAATGCAGTCTCAGTTCTCGATCGTCGCCTTCTCGCACCTCCGCTGGAACTTCGTCTATCAGCGCCCTCAGCATCTACTTTCCCGCTTGGCCGCCGCCCGCCCGGTTTTTTTCATCGAAGAACCTGAGCTCGACGGTGAGGGGCCGGTCCGCTGGGAGCGAAGCACTCCTCAGCCGAATGTCGTCGTCCTCCGTCCCCGCACCCCAATTCCGGGGCCGGGATTTACTGCCGAGCAGCTCGCTGCGCTGGCTCCACTGATCGCCGACCTGGCTATCGAGCTCGAGGATCGCCAGCTGGTTGCCTGGCTGTATACCCCACTCGCCCTCCCGTTAGCCCAGGCGCTGGGCCCCGACCTGATGGTGTACGACTGCATGGACGAGCTCTCGCTCTTTTTAGGAGCGCCACCGGAGCTTCTGAGCCGAGAGGCGGCTCTGCTCGAGTATGCCGATGTGATGTTCACCGGCGGCCCCAGTCTCTACCGGGCGAAGCAGGCGCGCCATCCCAACCTACACTGCTTCCCCAGCAGTGTGGATGCCGGCCATTTCCAGTCGGCTCGGGACGGGTCGTCCGGGGCCGTGGAAGCCGAGGACCAGGCGAGCCTGCCACATCCCCGGTTGGGGTTCTATGGGGTGATCGACGAACGGCTCGATATCCAGCTGCTCGATTTTGTCGCAAAACGTCGTCCCGAATGGCAGATCGTCCTCGTGGGACCGGTCGTGAAGATCGACCCGGCAGCGCTGCCCCGACGCCCCAACATCCACTACTTCGGTCAGCGTTCCTACAACGATCTTCCCCGCTATCTGGTCGGTTGGGAGGCCTGTTTACTGCCGTTCGCGCTGAACGATGCGACCCGGTTCATCAGCCCCACGAAAACTCTGGAGTACATGGCAGCAGAGCGACCAATCGTGAGCACCCCGATCACCGACGTCGCGGAGCCGTACCGCGACGTGGTGTACCTGGGTACGACACCGGAGGAGTTCCTCGCTGCCTGCGATGCCGCGCTCGGGGCCTCAGCGGACGAACGCGCCCGCCGGGCTTCCCGGATGAGAGAGGTGTTGGCCGGGACGTCTTGGAATGTCACGGTAGCAGAGATGGAAAAACTGATAGCCGACGCGATGGCGAGAAAGGCTACCGTGGCGGCTTAGCACTTGAAAGGATTCAGGCTTTCACATGCCACCTCAGAGTTCGCAGTCGTCATCTACCGCTCCAGTCGTCATCATCGGTGCCGGTCCGACCGGGCTGAGCGCCGCGTATCACCTTGGTCTGGACGCAATTCTGATCGAACAGGCCGACCGTGTCGGAGGATGGTGCCGCTCCATCGAGGATCACGGCTTCACCTTCGATATGGCGGGGCACATCATGTTCTCGACCGATCCCTATGTGCACCAGATGTATCGGATGTTGCTGGGAGACAACGTGCATTGGCAGGATCGGGAAGCATGGATCTACAGCAAGGACGTATTCACCCGATATCCGTTCCAGGGCGCCCTGTACGGGCTGCCTCCAGACGTGATCAAGGAGTGTATTGTCGGAGCCATCGAGGCTCGATTTGGTAGCCTCAACGCGAAGAAGCCCGTCCCGGACAAGGGAGTCAATGCCGATTACACCGGGCCGGAGCGCCGGGGGATGTTCGAGCCGCTCATGAAGGTCAATGGCATCCGCAAGCGGACCTACAGTGGAGCGGAGCGCAGGCTCAACGCCCACAAGGGATCACCCAAGAATTTTGAGGAGTTCATTTATAAGGTGTGGGGAGCCGGCATAGCCAAGCACTTTGCCATTCCCTACAATCAGAAACTGTGGGCCGTCCCGCTTGCCGAGATGGAGACATCGTGGCTGGGAGGCAGAGTGCCCCTGCCGAACCTGGAGGAGATGATCGAAGGGGCGCTGTCACCATCCCCCAAGCCGATGGGGCCAAACGCGAGATTCGGCTATCCTCTGCGGGGAGGGTTCCAGGCCCTGATGAATGGCTTCCTGCCCCAACTAGCTGGCGAGCTCCGACTGAATACGAAGGTCGTGGCGGTCTCTCCCTCCCAACACACCGTCACGTTCTCGGATGGAGTGATGATTCCCTACGACCAGCTGATCAGCACCATGCCCTTGCCGGCTCTGGTCCGGGTCATCGGGACTGAGGCGCCAGCCGAGGTTCGGAAGGCAGCTGCGGGTCTTCGCCATGTCTCGGTGCGTTGCGTAAATATCGGAGTGGGCCGGGAGAATCTGACCGACAAACACTGGATCTATTACCCTGAAGACACTGTCTTCCACCGGATTTTTGTTCAAGGCAACGCCAGTCCGCACTGCAACCCACCGGGAGGCTTCGGCCTGACGTGCGAGATCACCTACTCTCCAGCCAAACCGCTTCCCTGTGATGGCGACGGGCTGATTCAGCGATGCATCGAAGATTGCCATCGCGTCGGGTTCTTCAAGCCCGATGATCCGATCTGGGCAGCCAACCAGGTCGACATGCCCGTGGCCTATGTGGTCTACGATCACGAGCGTGCCAGGAACGTCAACCTGATTCGCGAGTGGCTGTCGACCAAGGACATCGTGCTCGCCGGCCGCTACGCCGAATGGGAGTACTACAACTCCGATCACGCGTTCATCGCGGGGAAGAAAGCCGCCGAGCAGGTCGGGGAGCTCCGCCGGCAAGCTCAATTCCTGGCGCCGTCTACGGTGTCATTGACGGCAAAGTGATGTAGCTTTTCCCTCCCATGACCGACCTTCTCCGCCGTCGACCCGAGGACTTCCTCTGGGCCACCGGGATCGAGGATACGTTCGTACCCCAGACTCGACCTGGCCATCGGGCGCTGGACGAGTACCAGCTCATGGGTCATTACGAGCACTGGCGAGAGGACCTAGCGCTGGTGCGGGATCTTGGCCTCAAGATGGTACGCTGGGGAGTTCCCTGGTACCGGCTGGAGCCGTTTCAGCCCGGCGAGTTCGACTGGCGCTGGACCGACCAGGTGATTCCTTACATGGTCCACGACCTGGGAATCACTCCTATCATCGATTTGATGCACTACGGCTGCCCCTTTTGGCTGCGGCGGGAATTCGCCAGCGCCGATTACCCCAAGGCGGTGGCGGCATATGCCGCGGCGTTCGCTCGGCGCTACACGGGGCTGGTGCGGTGGTACACCCCGCTCAACGAACCGATCGTGACTGCCCTCTTCTGTGGCCAGCGCGGCTTGTGGCCGCCGTACCTCAGAAGCGAGAGCGGTTACGTCCAGGTCCTGCTCCAGGTGATCGAAGGGATCGTCGAGACCAGCGCTGCGCTCCTCGCGGTCGATCCCGGTACCATCCTGGTGCACGTGGAGGCGACCGGTCTAAGCCGCACCGCCCGGGAGGACTTGCATGCCGTTGCCCGAGAGGAACAGTCCCGGACCTTCCTGGCCTACGATCTGCTGACCGGGCGGGTCACCCCCGATCACGAGCTGTTTCCCTGGCTGGTTAGAAACGGCGCCTCCCCCGACCGACTCGCAGCCATTGCCGCTCGGCCGGTGCCGTTCAGCCTGATGGGGCTCAACTTCTACCCCCAGTGGTCTACCACCCAGCTGTACATCGATCGCCGCGGCCGGCTGGCATACCAGCCGGTAGAACAGGATGGCGCCGGCTTCAGGACTTTGATCGAGGATTACTATCGCCGGTACCAGCTGCCGATCATGGTGACGGAGACCAGCGCGAAGGGTAACGAGTCGGTGCGCGCTCGCTGGCTGGAAGCGTCGGTGGCGGCGATTCGAGTGCTGCGTGGCCGAGGGATTCCGGTGCTCGGGTATACTTGGTTCCCGCTATTTACCATGATCGACTGGAAATACCGCTTTGGCCGCGGCCCACTGGACGAGTACCGCCTGGATCTGGGCCTGTACTCTATCGATGGAGAGCAGCGGTGGCGCGCGACGCCGCTGGTGGAGCAGTTTCGCAGCTATATCAGCGACTCTGAAGCAGCCATCGGCAATCTTGGCGTCGAGCAGAGTCTTTCGGCATAGCTATGCACTCTCCCTCGGGCTCTTCTCGCCTCCGCGTCTCCGGACCTCGAGAGTCCTACCGTCCGCAGTACGAGCCGGCGGAAACCGTGAGCGCTGGCCGGCACGGCGGGCCCCAGCTGTTCCAGTCGTTCTGGATCGCAGGCTTCGAGTCGGCCACTCATATCAACCGTGCCGGCGCGCGGATCGATATGGTCTCCGCTACCCAGCACGACCTCCAAGTCACCGATGATTACGCTCGCCTCGCGGAGTGGGGCATCCGCACGGTTCGGGAAGGAGCCCGCTGGCACCTAATCGAAACCAGCCGAGGCTACGACTTCTCGACGCTAAAGCCCACTCTGGAAGCGGCGCGCCGCCATCGTATCCAGGTGATCTGGGCGCTATGCCACTACGGTTGGCCCGACGATCTCGACATCCTGGGACCCGGTTTCGTCGACCGGTTTGCCCGATACTGCGGGGCCGCGGCGCGATTCATCACCGAGCACAGCGATGGAGTCCGCTTCTACACACCGATCAACGAGATCTCGTTTTTATCCTGGGCCGCAGGCGAAAAGGCATATATCCATCCGCATCGGGAGGATGCCGGCCGGACCATCAAACACCAGCTGGTACGGGCTGCCATCGCGGGCATGGAAGCGATTTGGGCAGTGGACCCTGCCGCGCGGATGATGCACACTGAGCCGCTCATTCACGTGGTGACGCCCAAGGGCCGCACCGATCTGGCCCGGGCTGCGGCCGATCAGCGGGCGGCGCAGTTCGAAGCATGGGACATGCTCTCCGGTGCGATGGAGCCCCAGCTGGGGGGACACTCTCGGTACCTCGATCTGGTGGGAGTGAACTACTATCACGCGAACCAATGGGAGCACCCGGACGTCCGGCTTCGGTGGGAGGACACACCCCGGGACCCCCGCTGGATTCCGTTTAGCTCCTTGTTAGCCGAGGTCTACTATCGCTACTGGCGGCCAGTGGTGGTGAGTGAGACAAGCCACTTCGGCGAGGGCCGGGGCAGATGGATTGCGGAGGTCGCGGACGAAGTCGCCCGGGCGCGGGAAGCTGGGGTTTCAGTGGAAGGCCTGTGCATCTACCCGATCATCGACCGACCGGACTGGGAGGACCCCGACCACTGGCATAACAGCGGCTTGTGGGACGTAAGGCGCCACGAGGATGGTCGCCTGGAGCGGGTTCTCAGTCCCGACTATGCAGAGGCGCTCCGGCAGGCCCAGGCACGGATCAGGTCCTCCCCTACGTCATTGTGACCGGCGGCCGGTTCACGGCTGCGGTACGCTCCACGCTAGTCAAGCTACGTCCCGTCCGCGCGATCAGATCACGCATCATGATCGTCGCTACCGGATGGGTCCCCAGGTGCTCGCGGAGAGAATAGGTAGAGATCATCAGCCGTCCGCGATCGATCGGGCGTTCGGCCACGAGCGCGACCACGTGGTGCACCCAACCCACAAACAGCCCGGAGTGCACATTAGCCGCGAAGTCACGGGGCGTCAGCCCCACGATCACCGTTTCCGGTGTGAGGTCGGCAAAGGCGAAATCGACGGTGCCGCCGCTGGGAATGTCGCCGAAAATCTTGTCCTGGCGGATCCAGCTCATGCTGCTGGCCCAATCCCCCTGCCAACTGCGGCCATGCCGCTGGGCGATGCTGATCGATCCCAGGTGAGCCTGCTGCGACTCGGGTTGCTCGGCCAGCCAGAGCACTCGGCCACCGTTCTGAACATACCAACGCAGTTCATCGGTCATTCGTTCGACGACCACGAGATCGGCCGCGGCCTCGTCGACCAGTTCGTATCCCATGCCGGCGAGGCGGGCGGCGAGCCGAGGAAGACCGGGGACGGACAACCGGATCTCGCGCGAAGGCGCATCGAACCGGGGGAAAAAGTAGAGCTCGTGGTGGTTCCGAGTCACCAACTCACCGCTGGCACTCAGCAGCCGCATTTCCAGACGGGCACGAGTTGGGCGCTCCAGTCGGGGCACCTCCAGGACCGCGGTGCCGACGTTGGTGAGTTGAGCCCGCTCCGGCGTCACGCCTTCGAACACACCCCGGATTTCCGGCCATTCGTCCAGTTGCCATTCCAGCCGGCAGTTCCGGAGATCGGCAGAGGAGAAGTGCGAGAGCGCAAGCTTGACTTCGCACCGCTCTCCCTCCCAGAAAGCGATCCGGTCCCAGTCAATGGGCACGATCGCGTCGGGGCTATTCACCTGGCCGATGACGTCGTAAAACGACTTGGGATTCCGGCACATGTCGAGCAGGCCGTTGCTCTCCCAGTGCACGTCCGTGAACTCGGTGATCACGTAACCGACGATCGTGGGATGGCGCCGCATCTGCTCGATTTGATATTTGAGCGCGGTGAACTGCATCCGCTGACTCGCAGCGGCGAGATCCGACAGCGTGGGAAATACCTTGTCGAGGTGGAATGCCTTGAACCGCTGCTCGATGCCGTGTGGGTACACGACTCCATCGCCCCATTCGATTCCGGTCTCGAACCACCAGGGTTCCTGCCCACCGAAGCATTCCTTCAGCTGGCTGACGTCGGGTAAGCCCCAGTTGCCGAACTCGGAGACCACCATAGGCTCGCTGCCGCGGCGGCGCACCTCGGGCGCCGGTTGGCGCGGGATCGGATTCCAGGGATCCCGGATGTACTCCCGCCATGACTCGATGCTCTCGTAGACGTGGGCGAACGTCCACGGCGGCCGGCTGGCAAAGGTCTGCACCCATTCCTTCCACTTCTTGTAGTGATCCGGCATCGCGTAGTAGTTGTGGAAATCCTCGATGTCGGTGACGACGTGGAAGTTGGTAAAGCAAGGTGAATTCCCCACCACTAGACGGTGCGGGTCCAAGTTCTTGAGCTCGGCATACATGTCGGCGAGCCAGGCCCGATGTCCCGCGTTGACGGCCAGATCCACCCCCCAATTCTCGTTCACGATGGTCCAGATAATGATCGAGGGATGATTCCAGTCCCGCTCTACCATGCCGAACAATGTTTCCTTGGCTCGCCGCTTGGCGGTGTCGGTGAGCTCCTGCCAGTTCGGGAGCTCGGTCCAAATCAACAATCCGATGCGGTCGGCAGCGTCGTAGTAGCGGGGATCAGTGATCTTGATGTGGGTCCGAAGGCAATTGAGACCCATGTGCTTCGCCTTGCGAAACTGCTCTTCCAGGTTGGCGTCGCTGAACGGCGTATAGATCAGGTCGGGATAGTAGTCCTGGTCCAGCGCGCCTCGAAGGTAGAGTACTCGTCCGTTCAGCAGCAGATGACCGGTGGAAGACGTTGCGATCGTGCGCATTCCGAATCGGGTGCCGAGCTGATCCAGCGTCCGGGCACGATCGTCGCTGCTGTCGAGCAGCACGGCCTGGAGCTCGTACAGGTGCGGAGTGGTCGTGTCCCAGAGCATCGGCTCAGGGACCGGGATGGTGATGCTGTCACCATCCCGCCCCGATCCCAAAACGAACCGGTGTCGGCGAACCTGGCCCGGCGGATCCGTCACGTTGAGCCAGAGCCCGAGAGGACGGTCGGTCGGTTGGCTGAGCCCGACGTCGACCCACACCTGCTCTCCAGCCACATCCGGCGTCACCCGTAGTCGGACGATGTGCGTGGGGGTCCGCCGCTCCAGATACACGCTCTGCCAGATGCCACCGATCGGCCCGTACCAGCTCTGTTTCCCGTGCGGGATTTCCGCGAAAGTGAACTCGGGTAGGAAATCGGCGTCGTTTCCGGGATCGATCACCCGGACCACCAGCTCGTTGGATCCATCGCTTCGGAGGGCAACGGTAACATCCAGCTCGAAGGGCAAGTAGCCACCCTCGTGCTCCCCGACTAGCTGCCCGTTGACCCAGACTGTGGTGAAGTAGTCGACGGCGCCGAAGTGGAGGACGTAGCAAGCGGAAGGCGCGGACTTGGCGGAAGAGGCGGAATCCGCATGAGTCGCTCGATCCGCTTCTTCCGCCTTTTCCGCCGGTTCCGCTCCTTCGACCGGCTTAAACTGCCGCCGATACCACGCGACGCCGGTGTAATCCCGGAGGTCCACGAACTGGGCCTGCCAGGGGCCGGGAACCCGGATCGGTCGCGCGTCCTCGGTCCGGAGGGTATCAACGGTCAGGGTCTGCTGTGGATCCGGAAAGAACTCCCACTCGCCATCGAGCATGGTCCGCTGTCGAATCACAACGTGCTCCCAAACGCGTACACTAGAGAAATGCTCGGCCGTGTAAGTGAGACGTGGCTGATGGGTTTTGCAAGGATCAGTGAGGAACCACTCGCGAGCCGCGGAAACCCCGGCGGCGCTCCAGCCAGCTGCCGGCGAATGCCCCAATGAGCCCTGTCCCGGCCGCGGTGAGGGTGACCACCGTAATCCCGTAGGCGAAGATCCCCGGCTCGGCGATCGTCTGACCGACCGGCCCGGGCCCGATCATCCACGCGGCGAGCGGGCCGAGGGTCGCATCCAGGAAGCCAACAATCACAGCCGCGACGACCCCGAGGCGAAAGTCTGCCCGCCAGGCTCCCATCAAACCGACAGTGAAGTAGATCAGCAGCGAGACGGCGCCGAGGGAAGAATAGGGGAAACCGAGAGGTTGACGGGCGAGTGCCCCAATGATGTCCAGCACGAGCAGCAACGCGGCAGCGGCAATGATGACCGGCGTCACCCGTGTCACTATTGGTCCCCTCCTGTGCCAACGACTGGAAATAAACCAGCAGACCTGCTGTCGTGCAGGACCATAAGTTGTATCAACCAACCCGGATCTACAAGCGTCCGATGCCCATGGCGTTACTGCGGACAGCAGTCCCGATGTATTTTCCCTTCCCTTACTCTTCAAGGAGACCGCTGGCCCATGGTATCTGCCTTTCTCGCCATTGGTGTGATCGCAGGAGTGCTCTCGGGACTCTTCGGGATCGGTGGAGGCGTCCTAATCATTCCATCGCTGATCTTCTTCGCGAACTTCCATACCAAGCTGGCGATCGGCACATCATTGGGTGCGATGCTGCTGCCGGTGGGACTGCTGGGCGCCTACGCCTACTACCAGGAAGGCAACGTCAACGTCAAAGCCTCGCTCCTGATTGGCCTGGGCCTGTTCCTCGGGGCCTATGTCGGAGCCAGGTTGGCACAAACCATCTCGGGCACCACCTTGCAGCGGATGTTTGCGGTGTTCATTCTGCTCATGGCCATCCGGCTTTGGGTCGAAGCCGGGCGAGGTTAACCGGCAACCCGTTCCACTGCGTTGGAACCACAGACCATGTCTACACCCGGCAGCAGCCAAATTCAGCTCGTATCGCCAGCCTTCGCGCATGGAACGGTGATTCCCATCGAGCATACCTGCGACGGCGAGGACCTCTCCCCTGCTCTCAGTTGGAGCGGGGTGCCGGTCGAGCGCCGGAGTCTGGCGCTGGTGTGCGACGATCCGGATGCCCCCCGCGGCACCTGGGTTCACTGGGTCCTCTATAACTTGCCGGGCGAGTCGGCAGAGCTATCAACGGGAGTCCCAACGCTGCCCGAGCTTCCCTCAGGCGCGCGCCAGGGCCGCAACGATTCCGGAGAGATCGGCTACAGCGGTCCCTGCCCTCCTCCGGGCAAGCCCCATCGCTATTACTTCCGCCTGTATGCTCTCGACATCCTGCTGACGCTCCCGCACGGCGTCTCCAAAGGTGAGCTCGAGCAGGCCATGAGCGATCACATCTTGGCGCAGGGGACGTTGATGGGGGTGTATCAGCGGGGCGGAGGGACAGCGAGGCAGCGGGGCAGGTAAGCAGAGCGAGGGGGAGCCCGTCGCACAAAGCATTCGTCAGCCTAGATCTTCCTACGGATCACTGCCCCACCGCCCGGCTGCCCCGCCGCCTTACCTTTCAGAATGCCCCTTCTCGCCCTCACCGACCGCGGTCTTTACTGCGAAGCCGGGAACTTCTACATCGATCCCTGGGAGCCGGTTGACCGGGCCGTAGTCACCCACGCCCATGGCGACCACGCCAGCTGGGGCTCGCGCGCATATCTGACGTCCGAGGCCGGCATGACGGTGTTGCGGGCCCGACTGCAGCCCGGCGCCGCCATTCGCGGAGTGTCCTACGGGGAGCCAATCAGTGTCAATGGCATCACCGTTTCACTCCACCCCGCCGGCCACATCCTCGGATCCGCTCAGGTGCGCATCGCGCATCGCGGCGAGGTGTGGGTGGTCTCGGGGGACTACAAGACCGATCCCGATCCTACCTGCACGCCTTTCGAGCCGGTCCGCTGCCATACCTTCGTCACCGAATCAACGTTCGGTCTACCTATCTACCGCTGGGCACCTCAAGCGGAAGTGTTCGAGGAGATCAACCGATGGTGGCAAGCGAATGCGGCCGCCGGCAAGACCAGCCTGCTCTTCGGTTACACTTTGGGGAAGGCGCAAAGGCTGATCGCCGGGTTGGATCCCGGGATTGGCCCGATTCTCACCCATGGTGCCGTGGAACGGATGACCCGCGCGTACCGGGAAACCGGCGTTCCGCTGCCGCCCACCACCTACGCCGGGACAATGACCCAAGACCGGAGAGCCGATGCGAAGGGCGCCATCGTCATTGCACCCCCTCATGCGAGCGGCTCACCCTGGCTCAGGCGATTTGCTCCGTACTCGACCGGGTTTGCCTCCGGCTGGATGCTGGTGCGCGGCGCCCGTCGCCGCCGCTCGCTCGATCGTGGCTTCGCCCTGTCCGATCACGTGGACTGGCCCAGCCTGCTTGCCGCCGTTGAGGCAAGTGGGGCCGGTGAGGTCTGGGTGACCCATGGGTTCACCGGACCAGTCGTCCGCTGGCTGACCGAGCGCGGAATCGAGGCTCGAGCGGTCCAGACCCGATTCGAGGGCGAACGGGATGATGAAGTCAGTGAGGAGGCGGGGAAGCTGGGAAGCGGGGAAGTATCGGAAGACGAATTGGTATCATGAAAGCCTTCGCGAACCTCTTCGCAGCTATTGACCGGACGACCGCGACCAATGAAAAGGTGGCCGCGCTGGTGGAATATTTCAGGAGCGCTTCACCCACCGATGCGGCGTGGGCGGTGCACTTCTTGAGCGGCCGGAGGCCCAAGCGGCTGGTTGGATCCAGGAAATTGGCGGGCTGGGCGGCGGAGGAGGCCGGGCTACCGGAGTGGTTGTTCGACGAGAGCTATGAGCAGGTGGGCGATCTGGCAGAAACGATTACGCTGGTCCTGCCGGACAGTGGGGGGGCCAGCGAGCTGCCTCTGTCGTCGTGGGTCAAGCGACTCCTCCGATTACGAGGGGAAGACGACGAAGTCCAGCGAGAGGTGATGCTCCATTCCTGGCGTGAGCTCGATCGGGCCGAACGGCTGGTCTGGAATAAGCTCATCACCGGCAGCTTTCGGATCGGGGCATCACAGCGTTTGGTGATAAGGGCGCTCGCCCAGGTGAGCGGAGTAGACGAGGAGGTCATTGCGCATCGGCTGATGGGGGCCTGGGAACCGAGCGCAGAATTCTTCGAGCGACTCATCGCGCCGGATACCCGAGACGCCGACAGAAGCCGGCCCTACCCCTTCTTCCTCGCGCATCCTCTGGAAACCGAGCCGGCGGCGCTGGGGGATCCCGCCGAGTGGATCGCCGAGTGGAAATGGGATGGCATCCGGGCGCAGCTCATCCGACGGTCGGGTCGAACCTACCTCTGGAGTCGGGGTGAGGAGTTGCTTGCCGGGCGCTTTCCCGAAGTGGAGGCAGCGGGGACGCTGCTGCCGGAGGGAACGGTACTCGATGGCGAACTGCTTCCCTGGGTGGATGGCGGCCCCCTGCCGTTTGCGCAGCTCCAGCGCCGGATCGGCCGCAAGAATCTCGGTCGGAAAATTCTCGACGAGGTGCCGGCCGTGCTGATCGCCTACGATCTGCTGGAGCAGGACTCCGCTGATCTCCGATCGCTTCCGCTCAGCGAACGGCGC
>JBKPAO010000091.1:0-11357 GCA_046726475.1 Gemmatimonadota bacterium | reverse complement strand
GTGCCGACGCTCATCGCACCAGCCGACTGGCCGAAGATGGTGACGTTGCCAGAATCACCGCCGAAGGCGGCGATGTTCTCCTGCACCCACTCGAGGGCGGCGATCTGGTCGAGCAGGCCACGGTTAGCGTTTTCGTCACCGAGGTAGAGAAAGCCCTCCGCCCCGACCCGGTAGTTGATGGTCACGCACACGATGCCGTCGCGGGCGAAGCGGCTCCCGTCGTAGCTCGCACCCGATCCGGCCTCGAACATGCCTCCCGGGATCCACACCATGACCGGGAGGCGGGCCGATCCGGGGTCGGGAGTCCAGACGTTGAGGTTCAAGCAGTCCTCGCCCAGGGGCCCGCGCTCGGGGATGAGGACGTCCCACGGCGGAGGGTACGGCAGCTGGGGCGGCTTCGCACCGTAGACGAGGGCGTCGCGCACGCCGCTCCAGGATTCAACTGGCTGAGGCCGTCGGAGCCGGTTGGCACCGAACGGCGGGGCCGCATAGGGTATTCCGTGGAACGTGCTGACGCCATCGGCGACGCTTCCGCGGACCGCCCCATGAACGGTCTTAATGACGGTTAGTGATGCGTCAGGACTTCCTTCAACCGTTTCCAGCTTGAGCGTGGTCATCGTCCCATCCTCAAATCCCGAAACTTCTTGGCGAAGTTGTGAGAGTCCGGCGAGGCCAAGCTTCCACCCGTCGGGCAATGCCGAGCAACTGTTTCCTCTGCATTATTGCATGACCCCACGGGACCAAGGTGCTGACGGTCCACCGGGGCAGGCCAAACGGTGGACGGTAGTCGGCGCCACCCCTGGCGCGGACGATCAATCGCGTTGATCCCGCCTCCTTTTCCTCGAGCACAAATGCCCACGTGGTCATCGGAGGGCCTCCCGGCTGGGGAACCCAGCCAAGGACGAGCGATCTCTCTGGCTCCACCCGCAGGACCGTGAACCCCGCTGTCACCCCGGGCATCGCCGGGAAGATCTGGCCCATCTCGACTCGCTGAAGTTCTGGAACAATTCGCCGGGCACTAGGCTGCCGACCGTTGTCGATGAAGTCGTAGCTGTACCACCCAGCGCGCCCAGCACCCATCTGAACCAACCAGGGCCATACCTCTCGTGGTGGACGCCGGACGGTGACCGCATGGGTGAACGAGCTGGCCGCCCGGGGCAGCAGCTCGTCGCCCGGTAGGCGGCGATCGCGCTCAGAAGGCGACGCCTGCACTGACCGCAACATTGCTCTCTCCCGATTTCCGGCGTGCACGGCGACCGGCAGGTCTCACCACCAGGACGGGCACCTTGGCGCCACGGACCAGCTTGTCAGCAACACTGCCGAGGAGGAGCCGTTTCAAACCGCCGCGACCGTGGGTCGCAACCGCCATGAGGCTGATCCGTTCGGGCGCCGCGAGATCGATGATGGTCTCGGGAACCGCGCCACCCACGACCGCGGCGCCTGTCGCCCTGACCCCGGATTCCCGTAGACGCTCCGCGACATCCTGGATGTAGTCCTGCGCCGCTTCCCGCCGGATGGCAGTGGCCATATCGGAGTAACCTGATGGAAACGTCAGGTGCGCACTATCGGTGAGAATCACCGGCTCGACGACCTGCATCAGGAAAATCTCGGAGTCCCACAGCCGAGCCACGGCCATAGCCGGCTCGAGCGCGGCCTCGGCCAGAGGGGATCCATCAAGTGCCACCACGATTTCCTTGAACCCCGCATCGACCCTGGCTTCTTTCTCGCCGGGCCGGATCACGATGACGGGAATCTCAGAGCCACGGATCAACTGATCGGCGACGCTGCCGAGCCAGGCGCGGCGAACCCCACCTCGGCCGTGAGTCGTCATAATGACGAGCTCTGCTCCGAGCTCCTTCATGTAGACGGACAGCGTTTGGACTACGGAGGTCCCCTCGATCATCGCCGAGGAAACGGCCCGGCCCAGCCGCTCTCGAACCCGGGCAGTAACGTTCTTCAGGTATTCGCGATCCGCCTTCTGCAGGGCGAGCTCGACCTTGGCGTAGGCCGGCCCCGGCTCCATCATCACGCTTGGCTTATGCACCAGCACCAGCTTGAGCCTCGCCCGGGCCCGCTCAGCGATGGCCACCGCCATGGGGATGGCCTGCTCGGCTAAGGGTGATCCGTCGAGCGGGACGACAATGGACTGAATCGTTCGAGTCATGAATTCCTCCGGCTATGGACAGCGACCCGCTCCTCTCAGAGCGGGACGGTGAGGACGGCGCAGGGCGCGGCGTGGCCCAACTGTTGGGCCGTGCTGCTGCTCTGAACCAGCCAGGCCGGACCGCCGCGGTGGTGACCGATCACCAGGACATCGTGATTCCCGGCTTGCACCTCCTGCAACACTTCCTGGCAGATCGGTCCTCGCCGAATGGTGATGACGACATCGGGAAGCCCGGCCTCGGCCAGCATGCTGCTGACCCGTGACTGGAGAGCTGCATTTCGGGTGAGTGGCGGCGAACCGGGGTCCGGCTCGGCCCGCGGGGTGCTCTCGACGGTGACGACGCGCAACGTGGCCCCGACCCTCCTGGCAAAGGCGCATCCTACGGCGAGCACCTTCAGCGCACGCCCACTGCCGTCCAACGCCACGAGAACTCTTCTCAGAGCGGTTCCTGCCTCCGGCACGAACAGGGCGGCGACCCTGCTTCTGCGGGCCACCGCATCGGCCGTGTCACCCAGCTGCAGCCTCGCTCGCTCGGAGTGAATCTTCCGCCCCAGGACGATGAGGTCAGCACACCGAGTTTCGGCACAACGACAGATCTCGATATCAGGAACGCCGTAGGCCACGTCGAGCTGAACCATTAGATCCCGAGTGCCGGGCGGCGCAGTCTCCTCGAGCCAGCGCCGAAGGTTCGCATCCGGTGGTATCTCGTCCTCGAACAGCGCCGAAGGCTCCTTTCGCAGGAGGCTCGCACTGCCATTTCTCACCGGAGCGGTGACGACGTGCAACAGCCTCAGGTTCCCGCGAGTGCGGGCGGCGATCTCGAAAGCGGTTCTGATCGCCTGATACCCCGCCTCCGATTCATCCGCGGCCGCCATTATCTGGTTCAATTCCATGCACTCCACTCATGAACGATTCAGGGTGCCGAGGCACATCTAATGTGCCAAGCCTAGCGCCAGTCCCATGAAGAGAGGATGAAGCGGATGCGAAGCCTTTCAGGGTTTCCCGAGCTGCAACGCCGACTGTAGTATTGGCCTATGGCCGCCACGACCCACTCTGCGCCTCCGGCCTTCGGTGATCGCCTGGAACGCCTGCTCGTCGCGGCTTCGGCGCTGATCACCGAGGTCTCGCTCGAGGGCGTGCTGGAGCGGGTCGTCGAGGTGGCGGCGGCACTTATCGGCGCCCGCTATGCAGCCATTGGCGTCCTGGCCCCCGATGGGCGTCTGCTGGAGAGCTTCACGACGCACGGTATCGATGAGGAGCAGCGCGCGCTGATCGGGCCGCCGCCCCGGGGACACGGGATCCTGGGGCTGGTGATCCGCGAGGCCCGACCGATCCGGCTACCCGACCTGGCCCGGCATCCTGACTCCTACGGCTTCCCTCCTCATCACCCTCAGATGCATTCGTTTCTCGGCGTGCCGATCGTGGGCAAGCGGGGGGTCTTCGGGAATCTCTACCTGACCGAGAAGCTCGGCGGCGAGGTCTTTACCGAGGACGACGAGCATATCGCCGTGCTTCTCGCTGCCAACACCGCGGCGGCAGTGGAGAACGCGCGATTGCACGAGGAGAGCGCCCGCCTACTGGAAGAGGTCCAGCAGCTGCAACGCGCCCGGGAGCGGTTCTTCGCGATGGTGAATCACGAGCTCCGGAATGCCTTGGCGGCGGTTCACGGCTGGGCGGAGATGATGGTACGCAAGAAGGATCCGGCCACGGTGCCGAAGGCGGCGTTCGAGGTGCTCGACTCGGCCCAGCAGGCAGTCGGACTGATCAACGATCTGCTCGATCTCAGTCGCCTCGACGAGGATCGTCTCAAGCCGGTCATTCGCGCCACGGAACCCGGCTCCATGGCCCGCCGGGCCGTCGCCCGGCTGACCCCCGCGGCCGAAGTCAAACGAGTCCTGCTCCAGGTGGACGTGGAGCCCAACCTGCCCAGCTGCGAGACCGACGCCAGCCGAGTCGAGCAAATTCTCATCAACCTGCTGGGGAACGCGATCCAGCATACCCCGGACGGCAGCACGGTCCGGCTCTACGTCACCTCCCGGCTACCGTGGGTGGTTTACACGGTCGAGGACGCGGGAGGAGGAATCAAGGAGAGTGAGGTCGAGCAGATTTTCGACATCTATGTCACCAAAGCCGTCGGCGAGAGCCGCGGCGTGGGCTTGGGACTCCCACTGTCGCGGCGGCTGGCCCGGCTCCTCGGAGGGGAGCTACAGGCAATCGCCCGTCCCGGACAGGGAGGATGCTTCGTCCTCGAGCTGCCGGCCTCTCCGGCCTCGTGAAGAAATCTTCAGAATGCCTTCTAATCGCATTTATCTCTCGCTCATAGATTAGCGTCTATGAAAATCCTCGTGGTGGAAGACGACCGGAAGGTCGCCGGATTTATCGAGCAGGGGCTGAAGGAAGAGGGCTATGTTGTCGACGTGGCTCCCGATGGTGATGAGGCCACGATGTTGGCGCACGTGTACGACTACGACATGATCCTGCTCGACGTGGTACTCCCCAAGAAGAACGGGTTTCAGGTGGCGAGCGAGCTGCGGCGGGAGGGACGAACCACCCCCATCCTCATGCTGACCTCCCGGGACGCAACCGAGGATGTCGTGCGGGGCCTCGATGCCGGGGCGGATGATTACCTCGCCAAGCCGTTCCCCTTCGACGAGTTGCTCGCCCGGATCAGGGCGCTCTACCGGCGTGGTGGAGCCGAGCGGCTGGAGGTGCTTCGGTATCCGCCGGTGGCGCTGGACCGTCTTCGGCATATCGCCACAGTGAACAACCAGCGGCTGGACCTGACGCCCAAAGAGTTTCAGCTGCTCGAATACTTCCTGCTCCATCCGGAAGAGGTTGTCCGGCGGACCACGCTCCTGGAGAAGGTATGGGACATGCACTTCGACCCAGAGAGCAACGTGGTGGACGTCCACGTGGGCAATCTGCGCCGGAAGTTGAGCGAGGCGGCGGGCGAACCGCTGCTGGCAACGGTGCGGGGCGTCGGGTTCAGCCTGCGACGCGGCAGCGAAGCGGCGGAGATCCCGCCCTCGATCTAGCCGGCAGCGCGCGCGGGTCATTCTCCACCGGCATGAACCACCACCAGTGCGGATGAAGCGTGGCCGGACGCGAGTCGCGCGGGCAGCCGGTTCGCTGCTCGGGGCAGCACTTTTTGTCCTGGCTGTGTGGGTGCTCCGGCACGAGCTCGAGACCGTTACGGTGCACCAGATTCTGGTGGAGCTTCAGTCTATCGCTCCGCGACGGTTGGGTGCTTCGGTGCTCCTCACCGTACTGGGCTATCTGGCACTCAGCGGTTATGACTGGCTCGGGTTAGAGCACTTGGGACGTACCCTGCCCTGGCGCCGGGTGATCTTTGCTTCCTTCGTGAGCTTTGCCGACTAGGTCCTCTCGGGTGCGGCTCTGTTCGTCCTCCTTCCTCACACTCAGACAATTTCTTTCTCCGGCTTTTTCGGAATCTTCATTCTGGGTCAAATTGCCGCCCTCGTGGCGCAGCTTCCCGGAGGACTGGGAGTCTTCGAGGCTGTTATGCTTGGTACTCTGACCCCGACCATCGCGCCGGCCACAGTCGCGGGCGCGCTGATCGCCTACCGGGTGATTTATTTCTTCCTTCCGCTCGCCCTGACCGCGGGCCTTCTGGCAATACGCGAGATCGTACGACTCCTGCGCGGGAGAACCCAACAGTCGCCGGTCTAGCATGACCGCTGAATCGGGTTGTTCCAGTTGATGCGTCTGCAGGCGTATGGTTGCTTCATAGTTTGGGAATCTGCTACTGGGGCACTGAGGCGAACCTGTTGCAGCAATGAAAGAGTCTTCACCAGGGTTGATGAATGCTATGGTGCTCGCTTCCCCCGGGCGCCCTCTCGAACACGTCCGGGTGCCTCGGCCGTCGCCTGGGTCTGGTGAAGTGCTCATCCGGGTGCACGGTTGCGGTATCTGTCGAACCGACCTTCACGTCGTTGACGGCGAGTTACCTCACCCGAAGCTTCCGCTGATTCTGGGCCATGAGATCGTCGGTACGGTGGAGACGAGGGGGTCTCACAGTGATCGCTTCCGCGAAGGCGATCGGGTCGGCGTTCCCTGGCTGGGATGGACCTGCGGCGAGTGCCGCTACTGTCGCTCCGGACGCGAGAACCTGTGCGATCGCGCGCGATTCACCGGGTATCAGCTCGATGGAGGATACGCGGAGTTCACCCTAGCTGACGAGCGCTATTGCTTCGCGCTACCCTCGAAATACAGCGACACCGAGGCTGCTCCTCTCCTGTGCGCGGGGCTCATCGGCTACCGATCACTCCGGGCCGCAGGCGATCCCGAACGGCTGGGCATCTACGGCTTCGGTGCCGCTGCACACCTGGTGGCGCAGATAGCGGTTCACCAAGGCAGGTCGGTGTTCGCCTTTACCCGCGAAGGCGATGCGGAGGGTCAGGCTTTCGCCCGAGAGCTGGGGGCCGGCTGGGCAGGATCATCGACGGAGGCAGCACCGGAACCGCTGGACGCCGCCATCATCTTCGCCCCCGTGGGGGCCCTGGTGCCCACCGCCCTCCGCGCGGTCAGGAAGGGAGGCACCGTCGTCTGTGCCGGCATCCATATGAGTCCAATCCCTTCCTTCCCGTATGACATCCTCTGGGGAGAACGCTCGGTCCGTTCCGTGGCAAATCTGACCAGACGAGACGGCGAGGAGTTCTTCAGGATTGCCGCCGAGGTCCCGCTAAGGGTTGCCGCTGAACCGCTGCCCCTTCGTGAGGCGAACGAGGGGATCACGAGAGTCCGGAGAGGACTGGTGCGAGGAGCGTTGGTCCTGACCCTCCCTGAAGAAAGCTTCACACTTTCTCCACCTCTGGTTTAGCCCTGCGGCCCTAAACTCCGGGGAGAAACGTTGGTCGCCTTCTCTCCTGAGAGGACTTCGTGAAATCAGATGTGATGTTGACCCCGGCCAGCTCGCGTCGCGAGTTCCTCAAGAGGGGAACCTCGGTCGCCGTTGCTCTGCCCGCTGTTCTGTCCTCGCTCGGCGCCTGCACCGATAAGGCACCGCCGCCGGCTCAGGCCGCCACTCCGGCAGCTCCCGTTGCCCCGCCATCCGCCCGGCAACGTGCCGACGAGATGGACGCGATGCACGAGAAAGGCGTGAAGGCTTTCCCGGCCCAGACCGAGGGGAAAGGGAACCAGCTCCTGAAGCCGCGGATGGAGAAGGGGGTCAAGGTCTTCGATCTCACCGCCGAGGAGATCCAGTGGGAGGTAGAGCCGGGACGAAAGCCAAAGGCCTGGGCTTACAACGGACAGGTTCCTGGACCGCAGATCCGGGTGCGGGAAGGTGACCGGGTGCGGGTGAACCTCACCAACAAGCTGCCGGAATCAACCGCGATCCACTTCCACGGGCTGGAGCTGCCCAACGATCAGGACGGGGTCCCGTTCATCACCCAGCCTCCGGTCAAGCCGGGCGAGAGCTACACCTACGAGTTTACCGTCCCGAACGCCGGCTCTCACATGTACCACTCCCACCACAACGCGGCGGTGCAGGTGGGCCAGGGACTCCTGGGAGCGTTTATCGTCGAGCCTCGCCGGCCTTTGCCGGCTCATCGGGCCGAGGTCGATTACGTCATGGTGCTAAACGATGGCTCCCACGGATTCACCCTCAACGGCAAAGGCTTCCCCGCGACCGAGCCGATCGTCTGCCAGCAGGGCCAGACGGTCCGGATCCGCTACATGAATGAGGGAATGATGATCCATCCCATGCACCTCCACGGAATGCATATGACGGTGATCGCAAAAGATGGCTGGGATCAGCCCGCTCCCTGGAAGTGCGACACCCTCAACATCGCGCCGGGAGAGCGCTGGGATGTGTTGGTGAAGGCCACCAATCCGGGAACTTGGGCGTTCCATTGCCACATCCTGCCGCATGCGGAATCGGACCACGGGATGTTCGGAATGGTGACGGCGCTGATCGTGAAACCAGCGGCGGTCTAGGGCAGCCGGCTCTTACACCGTTTACGACTTGTATTGCCTCAACTCAGTCGCTGGTTCATCCGTACTGCGCTGGTTTACCTCCTGGTCTCATTGATGGTAGGCGTCGCGCAGCCGTCCCTCACCTCAGCCGGCCTGATCCTCTGGCCGACCTACGTCCACCTCCTCGCGGTGGGCTGGCTGACCCAGCTCATCTTTGGCGTGGCGTACTGGATGTTTCCCCGGCACCGCGCCGCTTCGTCGCCTTGGAGCGAGCGGCTGGGGTGGCTCGCCTATAGCTGCCTCAATGCCGGACTGGTGCTGAGAGCGATCGCCGAATCAGGCCCGCTTACCGCCTTGCGGAGTGGCTGGTTTTTGCTCTCGGCGCTACTCCAACTCATCGCGGGCTGGAGCTTCGTGATTGCCACGTGGCCCCGGGTGAGAGGACGATAGTTTAGTGCCGGCGCTCACCGTCTGGTTCCTCCGAATCGCCCTTTGCTATTTGGGGATTGGCTTCACCCTGGGCGCGATGATGCTCGCGGCTCATGGGCTGACCATTGCCCCGACCGTGCTGCGACTCCGGCCACTTCATGTGGAGCTGCTGCTGATAGGCTGGATGGTGCAACTCGCTCTGGCGGTTGCCTATTGGATTTTGCCTCGGCGTCCTGGCTCGGGAAGGAGAACTGAACCGCTCGCGTGGGGCGCGCTGCTACTGTTGAATGTCGGGGTGTTGACCGTTGGGCTCGGGGCAGTGCTGGCCAATCCGAGCTCAGTGCTCATCGCCGGCCGCTCGGCTGAAATGGTTGCGGCATTCGGCTTCGCCGCACATGCATGGCCCCGGGTCCGAGCGTATCGGCTCAGAAATCCTTTGCCCTGAACCGGAATAGGCCCAATCCGACCGGCACCAGAAGCCGTGAGGACATCGAACACATGGCCCTCGTCATTAAGAGTACGGGCTCAAGCTAGCTCTAGAGGGAGGAGGGTTCGGTGAGCGGCGGGTGAAGATTTCCTGGGAGGGACCCGGAGGCTGTTGCACCTCGGACCGTTGCATCGCCGATCGGGGGAGTAAAATGACTCACCATCACGGCACAGAGCCCGCCGTGCTGCGCCACGTTCACCACCTGCTTCTGCGACGCGCGGGCCAGGATCGACAGCCCCTGTTGGCTGGCGGCAAAGCCCATGACCGTGTAAAACGGCTCGACGTGGATCCCACCGTCCGGTCCCTGCACTGGAAATTCCCGGACTGGAATCGTGGCCAGCTGCTGAACGACCCACCGGCCTGGATCGGCCAGGGCCGCATCCACGGCAGCGCACCACTCTGGGTGAGTGACCGCGCATCCAAGTACGATCCCGTCACCGCCATAGGAGCGATTGGGCTTGAGGACCAGGGTGTCGTGCTGGGCGTCGACGTACTCCAACAGCCCGCCGAGGTGGCCGTCGGGAAGCACGGTCCGCCGATCAGATAACACTCTGGTCCAAAGAATGTGTCGGTGAAACACCAGCCGCTCCTCGGGACTGAAGTACTGCTGGCAGATCATCGGATCGGTCAGAACCTCCCAGCAGCTCTTCTGATCCAGGTCCGCCGCGATGGATGAGATGAGCCGATTTTGCCGCAGCAGCGTTCGGATCGGGTCGACGTCAACGCCCTCCGCCTCGAGCTCGAGCAGATCGGTGACGCTGTAATCGCGATAGCCCACATCCACCCGCTGCCCGCCATAGTAGACCTCGCCGTGGTGTAGCTCCAGCTCCGAGGGATCGGCATGCATCACGGTGAGACCGTGGCGATCCCGGAAGTAGCGCGCCAACTGCTCCTGTTCGTCGGGACCATCGATAGCATACTTCGCCTCGATCAAGCACAGCTGTTTGGCGGCACCGATCGCCGCCATATGATCGAGGATCTCCTGGGTGAGCAGCTCCCTGATATCGTACCCGACCTCCAGTTGCAGCTCCGGGTCCAGTTGTCGCAGGGCCGGCACTACCACGTCCGCCACCAGGCGCTCGCTGGTGGGGATCATATGGAGCCCTCCGATGCCACTGAGATTCGGCTCCACGAACCGGAACGACTCTTTCCACATTGGGCTGGTGAATTCGATCAGGGCATCCATCCGACCGAAGACGGGGTTGTGCTCCTCCTGACTGGTTCCCCAGCATTCCCGAAGCCAGAGCTCTTCCGCGTCGGGAAGACGCAGAATCTCCCGGACGTGCTCGTCGCCGAGATAGAGTTGGGACAGGCGCTTGAGCGCATTCTGTACGGTCAGGGTGACGTAATGGATGTAGGAGAGCTGGTTGGGCAGCACCGTGATCGGTGCGGGCAGCACCCGGATCGGCACCATCACACCATCGTGGAGGTAGATCAGATGCCGCGACACCGCGCCCTGGCGAAGCTGCTCGGTCAGCTGGATCAATCCGGTGTCGCCCAGCCGGTACAGCGCGTGATTGACCCGGCTCGCCAGCGCCAAGCCACTCAGACCGAGCTCTTCTGCAGGGGTCAGCATGCCGCCTCGGGATAACGATCGAAATGTCGTTCGGGGTGAGTGTATGTTATGCCCTGGCCACCCCGGCGCAACGCCGGACTACCCCGATCCCCTCTGCTCGCGAATCTCATGCGCCCTGACGCCGCGTATGCTGAGCTGGTCCGCCGGTTACGGGAGGAAACCCTCCTCACCTCGTGCGAGGCACTCCTCGAGTGGGACGAGGAGACTTATATGCCAGCCGGCGGAGTCGAAAACCGAAGCGAGCAGCTGGCGTTGATCGCAGGTCTGCTGCACGACCGCGGGACCGATCCCCGCCTCGGCGAACTGTTGGGCGAGTTGGAGGGGTCCGAGCTGTTGGCCGACCCACTCTCCGCAGCAGCCGTCAACGTCCGGGAGCTACGCCGGGAATACGACCGCTATGTCCGGCTGCCGCGACGGTTGGTCGAGGACGTCGCGCGCACCACGGCTCTCGCCCAGACGGCCTGGGCCAAGGCCCGCTCGGAGGCCGCGTTCGGCATCTTCCGTCCCTGGCTGGAAAAGATCATCGAGCTCAAGCGCGCCGAGGCCGAGTGCGTGGGATACCCCGGAGAGCCCTACGATGCCCTGATCGAAGACCACGAGCCAGGCATGACCAGTCAGATCGTTGGCCGCCTCTTCGGCGCCTTGCAGCGCGAGCTGGTTCCTCTGGCCACTCGCATCGCCGAATCGGGGCGTCGCCCTCGGTCATCAGGGAGAACCTTTCCAGTGGCCCAGCAGCGTGCCTTCGGAGAGGCGGTCGCCGTGGC
>JBKPAO010000090.1:0-6498 GCA_046726475.1 Gemmatimonadota bacterium | reverse complement strand
CAATCTCGCGAGAAACACGGAGGGGTCTACTAGACGATGGTATCAGTTTGGTACCAAACTATCATGGACCTTCGCCAATACCCGCTGCATTTTCGTGCGATGGCAATCGTGCCGCAAACACCTCCTAGCGATCAACTTCGCTCGACGCCGCTCTTCTGCCACCGGGCAACCAACACTTCATGACGATTAGGGCAATCATCACCGGCGCAACCGGCATGGTGGGGGAAGGCGTCTTGCTCGAGTGCCTGAGCGATCCCGAGGTAGACCAGGTCTTGGTCATCAATCGCCGTCCGGGAGGAATCTCGCACTCCAAACTGCGTGAGATCGTTCACCCTGACTTTTTCGATCTCACGCCCATTGAGTCGCAATTGACGGGATACAACGCCTGCTTTTTTTGTCTCGGCGTGTCCTCCGTCGGCATGAGCCCGGAGGAATACCAGCACATCACCTACGACCTCACGCTCAACGTCGGGCGAGTCCTAGCACGGTCGAATCCGGAGATGACCTTCTGCTATGTGACCGGTGCGGGGACTGACAGTAGTGAGCGAGGGCGGGTCGGCTGGGCTCGGACCAAAGGCGCGACCGAGAATGCCTTGATGCGGTTATTTGAGCACGCCTACATGTTCCGCCCCGGCTTCATGAAGCCGACACCCGGCCAGAAAAATGCCAAGAGCTATTACAGGTGGATTGGCTGGCTCTATCCGATCGGCCGGACACTCTATCCGGCCGGCTTCTGTACGTTGCAGGAAGTCGGGCGAGCGATGATCAATGCCGCCCGGAAGGGCTATCCTAAACGGATTCTCGACGTGAAGGACATTGTTAAACTGGCCAGCACGACGTAGTTGTCGAGAGCCTTCCAGCACTCCTCTTTGGTAGGGTATGAGTCCAGCAGCGAGCGCGCGGGAACTGATGGCCCGCAGCGCTCGCGAGATGCTAGTACACTACGCCCGGTCCGGTCCGGCCCACGCCTTTGAGCGCCGCCGCATACCGGTCGGACGCCTCCTCCAGCTCCAGTTCGGCGTTGGCCAGATTTTCCTGGAACTTCTTGTCGTTTTGCTTCGCCCGCCACGTCTCGTAACTCTGACGGGCTGCTGCGACCTTGTCCTTCAGTTCCTGTTGCGCTCCGGCCAGGTCGATCCGCGCATCGGCTCCGGCTGCGGCGTCGCGGCCCGCCGATTCCCGAAGCGCGCCCTCGGCTTCGTCGAGGTGGGCGGCGAACCTCCGCTCGCGGGCGTCGTCCCAGGCGTTGAACCGGTTGTTCCGCTCGGCCACGTCCCGGCGGAAGTCGGCCCAGTTGGCCTGAACTCGGCTCTGGAACGCTTGCCAGTCGTCCCCCGCCTCCTTTTTCGCTGCTGCCACCAGTTGCTGGATCTTGTCGCGACGGGCCCGAAGTCCGGAGACCTCGTCCATCTCGGCCTTGGCATTACGAGCCCGGGCCTGCGCTTCCATCTGGTCGAGCCGGGCGTCCGCCACCCGCATCTGGGCCTCCAGGCGGTCGGCATAGGCTTGCTGGGTATCCATGATGCTTACCTCCAATAGGATCGAAGAAAGACAACTCGCTCCGCGCGGCGGTCAGGCCCGGGCGGAGCGCATAACGTTGCTGATCTCCTGTTTGGCTGAGCTCAGGCGGTAGGCGCCGACGAGAAGTACGATGCCGCTCACGATAGCGAAGCCGGCGATGAGACCCATGATCGCGGCCAGCGTGACCGGGGGATTCATGAACGCGAGCACCCCCGCGATGATCGACACTACACCGAGAGCCATGGTCCAACCCCACGACACCCCCATGCGCCGTTCCACGATCGCGGCGTAGATCTCAAGACCGCCGGTCAGGAAGAGCCACCAGGCCGCCCAGATCACGGCGAACGCGAGCGACAGGGTCGGGTAGTAGTAGATGGCGGCGATTCCGAAGGCCAGGTTCACCAGGCCACTCAGCAGCAGGACCCACCACTGTGGGAGTAGGGATCGCAGTTCGAAGGCGTGCACGGTCCGCACGATGCCGCTGAACAGCGCCCAAATCGCGATCACCAGCGCGAACGAGGCGATCGAATCCATGGGACGCCAGAGGATGAAGATCCCCAGGCCGAGCGCGAGCAGCCCTCGTACCACCAGCGCCCACCAGGCGCGTCGGTACGCTGACCGGATTGCATCTGTAGCCATGGGTTGCCTCCTGCCGCAGATCTGCGGCGGTCGAGAGTTTGCACGCTCTCGCTTGTCCGCCAGCGAGGGCAGTGCGAGTGCCACGCCTGAGTCGTTGAGGGGTAGGTCCGGCCGGGGGCTCGTGAACGCTCCGACACAGAACGGAACCAGGAGGGAGTCTACCGGCGACGTGGAAACAGGCTGGAACTAGGTGTACCGGAGCTCGGGATGATGGACCAGCAGCGGGATTCCGGTCGAGCACGTCTCCGAACCGGTGACCTCCAGGACCGTCTCGGACAGCGTTTACGGACAGTGTGGGGCGGTTCTGCCAACGCGGTGGCGAGCGCCACGAGCGCGGGTCGACCCCTGCGCGAACCTCAGTCCGTGACACGGTGGAATCGGTCACATTGAATCCGGATACGGCCAGTGGGAAATTGTCGGCCGTGAGGTCGCAAGTCGCATCTCATGCATGCGGGCCGGTACACCGAAAGTCTAGCTCATGGGCCCAGATCCATGGTTGTTCTGTGACGAATTAGTGATCGAACTGTTACTTGGAAGCGGCTCGGATCTTTCCGAGGACTCGGGCGAAGTCGATGCTCGGACTGGGCACACCGTGTCCGGTCTCGAGGTCATTCGTGTGCATGCTGCACGATCGCGACTAAAGTCGCTGCTCGGTACGGTGTAGCTGCGCCACGCAATCGCCACGAGGTTTTTCAAGAGACCATACGAATTCGCCGAAGCCGTGGCATCGCCACGGTGAGCCGAGCAGCGACTTTAGTCGCGATCGTGCAGAAGTTCTCGTCCTGAAGGGCACTCCCTCCCGCTGCCGAGTCGGGTGTTCAGGACGTCCCCTAACCCTTGCTCGTCGTCAAAACTGGCTACGATCTCCGGGTAGGCGCTCATCACCTCGGGCTGCCCTTCCAGAACCGTCATGGCTTGCTGGACCGCGCACGCGTCGGGATCGTCGTTGATCACTGCGATGTAGAACAGCGGTGAGGGGCCGTCAGCGGGATCCAAGTACACCGCGTGGGCACCGACCAATCCATAGAGCCGAGACCGCTGCTCCGGAGTAACCCCGTCTTTGAACCCGATCACGACGACATTGCGCAGGATGGTGCCCGACATCAACGAGGTATTGGTCACCAGGTTGGAGGCCCGGTACAGGTCGCTCGGGATCCCCGAGATTTCCTCGAGCGGTAGAGGCGCCCCCTGCGAGAACAGCGGCAGGGGGAGTCCGGACATAAGGAAGGCGGTTAGGTAGAAGGCTCTCATGTATGAAAGCGGGGCAGCGGGGAAGCGGGGACGTGTGCTCACCGGGACGATCGAGGACTGGGTTAGGGCAAGTTGTCGATCGGCAACCCGCTCGGCACCGATAGGGGAACGAACCGAGACAGGTCGCGCGCCGCTGGATCGGTGAGCGCCTTGAGGAACTCGGTGATAGCGTCCACCGTGGCCGCCGGGAGGACCAACGTCGTGAGTCGAGAGTCGCGAGTCACCAGGATCGCGTCTGCAGTCGGCAGCAACGTGCCCTGCAGCAGCGGCTCGAGCTGGCCCGGATCGTAAGCCCGCAGCTTCAGGTCCGACCGGCTGTAGTGATCCACCCACCCTCTCAAGCTCACGATGGCACCGTCGTGTCCGTAGGGCGCGGTCAGCTCCACGTTGCGGAGCGGCGGCGTCCGGAACTTGTACTTGTCCGCCAGGTTCTTGGTCTGGCGCATGCGGCCGAAGTCATCCCGGCCGCTGGGCCCGTCGCCGAATCCCGGACCCACCTGCGCCACCGCGACGTTGTGGAATTTCCCGTCGCTCAGGAGGGGCCCGGTGTGACAGCGGGAGCATTTCCCCACCGTCAGGAAGGCCTTGGCACCCTGGAGCTGCAGCTCGGTCAGGGCGTCGTCGTTCCCGGCGAGGAAGTTGTCCCAGGGTGTGTTGTTGAAGCTGAACACCGCGGTGATCCATCCGCCCATGGCATTCCCCGCGTGCGCGAACGACATGTCATCGAACCGCTGTCCCGGGTACGCACTCTCGAACATGGTGCGGTATTGGGGGATCGTGCCGAGCCGTTTCATCAACAACCGCCAGGTCCGTTGAGGCAGGCTGTCGGGAACCAGAGCGAGCTCGTTCCCCGAGTTGGCGCGCATCTCCGGCCGGGAGAGCACCGGGAACATCGGAAGTGCGGAGAGCGGGCCGAACTCGAACACGGCGCGCTGGGCCGCGGTGAGCGGTGCCGGAGCGCGGATCGTCCCGGTGGAGGCCCGGAACACCCGCCCATCCCAGGTGAGAACGGTCATCAAATTGAGGTTGAACAACGGTGGGGCGCTGCGATGCACGAACGCGCCGGCGGGATGGACCCGGTCCGGTCCCAGGCCGGTGGCGCCCTGACCAATGGCGAGGCTGCGGCCGTCGGTCGTTGCGAGGCCGGTCAGGTGGCAGGTCATACAGGAGATGTCGCGGTTGCCGCTCAGGGTCTTGTCAAAGGCGAGCGCCTGTCCCAGGAGCGAGAGCTCCCGCCGGACCGGGGCAGGCTGCTGCAGCGGGGTGATACCAGCGGCCACGGCGAGCTGACGAACCTCGGCAGCCAGGGCGGTAACTTCGGCGGTGGCAGCCTCGATGTCGCGCGAGGGCGGCGCCGTAATTCTTTCGCCGCAGCCGCAGAGCCACAGCGTGGCAGTTACGCCAGCCAATCTCGTGAGTGTCCTGAGCGTCATCGATTCCTCGAGCGGAGTAACCGCCGGTGGTCTAACTGCGCCGATCCGTGTCACATGCGTCGGAAGCGGAGCATTGCCGGCTGGAGAGTTTGAGGTTGGTTGTGCTGCGGGTCATTCCGGAGTCGCGGCAGCGGTGCGACGAGACCTGACCGTTTATCGGAGGGAGAGTGCGACTCCCATGCCACTTTTGGAGTTGCGTTGAGTGATAAGAATTGCAGTCGAGTGCGTTCCCTCTGAGCTCGCGACCGAAGTCCCTGCTCGCTATAACATGGCAGTGTCACGGGATTGCAACGGACGGCGAGCGGACCTGGTAGCTACCCTCCGCCGGAACGTTGTAGCATCTTCCGGCATACTGTCAGGTGGAATTGTCGCTCCCCAACGTCGAGGACCACGTGACCCACAAGGTCGTCGCCCACTACATCGGTGGACGAGTAGTCAAAGGCGTCAGCCACGACATCAACCCAAAGCGGCCGTTCTGTCACATTCGTACGGCCGACCAGGGGACGATCTCGGTTAAGCTCAGCGACCTGAAGGCGCTGTTCTTCGTGAAAGACCTGACAGGCGATCCCAAGCGCCAGGAGGGGCGCAAGCTGGAGAGCCAGGACCCTCGGGCGCGGGGCGCAGTCCCCATTGAAGTCGACTTTGGGGATGGCGAGCGCATCGTAGGGCTCACGTCAGGATATCCGCCCCAGAGCACATTTTTCTTTGTGTGGCCGGTAGACTCGCGCAGCAATAACATGCGCATCCTGGTGAATCAGGGCGCCGTGGCGCGCATGGCGAGTGGACACGAGCAGCTGCCTACCCCGCCCAGCCGAGCCTGAGATCACCGCAGGGGCTCTCGCGAGGAGCTGGAATTGATTCGGGTTCTTGCCGCCGCCCTGGTGCTTTCGGCCGGTGCGGTACCCGCTCTCGCGCAAGCAAGGGACTCGACGAGCCCTCGGCCCGACTTCGGCTCGTGCGATCCCGGGCTCGAGCTCGCGCAGAGCGCCGCCCCTTCCTTCAGCGTCCCACTCGATCTCACCGAGGGCCTGGTCATCGGTCGCTCGCACGGCGCACCGTTCACCGCGTCGGCGCGCAGCGCTGCTATGCTGTCGGTACTTCCTGGTAGGCGGCGGCTGCTGATCGGACCCATCGGAGGCCTGGTATACACCAACCCCAACGTCGAGGGCCTGCTGGGAGCGCGGGTCGCCTATCGAGTCTGGTCGCTCGGGCTTCGCCAAGGACTCGACCTGGGCACCAGAGGAGACGTGGTACTCGAGGGCGGCTGGGAGACGGGCGGAAGTGGCGTAGCCAGTGCGGGGTTCATCCTGGACCTCTCGCTGCTACGGCTGGTGACCCGCGCCACCTACGACGTCACCAGGGACGACGTCCGGCTGGAGGTGGGAGCGGGACGGATCCTGTTCGCCCAGAGGAAGGATCCACTCCCAAGCGTGCGTCCACCGCCCAGTCGGTGGCATAACGCTCAAGTCGAGTTCCAGGCCGTGGTGCGGACCGGAGTTGCCCGGGTGTTCAATCAGCCGCAGCCGACCGACACGACGGTGCCACCGTGGGAGCGGGCAGAGCCGGGCGCGGAGACCAACAGCCAGGTGCTCTGCGACCGCGAGGCGCTGCGGCGCCTGGGCCGGCGCGCGCCTGAACTCGAGCGGAGTGCCAG
>JBKPAO010000089.1:0-2430 GCA_046726475.1 Gemmatimonadota bacterium | reverse complement strand
CATCTACGCCCTTGGTGCCGTTACCTACGAGATGCTTGCCGGCGAGCCGCCGTTCACCGGGCCCACAGTGCAAGCCATTGTGGCGCGGCTGATGTCGGAGACACCCCGTCCCCTGACGGTGCTCCGGCGAACAGTTCCAGCCCATGTGGACGGTGCCGTGCTTCAGGCGCTCGAGAAGTTGCCGGCAGATCGCTTTGCCAGCGCCGCCGAGTTCGCGGCAGCACTGGGGAACAGCGGATATGTGTCGAGACCATCCACACAGTTGGTGCGAAAGACGGCGGGTGCCCGTGCGATGTCGTGGCTCCCGTGGGCACTTCTCGTTGCGGCGTTGGGCATCATCGCCCTCGTCACGCTCCGGCCGAGGTCGGTATTACCGGTGCCGCCCGTCTACCGATTCGACGTCGTGCTTCCGGAGAACGCCGCATGGGTGGGCGACATTTTCTCGGTGATGGCTCTCTCCCCGGATGGCACGACACTGGTGTACAACGGCCAGGACTCTACCGGCCAGCGGCGGCTGTACCTCCGTGCCATGGACCGACTCGAGCCCATCCCCATTCCCGGAAGCGAGAATGGTGCTGCCCCGTTCTTCTCCCCGGATGGACGGTCGATCGGCTTTCGCCTCGGTACTCGGCTCGTCAAAGCTGCCGTCTCCGGCGGCGCTCCGGAAGCCATATGCGAGAGCGGCGGGCTCGTGCGGCCGACCTGGCTGGAAGGCAACGTGATCGTGTTCGCCGATGCGAGCGGTTTACGGCAGTGCTCGATGTCGGGGCAGCTCACAACCATGCTCGCGAGCAAGCCCGGCGAGTCCTTTGGGCTGCCCCACGGCTTGCCCGGCGACAGGGGCGTGCTGTTCAGCATTCAACGTGACTCTGCCACTCGCCTCGCGGTGCTCGATCTGCCAGCGCGCTCCGTCAAGGAGCTGAACATCACCGGTGGAGATCCACGGTATGTCGCGACCGGACACCTCGTGTATCTCGGCCCCGATGGCCTCGTCCGAGCCGTCAGGTTCGATCCGAGCACCCTGTCCACTAAGGGCGAGCCAATAGTTCTCGATGCCGGGGTGCGCATCGAGCTCGGCGGGGCCGTGATGGCGCTTTCTCGGACGGGTACCATCGTGACACCGGCCACAGCCCCGCAGCGAAGGTTGGAGCTGGTGGATCGGAGCGGGCGAGCCGAACCGCTGTCCTCGCACCCCGCGGAATTCGGCGATCCGAGCATCTCGCCCGACGGCCGTCGCGTCGCGGTCAGGCGGGACCGCGACATCTGGCTGCTCGACCGCGCGCAGGGTGCTCTCACCCGATTGTCATTTGAAAGCTACGCCAGCCGTCCGACCTGGAGTCCCGATGGACGCCGTGTCGCATACATCCGTCAAGTCGGTACCCATCTGGATCTGCGACTTCTCCGGGCGGATGGCAGCACGCCGGCCGAGTCGCTTCTGGCCCTGCCGGACCTCGAGATCTGGGAGGCCTTGTTTATCCGAGACGGACGGTCCCTCATCGTCCGCACCGTGGGCGGCCGTGGCAGCCGAGACATCTGGCTCGCGCCATCAGACTCCGCCCGACCTGTGCTGCTACTGGGCAGTCAGGCCGACGAGGTAGCGCCGGCAATTTCACCGGATAGTCGCTGGCTCGCCTATGTGTCCAACGAATCGGGGCGAGCCGAGGTGTATGTGCGAGGGTTCCCAGATATGGCAGGGCGTTACCAGGTGTCTCTGGAAGGCGGCACCGAGCCGGCCTGGTCCCCCCGCGGCGGCGAGCTTTTTTACCGGAATGGGCCAGCGCTGATAGCCGCCCGGCTGGAGACAAAAGCTGGCGTTGAGGTCCTGCATCGCAGCACGCTCTTCGCTGACCCCGCCTACGTGACCGACCTTACCCATCGCGTCTACGATGTGATGCCGGACGGCAGGCGCTTCGTTCTGGTAAGAAACCTCACCGGCACTAGCCACCTAACGGTGACGCTGAACCGGTTCCAGAATCTCCGGCCATAGTTGAATGGGGAGACCGACCTGGGCCGGGGCCATTTCCTCGGAGCCGACGCCCCTCATCCCCGCCACCGGGGTCAGGGGCCGGTTGGCTTGAGCGCGGTCATCATCACGGCCTTCACTCCGTACGCCTCTGCCGCATCCTGCGTTGCCCCCGTGCGGAATCGGAACCTCGGTACCACAGCGGAGCGCACGCGTGAGAAGCCCGACTCCTCAAGCAACCGGAACATCTCTCCCTCCGGGAGAGCGCCGCCGATTCAGGAGGCCCAAAGCTTGGGATCGTTCACGATGGACTGCGAGAGCTGTTTGGCGCTCACGATGTCGGTGATTGAGATGCGGCCGCCGGGTCGCAGCACGCGGAAGATCTCCTGGACAACGCGGCGCTTGCGAAAGGAAAGATTGATGACGCCGTTGGATATTACGGCGTCAACCGAAGCGTCAGGGAGCGG